>DATMZX010000393.1:0-3173 GCA_035573235.1 Gemmatimonadales bacterium
GCCCCCGCCCCCCATGCCACCGCCGATGCCGCCGAACACCCCGCCGATGAGGTTGGCAAGGTTCTCCTGAATCGTCACGCGCGTGCGCCCGCCGCGAATCGAGACGGTGATCTCGAGGTTGCGCCGCACACCGCTGTTGGAGCCGGACCGCTGCGCCGACCAGGTGAACGAGCGCCCGAACTGGCTGACCTGCCCGGCATCCTGGAGCACCTGCCGGATCTCGTCGACCACCGTCTCGTACTCCGACTCCGGCAGCTCGCCGTCCACGACCCGCTCGAACGTCAGCCGCGTCGGTCCCGAGATCCAGGGATTGGGTTGGTTGGCCGGAGGCGCCGGCGGATTCGGAGTGGAGGGCCGGCGCAGCGATTCCGCGGCCTGACGCACCAGCTCGGGTTTCACGCCGACTTCGCCGGCGATCTCCTCCACGCCGCCGAGCGTCAGCGCGCCCGACGCGGTCTTGTTCGTCGCTTCCAGCTCGGTCGCGCGCTTGACGATTTCGTCCACTTCGTCTTTGTCGTAGCGCCGGCGCTGCCCCGAGGGCCCTCTCACCAGCTCGTCCATCAAGACGTCGGGCGTGGCCGTGCGCTGATCGTGGCGAATCGCGAGCCCGCGCACCAGCGCCGCCTCGATCCGCGGTCCCGCGGTCGTGAGCCTCGTCCGATGTGACGGCATCGCTTCGAGGAAGCGGCCCGCCCGGACGGCATCTTCCGTCGGCCAGCGTCCCGGGACTTCGCCGACCAGCATTTCGTAAATCACCACGGCGAGGCTGTAGACATCGGTGCGCTCGTCCAGCTCGGTCAAACCCGCGGCCTGCTCGGGACTCATGTATCCCGGCGTCCCGACCGGGAAGCCGGTGCGCGTGATGTTGGCGCCGCCCGCGGTGCTCACCGCTTTCGCGATTCCGAAATCGGCGACGATCGGATGGCCCTGCGAGAACAGAATGTTTTCCGGTTTGATGTCGCGGTGCAGCACGCCCATGCGATGCGCGTACGAGAGCGCGTCGGCCACCGGCTCGGCGATCGCGATCGCCTGGTGCTGCGGGAGCACGCGCCGCGGCGCCGCCTCGAGCTGCTGGCGCAGCGAGGCGCCGTCGATGTACGGCATGACGTAATACAGGAAGCCGGCGGCTTCCCCGGAGTCGTGCAGCGCGAGGATGTGCGGGTGGGTCAGGCGCGCCGCGATCTGGATTTCCTTGAGAAACCGCTCGACGCCGAGGTAGGCGGCGAGACCCGGCAGCAGGACTTTGATGGCGACCGCGCGGCGATGCTTCCTGTCGTCGGCGAGATAGACGGTGGCCATTCCGCCGCGCCCCAGCACCCGGCGCAGCGTGTAGCGCTCAGCAAGCGCCTGGTCGAGATCGACGGGGATCTCCGTGACCGTCACGCGCCGTACTCGCCTTCCCAGCGCGCGATCACCACGGTGGCGAGGCAGTTGCCGATCAGGTTCACCGTAGTGCGCGCCATGTCCATGAGCACGTCCACGCCGATGAGCGCGACCGCCGCTTCAGCCGGCAGATTGAACGACGCCACGGTTCCGATCAGAATCACCAACGACGCGCGCGGCACGCCGGCGACGCCTTTGCTGGTCAACATCAGCGTGAGCATCATCAGGAGCTGTTGTCCGAGCGAGAGCGAAATGCCGCTCGCCTGCGCCACGAAGATCAGTCCGACGGAGAGGTAGAGCGTGCTCCCGTCCAGATTGAACGAGTAGCCGGTGGGCATCACGAACGCGACGATGTGGCGCGGCACACCGATCGCCTCCATGCGCTCCATCGCTTTGGGCAGCGCGGCCTCGGATGAGGCGGTCGAGAACGCAATCAGCGCCGGCTCGCGCACCGCCGCGACGAATGCCCCGACCGGCACGCGCGCGAGCCTGGCCACCGGATACAGCACGAGCACCATGAACACGACCAGCGCCACGTACAGCGTGATCACCACCATGCCGAGCGTCTGCAGGTTCTTGAGGCCGCCCGGCTTCCCGACCGTGGCCGCGAGCGCCGCCGCGACCGCGATCGGCGCGAACTTCATCACGATGGCGGTAAACTTGAACATCACGTCCGCCAGCGACTCGCTGAACGCGAGCATCGTTTCCTTCGCCCGGCCGCGCACCTGCGTCAGCGCGATCGCGAACAGCACCGTCCACACCACGACCTGCAGCATCTGATTGGTGGACGCCGCTTCGAAAAAGCTTTGTGGGATCGTGTGCTCGAGCACGGTCGCGAAGGTGATCGCCTGCACCGCGGGCGCGCTGCCGGACGGGGGCGCGCTCAAGCTCGCGCCCTCGCCGGGCCTCATGAGGTTGACCGCGATCAGCCCGATGAACAGCGCGAGCGTCGTGACGATTTCAAAGTAGACGATCGACTTGACCGCGAGCCGGCCGACGCGCTTCATGTCCTCGCCGTGTCCCGCGATGCCGACGACCAGGGTCGCGAAGATCAGCGGGACGATGATCGACTTGATGATGCGGATGAAGGAAGTCGAAACGGGCAGGAGCGCGACGCCGAAATCCGGGAACGCCATGCCGATCGCGACACCGGCGAACATGGCGACGACGATCCACTGCGTCAGCGATCTCTTGCGGAGGAAGGTCCACATAGGGCGGCGTAACGATAACCGCCCTGAAACGACAGCCGCTAGCGCTTCTTGCGGAGAATCCTGCGGATCACCAGGGAGAGCACGGCCAGGCCCGCGCTGACCGCGGCCGCGGGGAGAAACCGGCGCGGCTCGAACGCCTCGCGCAGCGCGCGCACATCCGACTCGAGCCGATAGCGGGTCTGCCGGATATCGCTCGAGATCTCGGCGGCGCTCTTCCCGGCCGCGCTCCAGCCGTATTCGGGTGGTTTGTCGATCCGGCTTGGCAGCGTGGTCACCGGCGCGCTCGTTGCACCAGGAAGAAAGCGCCCAAGAGAATCACGATGCCCACGCTGAGCGCGGCGAGCCACGCCACGACGCCGATGGCGATCAAGCCGAGCACCAGCGCCGCCAACAGCACGAGCAGGCCGGTATAGCCGAGCACGCCGGCGCCCGCAAACAACGCCGCCTGCTTCGCCACGGCCGCGACTTTTTCCTTCACTTCGGCCCTGGCGAGCGCGATTTCCTGCCGGATGAGCAGGCTCGCGTCGGTCTTCAGATCGGTCACGGCCTGCTGGACCGACCGCTGCCGGGTTTTCTCGG
>DATMZX010000394.1:0-4174 GCA_035573235.1 Gemmatimonadales bacterium
GCGTCTGTGCGACGTGCGGGTGGTAAGCCGCGTGGGCGAGATGAAACGGTGAAAAGGCGAACAGCATCGCCGCGACCCACGCCCCTGCCGGCGGCAGCGCCAGGTGACGGGCCAGCAGATAGGCTGCCGCGGCGGCCATCGGAAACGTCAACAGCACGAGCCAGTTGTAGGCGGCGACCGGACCCGTCCAGCGTGCGATCGCCGCGCCGATGAAGTCGGTGACCGGCTGCAGGTACACACCCGCCCTCGCCGATCCCGCGAACTGCTGCATCACCGTGAACGGATCGTGGTGGCGGCCGACGATCTCGAGCCCGAAGATTCGCTCGGACGGCGCACCGATGACGGTCGCCGCGATGACCATCGTCATGAGCAGGGCGGCGCCGAATGCCGCCAGTGCTTCAGCGGCGTGCCGGCGCACGATGGATCACCATGGCCATGACCAGCGCGGGACCGAGCAGCGCCCAGGCGCGAATGTCGCGCACCGGCGGCATCAGCGCGGCGTGCGTGAGCATCCCCAGCGCGGAGCCGACCGCGACCTGCATGAAGGCGAGAAGCGCGAGACCGACCGCGAACCGCGACCAGTCTCGCCGTGCGAGGGCCGCCGCCGAGAGCGCCAGTAACAGGCCGGTCTGGAACGCAGGCAGGAGCCACAGCGCGCCCTGCGGATCGGTGTAGGACGGCGTGGCCAGCCACATGATCGCGCGCGTGTACGGGCCGCCCAGCAGACCGCCGCACACCAGCGCGAGCGCCACCGCCAGAGCGGCCCGCGCCCACGTTGAGGGTCGCGCCCCGTGACGCCACACGGCCAGCGCGCACACCATCCCGGCCGCGAGCACGAACTGCGAGAAGGCGTGGATCGCGATCGCCGGCGAGCCGGTGAGGCTCGGCGGCAGCGCGACCACCAGCAGGCGGGCCATGCCCAGGGCGACGAACAGCGGCAGGGCGGCGGCGGCGCCGAGAGCGGTGCGTCTCCAGGTGCGGGAATAGACGATCACCGCGGCCACGTAAATCGGGATGAGCGGCGTGGCAATGCATTCCTGTGTCACCAGGAATGCCCCGCGCGAGGTCGTGAGGATTCCCGCGGACGCGGTCGCGTTCATGCCAATCCCGCGCAGCATGGCCGCAGCACCGCGCGCGACCAGCATCGCGACCGCCAGCACGCGCGCGTTCTCGAGATAGAGCGGCGCGGCCACGTTGAAGAGCAGCAGCAGGACGCCCGCCGTGAGCGGGAACACGACCGCGCGGGGCGGCGCCGCGACGGTCGCCGCGCCGCGATTGCTGTCGGCGACGCGCATCCACGCCAACACGAGTAAGGCGATCGCCGCAGTCAACGCCGCCGGCCAGACGTAGCGGTGCAGGCCCTCGAACAGGCGCGGTGAGGAGGCCGCCCGCCCCAGGGTGCCGATGCGCAAGGTGTTCAGCGCCAGCAGTGCGGCGCTCGCAGCGGCGACGCCGGTAGCCCTCATCCGCCATGACGCCGGGTACGCGACGATCGCCCCGAGGCATACCGACAGGGCATCAGCGCCGCTGCACGCCAGCGTGACCTCAACCGCCGCGGACGAGGGGCCGAATAACGCGATCGCGGCTGCCGACTGCAGTCGTGTGACGGGCCACACGATCTGGGTCGCCACCCACGGCAGACGGAACAATCCAAACAGCGCGAGCGACCATCCGCCCAGACGCAGTGCGTAGTTACGTGCTGCCGACGCTGCGTCGTCGGTGTCCCGAAGCACGCGGAATCTCCTGTATCGATACCCGAGCGGCTCCGAGCGTGCGGCCCAGCGCAGTGATCGCGTCGACGCTGCGCAGCCGCGGCGTACATGAAAAGATGTCGATGTTCACCATGCCGGTCTCCGGCCATGTGTGCAGCACCGCGTGCGACTCACGCAGGATCACCACGCAGGTCAACCCTGCCGTCGGAAACGCGTGCGACACGGTATCGACAATCGTGGCGCCGGCCCGGCCCAGCGCCGCGATGAACAGATCGGCGATCTCGTCTGCAGCGAGAGCGGACAACGCGGCGCATCCCGACAGATCCGCGGTAAACGAGGCGGGGGACACGTTCGCAGCCACAGTGCTGCCACTATAGCCAACCTCCGTCACCGGCATTGTTCAAAACGGGACAGCCGCCTCGCGACAAGATCCCTACACTGCTCCTGCAAAACAATGGGGACCTCTTTGATGATCGACAGCAGAATCGGTCGACTCTTCGCGCCCGCACTCACCACACTCCTCGTTGCCGCGGCCGTTCCGGCCTCGGCGCAGACTGCGCCACCGCTCGGCACCGCACAGAGCTACGCGGTTCTCGCGGGATCGACGGTTACCAACACCGGGCCGAGCGTCATCGTCGGCGACCTGGGGGTCAGTCCCGGCAGCGCGGTCACCGGCTTTCCGCCCGGGCTGGTATCCGGCGGCGCGATTCACGCCGCCGACGCGGCGGCACTCTCCGCGCAGTCCGCGCTGACGACGGCGTACAACAGCGCCGCAGGGCAGTCGTGCACGCTCGATTTGACCGGGCAGGATCTTGGCGGCCAGGTGCTGACTCCCGGCGTGTACTGCTTCTCGTCATCCGCCCAGCTGACGGGAACCCTGACGCTGAACGGCCAGGGCAACGCGGCGGCGATATGGATCTTCAAGATCGGCAGCACGCTGACGACCGCCTCGAGTTCGTCGGTGATCATGAGTGGAAGCGGATCACCATGCAACGTGTTCTGGCAGGTCGGCTCGTCGGCGACCGTTGGCACCTCGACCTCACTCGTGGGCAACATCCTGGCGCTCACCAGCATCACCATGACCACGGGCGCCAACCTCGTCGGCCGTGCACTGGCGCGCAACGGCGCAGTGACCCTGGACACGAACAATATCAACGCCTCGTCGTGCGCCGCCATCCCCGTTCCGGCGCTCCCGCCGATGTTCGTGCTCGCGCTCGCGCTCGGACTGGCGGGTCTTGGCGTCGTGCGGCTGATGCGGCCAGCGCGCCCCCCCCGATAGCCGTCGATCTCGGTCGTGAAGAACGACCGTGAGAGGTGGTACGACGCCCGCCGCAGCTCACGCAGAATTCAGACTCGCGCGAAGGCGGATGTCTGTCCGCCCCAGCGCTTCACCGTCACCGTCCTGTATGGGCGGAGATCGCGGCCGTCGTCAGGAACGCGATCAAGAGCCTGTAGCGGGTGAACATATTCGTCACCTCAAGAGCCATAGCCGCACACGGTCCGGTTATGGTTGCCACAGGTTGATTGAACGAGCGGTAGGTCTGTTGGGCTAGGAAGTGTGGTCATCCCAGTCGTGTCGGTGTAATCAACCCCGGGCCGCCGCGGCAAGCGTTGAGCATCCATTCACGAGAGTCCTGCCCACTTTCGATAGCCGTCGAAGTACTTGCGCTCCTTCCATACCTCGGCGTCCCATGCGTCGCCGATCCGCGCCAACAGCGTTTTCGTCGTCTCGCGATCGGCGGCGGCCCCGGCAAGCTGGCAAAAGGCATTCAGGTTTCGCACGCTGAAGCCATAGAGCGCTTCGCGATCGACGAACCCCTGCTTGACGCGGTCCCATGAAACGCGGTTCTGCTTGAAGAAGTCGGCGCCGCGATACAACTTGCTGATTTGCCACGCGACGTGGCCGTAGACGACCGAGCCCTCGCGGCCACCGAGCTGCTCGCTGCTGCGCTCGGCGAACGCCTCCCAGTCGCCTTCCTCCCCTTGCCACCGCGGCGTCAGGTACCGCGCCATGGCACTGTAGGCGTGCAGATAGTTCGGCTCGAGCGCCACCGCTTCCTCGAACAGCACGTCGACACGCTCGCGGTCCCAGCCCTCCATCCGGCCGGCGTCGATCATGGCGCAGTACCAATCCGGTGTGCGCGGGACGCGGCGGCCGATCTCGGCCAGCAAACCGTCGACAGCTGCCGTCCGTTCATGGAGTAGCCGCCAACCGTCCGGAGTCACCGT
The DNA here is from genome assembly GCA_035573235.1 of Gemmatimonadales bacterium. GTDB lineage: Bacteria > Gemmatimonadota > Gemmatimonadetes > Gemmatimonadales > GWC2-71-9 > 20CM-2-65-7. The sequence goes on from DATMZX010000394.1 coordinate 3,942, forward strand.
GTCCGCGAAGCCGGTGCCTCTCGCTTTCCAGCCGTAGCCGATCATCGCGTCGGTGAGCGCAAGCACGGCCGCCATCGAATCGGGACGCGCCGAGTGCCATCGCTGGAGCACCGCGATGTGGCGTTCCCACTCCTCGTCGCGCGCCTTGTCTCCCCCTGACGGCTTTCCGAGCGCCTCCTGGAAGCGGTACGACTTCCAGTCGCCCCCGGGAAATCTCGCCCGAGTTTTGACCA
>DATMZX010000395.1:0-10827 GCA_035573235.1 Gemmatimonadales bacterium
TGCCGTGCTGGACGATCGCGATCTGGTCGCACATCGCCTCGGCGATCTCGAGCGTGTGCGTGCTCATCAGCACCGTGCCGCCTTTTTCGACGAACTGGCGGAAGATGTCCTTGAGCAGCCGCGCGGCCTTGGGATCGAGCCCCACCATCGGCTCGTCCACGACGATGCATTCGGGGCGGTGAATCAGCGCGCTCGAGATGATCAGCTTCTGACGCATGCCGTGGCTGTACGCCTCGACCAGCTCGTCTTTCCAGCTCGTCAGCTCGAAGACCTCGAGCAGCTCGGCGATGCGGCGCTCGACCGTGTCGCCTTCCTGCCCGTACAGCCCCGCGACGAATCGCAGGAACTCGGCGCCGGTGAGCTTGTCGTACACGAACGGCCGGTCGGGAATGAATCCGAGCCGCATCTTGGCGGCGAGCGGATTCACGTGCACGTCGTCGCCGCCGAGCAGCACGCGGCCCTGCGTGGGGCGCAGGATGCCGGCGATCATGCGCAGCGTCGTCGTCTTGCCGGCGCCGTTGGGACCGAGGCAGCCGTAGAGCACGCCGCGCGGCACGTGCAGCGAGATGTCGTCGACGGCGACGAAGCTGCCGTAGAGCTTGGTCAGGTTTTCCAGGCGAATCATAGAACCTCGAGCGTCAGCCGGCCGATCCGCGGAACGAGCTCGACTTGTCGAGCCAGTCCGCCGACCGCGAACGGGATGCGCGACGCATCCGCCGGGAGCTGATCGAATGTCGGATCGACGGGAACCCAGTCACTCAGATACACCTCGGCCCAGGCGTGATAGTAGAAGCGGCCGTTCACGTACAGCAGGCCGGACACTGTGCGCGCCGGCAGGCCCGCCGAGCGCGCGAGCGCGACGAACAGCGTCGTGGCCTCGTTGCAATCGCCCTTGCGCTCCTGCAGCACGCGCGCGGCGCTCGGCACACCCATTTCGTCGGCAGGCAAGCGCTGCAGCGACTTCGAGACCCAGTGTGCCAGGAGCTCGGCCACGCGCGCCGGACTGCGCTCGCGTCCGATGACTTGGCGGGCCTGTGCCGCGATGCGCGGGTCATGACTTTGAATCAGCGGCTCGGGCGCCAGCCAGGCCGCGACCGACGAATCGCGGTAGGGCAGGCGGTAGGGCGCGGCGTGCGCGGCGAGTTCTGACGCCTGGGTGATGTCGAGCGTGTCGCCCCGGCTCGTGCGCACGCGCATGTGCGCCCGCGCCGGCGGCGCGGCGCGGATGCCGGCCGACAGCGCCGTCACGGGAACGATGCTCCCAGGCTCCGATGCCGCGCTGTTCCGCGCGACGCGCGCGGTGTCGCGGCGCCGGAAATTCTCGTGCGCGATTTCGAACGCGGCGCGCTCCATCGTGTATCCCGCCGAGTCGCTGACGAATACCAGCCTCCCCTGCGCGTCGATCCAGCTGCTCATCGGGATTCCGAAGGCGTCATGGTCGATGCGAAAAGCGCGCACGGTGTCGAAGTGCTCCGCGACCCAGACCATCGTCGTCGAGTCGAGGTCGGCGCTGTCGGAGACGACGAAGGTCGACTCCGCCGCGACGCGCGCGGTCACGTCGCGCTCGACCAGCAGCATCGGATCGAACAGCCGCGCGGTATACGATCGGCCCGACCGGAGCTCGCCGCCGAAGGCGAGCCGCAGCGGCAGCATCGCCGGCAGGGTGATCGGGCTTTTGAGATGAATCCGCGTCATCTGGGAGTCGCCACCGGCGGCCGGAATGATCGCGATCGACAGGATCGTGTCGCCCAGCACGCGTCCATGCGTCGTGAATTCCCCGAGATCGCCTTCGAACGTCACTTCGACAGTCTCCAGCCGGAGCGCGCGCGATAGCGTGGCGATGCTGCGCACCGTCGTCCGGTGCAGTTTTCCCACGGCCGCGACGTCGAGGACGTGCACCGTCTCGACGCGCAGCCCATTGGGGAGCGTATCGATCGTGATGGAGGTCCAGCCGACCTGCTGGCCGCCGACATCGAGCCGGTAGAACAACGCGCCCGGCGGCACGGCCAGCGCCGCCGAAGCGAGACGGGCACCGGTGGAGCGGAACACCTCGCGCTTCACGAGCCAGCCCAGCGACAGCACCCAGGCGATGAGAATCGCGACGACCCATCGGCGCCGGCTCATGCGATCGCCTTTTGCAGTGCGGCTTCGAACACCTGCTGATCCTCCGGCCGCTCCACCACGAACGAGACGTCGGCGGGGAACTGCGCGCCGCCGCGATGCGCGTGCAGCACCGTGGCCATGATCTCGGCGGAATCTTCGAGCGTGAGATTGCCCGCGCCCGTGCCGAGCGGCGGCGCGCTGAGATGCGCGAACTGCCACTCCTGCGCCTGATGCAGCGTGGAGAGCCAGGCGCGCGCGACGTTGCCGCGCGTCACCGGCTCCGTTTCGCTGCGGATCACGGCATGGATGACGAATTCGGCCGGCAAATCGCCGCCCGCGGCGGTGACGACGGCGGCACCGACGGCGAGCTCGCGGCTCAGGCGAATGCGATTCTGGAATTCCTCGCCGCCGACGATTTCGAGGCGACGCAGCGCGGCGGCCGTGGGATCGAGACGAGTGGTGGCGGGACGGACGAGGGCGTCAGCAGCGAACGATGCGAGATCGTCCACAACTACTCGAATCACCTCCCGGTCATTTCCCGGGAGCGGCGGTACATGACAGTCGCTTCATCGGGGCGATTCAGCCGGTCGAGCACTTTGCCGATGCCGTACAGCGCCTTGGGGTTGGCGGGCTGCAGCTCGACGGCCTTCTCGTACGCCGCGAGCGCGCCGTTCAGATCATCGACGTGATTGAGCGCCTCGCCGAGGTAGTACCACGCCGGGGCGCGCGCGGGATCGACTTCCACCGCATGCTGGAGCTGATCGATCCCTTCGCGCCACATCCCGCGGCGCGTCAGCACGATGCCCAGGTTGAACAGCGCCTCCGCGTTGGTGGGCTCGGCGCGCAGCACACGCTGCAGATCGCGTTGCGCCGCCGCATAGCGGACCGTCGCCGCCAGCACCGCGGCGCGGTTGAGCAGCAGCGCGGCATTGTCGGGCTCGGTCTCCAGCGCCCGATCCAGCTCGCTCAAGGCACCTTCGCGGTCGCCGCGAGCGTCCAGGATCAGCGCGAGGTTGTTGCGAGCCTTCACATGCTTGGGATCCCGCCCCAGCAGCTCGCGGTACGACGCCGCTGCCCGCTCCAGGTCACCGCGCTCCGAGGCCTCCTTCGCCGCGGCGTACAGCGGCTCGTCGGACAGCGTCGGAGCCGCCGGCTCCGCCGAGACGGTGGAGGGCGGCGCAGGCGGTGGAGGTTCTGGAGGCATCGCCTCGGACGGCTTGGGCGTTTCCTCCGGGTCCAACTTTGCGGTCGTCGCGCCGGGATTCGGGGCTGGTTGCGCGACCCGGATGGGTGGCGGCTGCCCATCCCGCGCCACGTCCGCGGGCGTGGAGATCGCGGCCGTCTGCGTGAGGGATTCGGCCTCCTCGATCAGCTCCGCCGCGACCCGGGCGCGCTCCTGCGACGTCTGCCAGCGCCGCTCGCGCTTGGGATCCCGATCCTTCGGGTTGTTCACCATGGGGGTGCTAACGTAGGAAACTGGCCCTGCTTAGGCAAGAGAAACGAAGGGGCAGAGTTGACCGGAATAGCGGGACCTAAGTAGCCTCCGGTTCTATGGCCGGTGACGCCCTCATCGTTCGTGGCGCGCGCGAACACAACCTCAAGAACATCGACGTCGAGCTGCCCCGTAACGCCCTCGTGGTGATTACGGGGCTGTCGGGCTCCGGGAAGTCGTCGCTGGCGTTCGATACGATCTACGCCGAGGGCCAGCGGCGCTATGTCGAATCGCTGTCCGCCTACGCGCGGCAATTCCTCGGTTTGATGGACAAGCCGGACGTGGACGCGATCGAAGGATTGTCGCCCGCGATCTCGATCGAGCAGAAGACCGCCGGCGCCAACCCCCGTTCCACGGTGGGCACGATCACGGAGGTCTACGACTACCTCCGCCTGCTCTGGGCCCGAACCGGGACGCCGCATTGTCCCAACGATGGGACACCGGTCGAGCGGCAGTCCGCGTCGCAGATCACCGATCTCGTGATGGCCTGGCCTGAGGGCACCAAGATCGAGGTGCTCGCCCCCCTGGTGCGCGGTCGCAAGGGTGAATTCCGCGACGTCTTCGAGGCGATGCAGAAGCAGGGCTTCGTGCGGGTGCGGGTGAACGGCGAGACCTACGACCTCTCGCAGGTGCCCAAGCTCAATCGGCGCCAGAACCACGACATCGCCGTCGTCGTCGACCGGCTCGTGGTGCGCGCGGCCGATCGCGGCCGGCTGGCAGACTCGATTGAAACGGCGCTGAAAGCCGCCGAAGGCGTCGTGGAAGTCGTCCGCCAGACCGGCAGCCCGCGCTCGCGGCTGTTCTCCGAGCGTTACTCCTGTCCGAAATGCGGGCTCTCGATGCCGGAGCTCGAGCCGCGCCAGTTCTCGTTCAACTCTCCCTACGGCGCGTGTCCCGATTGCTCGGGGCTCGGGACCCGGCGCGAAGTCAATGCCGACCTCGTGCTCGGCGATCACAGCCTGTCGATCCTCGAGGGTGTCGTGCTGCCTTGGGGCGAGCCGAGCGGATATCTGAAGAAGGTCGTGCTGCCGGCGCTCGCCAAGACGTACAAGTTCGATCTCAACACGCCGTGGAAAGATCTGCCTCCGGCCGTGCAGAAACTCCTGCTCAAGGGCGCGCCGGGAAAAACGATCACGTATCAGTACGACAGCGAGCGCTGGCACGGCTCGTACGAATCGGGCTGGAAAGGCGTGCTCGATCACGTCGAGAAGCGCTATCGCGAAACCTCCTCCGATGCCGTGCGCGAGCAGCTCGAGCAGTACATGGTCGAGCAGCCCTGTCCAACCTGCGGCGGACGGCGGCTCAAGCCGGAGAGCTTGTCGGTCTTCGTCGGGGGCAAGAACATCGGTGACGTCGTGGCGATGCCGGTGCGCGAGTCGCTGGCATTCTTCTCGAGCGTGCGGGGACTCAATCCCGACGTAGCGGGTCCGATCTTGAAGGAAGTCAACGACCGCCTGCGGTTTCTGGTGGACGTCGGGCTCGACTACCTCACGCTCGAGCGCTCGGCGGTGACGCTGTCGGGCGGCGAGGCGCAGCGGATCCGGCTCGCGACGCAGATCGGCAGCCGGCTCGTCGGCGTCTTGTACATCCTCGATGAGCCGTCGATCGGGCTGCATCAGCGCGACAACGCGCGCCTGCTCGCGACGCTCAAGGAGCTGCGCGACCTCGGCAACACGGTGCTGGTCGTGGAGCACGACGAGGAAACGATTCGCGCCGGCGATTACGTCGTAGACCTGGGGCCCCGCGCGGGCCGGCACGGCGGCGAAGTCGTGGCCGCGGGCGCGCTGGACGACGTCCTCCAGCATCGTGAGTCGCTGACCGCGCGCTACCTCCGCGGCGAGCTGCGGATTCCTGTCCCGCCGCGGCGCAGAATCGTCAGCGAGGATCGCCTGCTGCGAGTCCTGGGCGCTCGCCAGCACAACCTCAAGGACCTCAACGTCGAGATTCCGCTCGGTACCTTCGTCGCGGTGACGGGGGTGTCCGGATCGGGGAAGTCGACGCTGGTGACGGACATTCTCTACCAGGCGCTGGCTCGTCATTTCTATCGCGCCAAGGTGGTGCCCGGCGCGCACGAGCGGATCGAAGGCCTGGATCAGATCGACAAGGTCATCGACATCGATCAGAGTCCGATCGGCCGGACGCCGCGGTCCAACCCCGCGACGTACACGGGCCTGTTCACGCCGATTCGCGAGCTGTTCACCTATTTGCCCGAATCGAAGCTGCGCGGCTACGGCCCCGGCCGCTTTTCGTTCAACGTCAAAGGCGGGCGCTGCGAGGCCTGCCAGGGCGACGGGCTGGTGAAAGTCGAGATGCACTTCCTGCCCGACGTCTACGTCCCGTGTGAGGTCTGTAAGGGACGGCGTTACAACCGGGAAACACTCGAGGTCCGATATAAAGGAAAGTCGATCGCCGACGTTCTGGATCTGACCGTGGCCGACGCGCTCGATTTCTTCGAGCATCAGCCTCGTATCAGGACGAAACTCGAGTTACTCAACGACGTAGGACTCGGATACATCCACCTCGGACAGTCGGCGACGACCCTCTCGGGCGGCGAAGCCCAGCGCGTGAAGCTCGCGACCGAGCTCGCCAAACGGGACACGGGCCGGACTCTGTACATCCTGGACGAACCGACGACCGGACTGCATTTCGAGGACGTGCGTTTGCTGCTCGAGGTGCTGCACCGGTTGGTGGACAAGGGCAATACCGTCGTTGTGATCGAACACAATCTCGACGTCGTCAAAACGGCCGACTGGGTGATCGATCTCGGACCCGAAGGCGGCGAGCTGGGCGGGCGTGTGGTGGCGGCCGGTCCGCCGGAGCGGGTCGCGCAGTCCAAGGCATCCCATACTGGGCAATACTTGAAGAAGGTGTTGCAGGCGGGGGACTAGGGCGTAGGTTGAACGAGCCCAGGGAGGGCGCGCGCACTGATGGATATCGTCGGACTGACCGCCGTCATTCTGCTGTTCGGTGGCCTGACGCTGTTCCTGATCTCGATGTCCCCGATCGGGAAGGCGCTTGCCGCTCGCATTACCGGGAAGAAAGTCCTGCTGGAAGACGAAGAGATCGCCGCGCTGGTCAAAGACCTCCGCCAGGAGCTGGACGAGATGCAGCATTTGCCCGAGCAAATGAGCGAGCTCGGCGAGCGCGTCGACTTCCTCGAACGGATGGTTGCCAAGCAGCGGGAGGCCGAGCGGCTTCCCCCCGTGAGGTAGCATGCCCGAAGAAATCGTCGTTCTCTTTCTCTCGGTGTTCGCCATGGTCGGTGCCACGGTTTTGCTCTTTCCCGTGATGCGCGCGTTGGCGGAGCGCATCCGTCCGCGGCTCACCGAAGCGAATGTCAAGGAAGAGCTGCAACTGTTGCGGGAAGACCTCCTCAGTGAGATCCAGCAGGCTCGGCGCGAGATCGGCGATCTCGGTGAGCGCGTCGACTTCACCGAGCGCCTCTTGTCCAAGAAGACCGAGCGATGAGCGGACCCGAGATGATCGCCGCCGTCGTGTTCTTCGGCGGGCTGTTCACGGTACTGCGGCCGGTCGCCGGCGCGGTGGCGAAGCGCATTTCCGGCGAGGCGCGTCGCAACGAGATGGAGGCCGGCGATCGGGACGAAATTGTCGCCGAGCTCCAGCAGATGCGGCAGGAAATGTCGGAGCTCGCCGAGCGCGTGGACTTCACGGAGCGGCTCCTGGCCAAACAGGGCGACACCGGGCGGTTACAGTCATGAACCCAGGGATGATCGGTGTATTCATCCCGATCGTGGCCGTGGGCGGGTTTTTTGCCTGGATGATCTCGCTGTCGCCCCTGGGCCGAGCGCTCGCCGATCGGCTGCGCCACGGTCCACAACCGCGCGGCGGAACCGGCGAAGACACGCTGGAGTTGGCGGAAAGTGTGGACGCCCTGCGCCGAGAGGTGGCGGAACTGGCGGAGCGAGTAGATTTTACCGAGCGGTTGCTGGGCCAGCAGCAGACGGGCGCGATCGGGAAACCGCGATCATGATGTTACCCGCTGAAACGGGTAACGGGCGCGAGGCGTAGGAGAGCGCGTGCTACTGCAAACGCCGCTACCCCCGCCACCGATGCTCCCGTTCGATCCGAATCAGCTGATCCCGCTGATCGGCGCGATCGGCGGGATGGTGATCACCGGCATCGTGCTGTGGTCGTTTTTCAAGTCGGACATCGCCCGGGCGCTCGCCGAGCGGATCCGCGGTCGGAAGAAGGGAAGCGACGGGATCGAGGGCGTGGATGCGGAGCATGTCGCCGAGCTGGAGCAGCGAGTCATAGACATGCAGGGCCAGATCGCCGAGATGGCCGAACGGCTGGATTTCACGGAGCGGCTGCTCGCGCAAAAGCGCGAGCGCTCATTGCCAGGAGCATAGATGGGCATCATCGATCGTCTATCCACGCTGATCCGGTCGAATATCAACGACCTGATTTCGCGCGCGGAGAACCCGCAAAAGGTTCTCGAGCAGCTGATCGTCGACATGCGGAGCCAGCTCGCGAAAGCGAAGCAGCAGGTGGCGTCCGCGATCGCCGACGAGAAGCGCCTCTCGGCCCAGGCCGAGCAGGAAAAGAAGCTCTCCGAGGACTGGGAGAAGCGGGCCGTGCTGGCGGTGCAGGAAGGCCGCGACGATCTCGCCAAACAGGCGCTGCTGCGCTACAACGAGCACGTCCAGAACGCGGTGCAGCTTCACGACACGTGGGTCAAGCACCGCGAAGAGACCGACAAGCTCAAGAACTCGCTGCGCGCGCTCAACGACAAGATCGAAGAGGCCAAGCGCAAGAAGAACATTCTGATCGCGCGCCAGAAGCGTGCTGAGGCGCACAAGCGCATTCAGGAGACGATGGGCTCGATCTCCGATAAGAGTGCGTTCGAGACGTTCGAGCGCATGGCCGAGCAGATCGAGCACGAAGAGCGCAAGCTGATCGCGTCGGCCGAGGTCAACGAAGAGCTGTCGGGCGATTCGCTCATCAAGCAGTTCCAGGGCCTCGAGGTGAAGGCCGACGCCGACCAGCAGCTGCTCGCGCTCAAGCAAAAAATGGGTTTGCTTCCTGGAGGCGCCCAGGAGCAGGCTCGGGCGCTTGGCAAAGGCGCCAAGGACGCCGAGCTGCTCGAAGACGATGACGCGGAGCACAAGAGCTGAACGGATCCGAGTCGAGCTCCCCCGGTAAGTTGTCGAGCGCCACGTTTGTGGCGCTCTTTGTTGCGGCCCTCTTCGTCTGGTTCGTCATCCGGGTCGTCGAAATCCTGCTGCTGGTCTTCCTCGCCGTGCTGCTGGCCGTCTATCTCTCGGCGATCACCGACTCGCTCGAGCGCCGCTTCCGCGTGCGCCGCTGGGCCGGTCTCACGATCGCCGTCATCGTGACCATCGCCGGCGTGGCCGGTATCGCGGTGCTGCTGGTGCCGCCGGTGGTCGATCAGACCCAGGCGCTGGTCGGCGGGTTGCCGCAAACGCTCACCAACATTCAGGACGTGCTCGCGCGCTGGGCGCGGCAATACCCGACGCTCGCGCGCACCGAGCTCGGCAATCCTTCGTCCGGTCTCGTGGCCGGTCTCATCGCCGACGCGGTCGGGTTCGTGCGCGGCTCGTTCCTCGGGTACGTGCGCGGCGGGGGCAAGGTGTTCATCGAGGGCGCGAGCGTGCTGGTCATGGCGTTGTACATGGCGCGGCAGCCGCGGCTCTACAGCAACGGATTGAATTCGCTGATTTCACCGCGGTACCGGTCCATCGCCGCGCGCGTCGCGCTGGATATTTCGATGACGCTGCGCGCGTGGGTCGTCGGCCAATTGCTCGCGATGGCGGTGCTCGCGTCGCTCACCGCGGTGGGACTCTTCGTTCTCGGCGTCCCGTACTGGCTGGCGTTCGGCATCTTCACCGGCCTCGTGGCCATCGTGCCGTTCTTCGGCACGCTCGTGTCGACGCTGCTGCCGGCGCTGTTCATGGTGGCGTCGGGCGACTGGGTACAAGTGCTGCTCGTGATCCTGCTCGGCGTGGTCGTGCACATCTTCGAGGCGAACATCGTCGTGCCGAGGATCATGCAGCACAAGGTCGATCTGCCGCCGGTGCTCACGATCGCCAGCGTGCTCATCATGGGGAAACTGCTCGGGCCGATCGGACTGATCGTCGCCGTCCCATTTCTCTGTGTCGTGATGGTGCTGGTCCGCCACGTGCTGCATCGCGAGATTTACGGCGAGGTCACGACCGAGCAGGCCGTGCTGCGTCCAACCACCGAAGCCTGGACCGGCGTGGAACGCCGGAAGGTACCGACGCCCGTTTCATGACGCCGCGCAAACACCGGTTTCTGATCATCGCTGACGGCGAATTCGGGCCGCTCAGCTCCAAGACCGCGAACTCCTGCATTCGTTACTTCCCCGAGCGCATCGTCGCCGTGCTCGACCGCAAACAGGCGGGCAAGACAGTCCAGGACGTGCTCGGGTTCGGTGGGAACATCCCCGTCGTCGGTGATTTCGACAAAGGAATCAGCGGCGCCACCGCAATACTCATCGGGATTGCTCCCGCGGGCGGACGCTTACCGGATGAATGGAGAACGTGGCTTCGCGCCGCGATCGAAAAGAAGCTCGAGATCTGGAGCGGGCTCCACACCTTCATTGGTGATGATCCGGAATTGGGTCCGCTCGCGAAGGCGCGCGGGGTGCGTATTCTCGACGCGCGCCGCCCACCGCCGAATCTGCCGATCGCCGACGGCCGTGCCGCCGAAGTCGACGCGCTCGTCGTGCTCGCCGTCGGCTCCGATTGCAACGTCGGCAAAATGACGGCGCAGCTGCAGCTGCGCGACGAGCTGGTGAAGCGAGGGGCTCGCACCAGCTTCGTCGCGACCGGCCAAACGGGAATCTTCATCGAGGGCTGGGGCATCGCCGTCGACGCCGTCGTGGCCGACTTCATCGCCGGCGCCGCCGAGCAGATCACGATTCAGGGCGCGAAGGATCACGACATCGTGCTGGTGGAAGGACAGGGCAGTCTGATTCATCCGGGGTACTCGGGGGTCACGCTCGGGTTGCTGCACGGCTCCTGCCCGGACGCGCTGATTCTCTGCCACCAGGTCACGCGTACCCACATCGGCGACTATCACGGGCGCGAGCCGTGGGTCCCGATCCCGTCGTACAACGAGCTCATCGAGATCTACGAGAGCGCCGCCGAGCCGGTGCACCCGACGCAGGTCATCGGGATCTGCCTGAACACCTACGACATGGAAGAGGCGGCGGCGCGCGAGGCGTGCGA
>DATMZX010000396.1:0-2674 GCA_035573235.1 Gemmatimonadales bacterium
GAGGCGGCCATCGCCGTCAAAATCGGCGTATGCCGCGCCGCGCTGTTCGCCATAGATCTCCACACCCGATGCCGCTCCCGACATCGCCCGCAGCGCGCCGGTGCCATCCCCCAACAGGAGGAGCCCGCGTCCCGCGTCATAGCGCGGGGTTGCGATGTCGGTCGCGAAAAAGTTCTGGCTCAGAAAAACGTCCTCGTTGCCGTCGCCGTCGAAATCCGCGACGCCGGCGTAGAACGCGGGCGCCCACTGGGCCTCCGCCGGCAATGGCCGGGCCTCGAATCGGGTGCCGCGGTTCAGGAAAAGCATGTGGTCCAGCGTGGTGGCACCGAGTGTCGTAAATGTGCGCGCGGCGGGGCCAAGCACCTGCTCGATGCTCGCGTCGGCGTAGGCGTGGAACGATCGAATCCGGGTCCCGACCGCCGGGAGGGCCTCGGAGAGCCGATCGAAGCTGGCGAGCGGCGCGACCCCCTTGATACGCGGGTCCTCCTGCGCCAGGAGAAAGTCGGGACGCCCATGTCCGGGCAAGAATCCGACGTACAAGAGCAGTGGCCGCTCCGGGGTCGCGATGTGATCGCCGTTGCGGCCCCAGCTGGTGGCTACGATGTCGAGCCGGCCATCGCCGTCCAGATCGCCCGTCGCGAGGCCGTTCCAGCGGCTGTGCCACTCGGACAGCCCCGCCACTTCATTGGCCGTGAACCGCCCGCCGGTGTTTTGGAAAAGGCGGATCTTGCCCCATTCGATCGCCACCAGCAAATCCTGATCGCCGTCGCCGTCGATGTCTGAAAACAGCGCTGCCGAAACCATGCCGAGCTTGTCGAGCGCGCGAGCGTTCGCGGAATCGAGGACAAAGCGGCCACGCTCGTTGCGGTAGAGGTGCGACGAAGGCGACAGCGGATAGCCACCCGGATAGATCCGGGCTCCCACGAACAGATCGAGATCACCGTCGCCGTCATAATCGGCGAGCGCGAGCGGCCCCACGCTCGCGGTGTCTCCGGGCAGCAGGGGAGTGACGCTCCCCGTCCGCGGCGCGTACACGACCACGCTTGGCGTGCGTCGTGCGTCGTGCGTCGTCGCCATCTCGTACGCTGCAACACCCGCGATCACATTGCCGGACCAGCCCAGGATGGTCGTCAAGTCTCCGGGCGCAGGCGCTACGCGCGTCAGGGCCGGTTGGAGCCGGGCGCCGGTATTGTGGAACCAGGCGATCCGGCCGCTGCGTCCCGCGCCTACGATCAGATCTTCCTTCCCGTCGCCATCCAGATCGCTCCAGGCGACGCCGGGACCGAGCTGGCTGAATGAGTTGGGAAGAAGCGGCTGCCGTCTGAAGTCGTCGAAACTCTCTTCAAAATGACGGTGGCCGCCGAGCTGAGAGGTGATGTCCTGGAACAGGGGCTGGGAGATGGGAGACTGGAGATGGGGAGCGAGGTGGAGCTCCTGTGACTCGACAACCTCGTATTCGCGATTGGGCAAAGCGCTGTCGATGACGCTGCGCCCGCCGTCGCGCCAATCGACTTCGATCCGAACGGACGCGGCGCTGCCGGTCGCGAACGTCGCCATCGGATCCGAGCTCGAGAGGTACAGTCCGCCGGCGATGAGCTCGCGGTCCTGCCGGGGCAGGGAATCAGCGAACACACGGACCGTGCTCCCAATCCCGGCGGTATTCGCACCCGCGCCATGCAGGCGAACCGCGACGCGCGGCGCGGTGGCGTCGTTGCGCAACACCGCCGCGGCGTCGCCAAACCGGTTGATCACGACGTCCTGATCGCCGTCGCCGTCCAGATCGGCCAGCGCCATGCCGTGCGAGATGTCGTCGCCCAAATCAAATCGCCACGCTTTGCTCGCGTCCTCGAACGTGAGATCCCCGCGATTGCGGAATGCCATGTTCGGCAGCTTGAGCGACGGGAAATCGAACAACATCCGGCGGCGCCAGTCGACCGGCTGACCGCTGTTGCGGTCGAACAGATTCCGCAGCCCGTACTGCGTGTCGCCATCCATCACGTCCGTGAGGTGGCCTGTCCCCACCAACAGATCCTCCCAGCCATCCAGATCGACGTCGAGAAACACCGCCGACCAGGTCCAGCCTGACGCGCCGATGCCGGCGAATCGCGCCAGCTCCGCGAAGGTCCCGTCTCCCCGATTCACTTGCAGCGTGTTGCGCTGCATCTGAGGCCGGTCAGCGCCGATGCCGGGCTGCTTCGCGACGGCCGTGTGCGTGGGAATTTGAGTCTTGAGGCGCTTCGTATCGGCGCTCAGCATGTCGGCCTCGAACAGATCGGGATTCCCGTCCCGATTCACATCCCCGACCGCCACGGCCATTCCGGAATTGCTCGTGGCGCGCACGGCATACCACGGCGACAGGCGAAACCGGCCGCGGCCGTCGTTGAGCCAGAGCTGGTCGCGATCCTCGAAGTCGTTCGCGACGTAGAGATCGGGGGCGCCGTCCCCGTTCAGGTCGGCCAGAACGGCGTCCAGGCCGAAGTCCTCGTACTCCTCGGCAATCTCGCGGCCGGCGTCGTCCCGAAAGCGCGGGTTGCGCGCCATCAGCTCGTGCGTGAAGCGCCCGTGCCCGTCGTTCAGGTAGAAGAAGTCCGGATCGGCGCGCTGCACCAGGCTGAACCCGCCCAGGTCGGCGCGATTCACGACCTTGTAGTCGCGCTGGTAGACGGGACGCACC
>DATMZX010000397.1:0-2875 GCA_035573235.1 Gemmatimonadales bacterium
TGAACTGCAGATCGAGATCCGAGATCCCGGTCTCCTCGAACAGCTTCGGGAGCAGATAGCGCCACGCGATCTCGACCTTCTCCTCGATCGTGTAGCCGGCGATCCGGATCACTTCCATGCGGTCGCGCAGCGGCGCCGGAATGTCGAACAGATTGTTCGCGGTGCAGATGAAGAGCGCGCTCGAGAGATCGAACGGCAGATTCAGATAGTGATCGACGAACGTGTTGTTCTGCGAAGGATCGAGCACCTCGAGCATCGCAGCCGTCGGGTCGCCGCTCATGCCGCCGTGCGTCATCTTGTCGATCTCATCGATCATGAGCACCGGATCCTTCACGCCCACGCGCCTGAGCGCCTGAATGAGCAGCCCCGGCATGGCGCCGACGTAGGTGCGCCGATGCCCGCGGATTTCGGCTTCGTCACGCACGCCGCCCACGGAGATGCGGTAGAACGCCCGCCCGATCGAATCGGCGATCGCTTCACCGAGCGACGTCTTGCCCGTGCCGGGCGGTCCCACGAAACAGAGAATCGGGCCCAGCGGGTCGCCGCCGCGCAGCTTGCGCACGGCGAGATACTCGCGAATGCGCTCCTTGGCTTCATCCAGCCCGTAATGCCGCGAATCCAGTGCTTCGCGCACCTTGGGCAGCGTGATCGTGTCCTCGCCCGAGCGAATGTGCCATGGCAGGGCGAGCAGCCAGTCGAGATAGGTCCGGATGACCTGATATTCGCTGGACGCCGGCGAGAGCATGCGCAGGCGATCGGTTTCGCGCCGCGCTTCCTGCGATGCGCGATCCGGCAGCCGGGCCTCTTCGATCTTCTGGAGCAGATCCGCGTTGTCCTTCTCACCGGGATCGGTCTCGCCCAGCTCCGCCTGGATCGCCCGCAACTGCTGGCGCAGATAGAATTCGCGCTGGTGCTCCTCGATCTTCACCTCCGTCTGCTTCTTGACATCCTCCATGACGCGGGCGCGCGCCACTTCGCGATCGAGCCGCTGCAGCACGAAGCGGATGCGTTCGCCAATGTCGAGCCGCTGGAGCACTTCGTCCTTGTCGGAGATGCGGAAGTTCATGTTGGTGGCGGCGAGATCCGCAAAGCGTCCCGGATCCGCCATGTTCATCTTGAGAATGGCCGGAACCTCGTCGGGGATGCGTTCCACCAGCTCTGCGAGCGTTTCGGCGGCTGCGGCGAGGCGCGCCATCAGCTCTTCGCCCTGGATGGGATCGAGCGGCGTTTCGCGCGCGGGCACGACGTGCGCCACCGGATACGGCTCGCGCGAGACGACCTCCTCGACGACGATGCGGCGGAGCCCCTGCAGCGTGATCTGGATCGTCTCCCCGGGCAGATTGATCCGCTCATGCACGCGCGCGGCTACGCCCACGCGCCCCACGAACTCGTCCGCGTTGATCGGTTCGTCGTGATCACCCGTGGCCACGACCAGTCCGACGATGAGCCCCGGTCCTTCGTTGTCGCGCACGATGGCCAGATTCTCCGGTGCCCCCATTTGCACCGCGATCGTGCCGAGCGGATAGACAATCGTCGAGCGCAGCGCCATGAGCGGCAGGGTCGGCGGCAGCTCGGAGCCGAGGATCTCTTCCTTGCGTTGGGCGCGGGGCATGATGGGGGCTGGTTGCTGGTAGCTGGTCGCTGGCTCAGACCGAGTAGCTGGTCCGCGCCTTCTGGCTGAAGTTCCCTGACAGCGGCCACGGCTGGACAGGATTTACAGGATGAACAGGATTGTTGCGGTGCCGTTCCCAGGAAGTTGCCATCATTCAGCGAATGGATTGGTGCCAGAGTCTCTGGCGCCCAACAATGCTCTGAATCCTGCAAATCCTGTAATCCTGTAAACGCTGTAAGTGCTGTCGACTCGACTACTGCTGGCTTAACTACGTTAGCTGGTAGCTGGGAAAGACTGGGGCGACTGGCGATCACCGACCACCCCATACCCGAAAGTTTAACCGTTGCTAAATTGAAAGGCTATGTTTGATGAGCTGAGCGAAAAACTGGACGGCGTGTTCGCGAAGCTGCGCGGGCGCGGCGTGCTCTCCGAGAGCGACATCAAGGAGGGGCTCCGCGAAGTGCGCCGCGTGCTGCTCGAAGCGGACGTCAACTTCAAGCTGACGCGCGAATTTCTCGAACGCGTCGAGAAAAAGGCCGGCGGTGTCTCCGCACTCCGCACAGTCTCCCCGGGACAGCAGCTCGTCAAGATCGTGCACGACGAGCTGGCCGCGCTGCTGGGCGAGCGGCGCGAGGGACTCCGCATCAGCACCGTGCCGCCGACCATCGTCCTCATGACGGGACTGCAGGGCTCCGGCAAGACGACCACGGCCGCCAAGCTGGCGAAACGGCTCAAGGGAGAGGGACGCCCGGTGCGCCTCGTCGCGGCGGACGTGTATCGGCCGGCCGCCATCGATCAACTGGAAACACTCGGCAGACAGATCGACGTGCCGGTGTATCTCGATCGCGACAGCACCGACGTCGTCCGCATCGCGCGCAGGGGAATTGACGATGCCCGGCGCGCGCGCGACCGCGTCGTGATCGTGGATACCGCCGGGCGGCTGCAGATTGACGAGGAGATGATGAATGAGTTGCGCCACCTGAAGGAGGCGGTGCACCCGGATGAGATTCTTTTCGTTGCCGATGGGATGACCGGACAGGACGCCGTGCGCGTCGCCCAGGGATTTCACGACGCCCTCGGCATCACCGGCGTCGTGCTCACCAAGATGGATGGCGATGCGCGCGGCGGCGCCGCCCTGTCCATTTACGGCGTCACCAAGACGCCCATCAAGTACATCGGCGTCGGCGAGAAGCTCGATGCGCTCGAGGAATTTCACCCCGAGCGCATGGCCGGCCGGATTCTGCAGATGGGCGACGTGGTGAG
>DATMZX010000398.1:0-14335 GCA_035573235.1 Gemmatimonadales bacterium
CCCTCGGGCGTCCACGCGACCTGCGTATCCACGCCCTGCTCCGCGGCGCGCGCCGCGATCATCTTGCCGAGCGCGTTGTCGGGCAGTCGTGACACCCAGCGCGCCTGCACGCCGAGCCGAGCGGCCAGCACCGCGACGTTCAGCTCACTTCCGCCGACGTACGGCTTGAAGCTGTCCGCCGTCATCGAGAGTCGCAGCATGGCTTCGCCGAACGTGACCAGGTCCACCTACGTCACCTTCCCGCGCGCCGCGACTCTCCAGCGCCCGTCGACGTTCCCGCCGCGGCCGTAGGCGATTGTGTCGTGCAGATTCACCGCCGCGCAGACGTGGCTGGGTACGACCCAGATCTTCTCGCCCACGCGCGGCTTCGCCCCGTCGATTTCCACGTACCCATGCTCTTCATTCATCTTGCGCATCGTCCACGAGCGCCCGGGGAAGTGCCCGAATGTCCCGACGCCGAACGTCGCGTCACTCGAGAATGTCTTCGAGCCGCCGTCGATCACGCACTGCCCAGGCACCGACGTGCTGACGACCGTCGTGAGTACGCGCAGCGCGCAATCGGCCTCGACGCACACCTTGGCGGCGAGACTGCTGGCGTCGTAGAACACGTAGGTCCCGGGCCGGATCTCGGTGGTTTGCGGAATCAGCGGCGTCTTTGACGCGCCCGGCGTCGAGCCTCCGGACACGATCTTCGCTTCGAAACCGGCGGCCGAGAGTGCCGCGAGCACCGCGTCGATTTTCGCACAGGCCGCGCGGAAGCCGGCCTCGTCGAGCCACGACGGCCAGTAGAACACCCCCTGGAAATCAGCGCAGGCCCTGGCGACTTCAACCGCCTGCTCGGGCGTCTGCACGCCCGTCCGGCCCACACCCACGTCGACTTCGACGACGGTCGCGATCCCCTGGAGATCGCGGGCGACTTCCACGGAATCGACCGCGACCTTCACGCGCCGCGTCCGCGCCAGCGCCTGCAACCGCGCGACTTTTGCCTTGACGAGTGGATAGGCGATCAGCACATCCTGCCCGGGCAGGACCTCCGCCTCGCCGATTTTGGCGACCGTGATCCCGATCGCGCCCGCGTCGAGCTGCATCTGCGCGATCTCGGGGATCTTGTGTGTCTTGGTGTGCGGGCGCAGTCCGACGCCCCAGGCGCGGCACTGCCGCTGCATCTGCGCGATGTTGCGCTCGAGCACGTCGAGATCGACGTACAGGGCAGGGGTGTCGAGCTCGACCGCGTCCACTATTGCGATTTTCTCGCGATGCACTCGATCTCGACGCCGATGCCGCCGGGCAGGGCGCCCGCCTGGATCGTGGTGCGCGCGGGAAACGGCGGCGTGAAGTAGGTCTGATAGACCTCGTTCATCGCGGCGAAGTCGTTGATGTCGCGCAGGTAGACATTGCACTTCACCACCTGCTCGAGCGACGAGCCCGCGGCCACGAGAATCGCCTGGATATTCTCGAACACCCGCTTCGTCTCCGACCGGGCATCTCCTAACTCCAAACTCCCAGTCCCCGGGTTTATCGGCCCCTGGCCGGCGACGAAGATGAAATCGCCCTCGATAATAGCCTGTGAGTACGGACCCACCGGCTTCGGTGCCTTGTCGGTGTGCACGGCTTTGCGCATCAGCTCCTCTTCCATCGTTTCCAGAGGTAATGAACGGGGAATCCGGCGGCCGCAATGCCCAGTCCGTAGATCGGGGCGAAATTGCCGGCCCGAATCTGCCCCCACACGATCGCCGTCACCCCGGCGAGCGTGCCGGCGATGAAGAAGAGCGGCACCCACGGATAGCCGGGCGTACGGAACGGCCGTGCGGCGCCGGGCAGCTTGCGGCGCAGCACGAACACCGCCCCGATCGCGAACAGCAGCGCGCCCCATTCGATCACGACGAAGTAGGTGATCAGCGCGTCGTAATCCTTCAGCATCAGCACCATGACGATGCCGACGGCGCCCACGATGAGCTGCGCGGTCCACGGGGTGGCGAAGCGCGGATGAATGTTGCCGAGGAATGCAAACGTCTGGCCGTCGCGCGCCATGGCGTAGGCGACGCGCGGCTTGGCGAGCAGGTTGCCGTTGAGCGCGCCGAGGATGCTGGTCATGATCGCGAACATGATGACCACGCCGGCGGCGGGCCCCGCGATCGTCGTCATCACCGTGCGCGCGATGGCTTCCTTCTGCTGCGCCATCACCTCGACCGGCATCATGTACAGGTACGCCAGGTTCGCGCCGATGTAGAGCGTGACGATCGTCAGCATGCCGACGACGATGATCCGCTTCATCAGCCGCTCGGGCGCCACGACTTCTCCGGCGATCATGCTGACGGCCACCCAGCCGTCGTAGGTCCAGATGACCGCCGCGACGGCGCGCGCCAGGCCGCTGCCGTGCACGGCGCCGCCCCCGCCGCCGGGGGTGATGTTGCCGGCGCTTCCATGGCCGAGCAGAAACGCGCCGAGGATGATCGCCGCGAGTCCCAGAACCTTCACGAGCGTGGTGATCTCGCTGACCGCGGCGCCGACCCGGGCGCCCAGCACGTTGACAATCGTCAGAATGACGATCGCACCGACGGCCACCAGCGGCACCGCGCTGCTGGTGCGACCCATCAGGTTCAGCAGGAACTCCGCAAACACGACGGCCAGCGCCGCGACGGTCGTGGGCGTCGTGATCAGCACATACAGCCAGCCGAACACGAACGACGCCGCGTCGCCATACGCCTCGCGCAGGTACACGTACACGCCGCCGGCCTGCGGTAACAGCGAGCTGAGCTCGGCGATCACGAGCGCGCCGCAGATGCTGATCAGGCCGAACGCGGTCCACAGCCCCATGATCACGAGCGGATTCGGGACCAGTCCGGCAATGGTGGGAGGCGTGCGGAAGATGCCGGAGCCGATGGTGATTCCGACGATGAGCGCGACACCGCCCGTGAATCCGATGACGCGCCGGAGATCGCTCACGGCGCGCGGACCGCTGTGCCGGGGGTGACGCCCTCGACCAGCTGTCCGTTGCGCACGACCGGCGCCCCGCGCACCAGCACGTGCTGAATCCCGATCGGCGCGAGGGCCGGCTCGCGGTAGGTCGACCGGTCGATCACGGTCGCCGGATCGAAGATCGTGATGTCCGCGTCGGCGCCGAGTTGGAGCCGCCCTTTGTGTCGCAGCGCCGGCACGCGGGCCTCGAGCCGCTGCGCCGGCAGCAGCGTCATCTTGCGCAGCGCCTCCATTAATGAAAGGGAGTGGATCTCGCGCACGTAGTGGCCCAGCACCTTTGCGTACGTGCCGGTCGTGCGCGGATGGCCCTGGCCGTTTCGCCAGTAGGCGTCGCTGGCGATCGCGGTGAGCGGGCTCGCGATCGCCGCGGTGACCATCGAGTCGCTGTTGGAATGCACGACGATCGGCCCGCCGATCCGCGTATAGCGCGTGAAGCTCTCGCGATTCAGCCGCTCGCCGGTGGGCGGCCACTCCATCTCAGCCAGCTTTTCGTCGGGCGCGTTGCGATACAGATCCTGGATCGTGGCGGACTGAATCTCGGTCATGCCCGCGGTATAGGGGTACGCTTCCGTCGTCACGTGGGCCGTGCGAATCATCGCGAGCATCTGCGGTGTTTCGACGAGCCCGGAGCTGTTGATGTGCACGACGTGCAGCGGTGCCTTCGTCTCGGCCGCGAGCGCGAGGACTTCCTGCAATCCCGCGACGCCGGGCCGAATGTGCACGTGGATCGACGCCTGCGTTTTCCCGGCGACGCGAAACAGCGCCAGCAGCTCATCGCGCGTTGCGCCCGGCGTGTAGGTGAGTCCCGCGCCGATGCTCACCGCGCCTGCGCGCAGCCCGGTCTCGATCCGCTGCGTGATTTCGTCGATCTCGGCTGGCGTGGCGACACGGTAGGCGGCGTCCGCCACCGGCATCACCGCGCCGGAATCGTGCATCACGGCCATCCGGACCTTGATGTGGCCGATCGAGACGCCGTAGTTGATCAGCTGTCCCGGATCTCGTTCGTGATACCAGGCCGCCACGTCCGCCGTGCCGAGCTCGAGCTCCAGTGCCGTCGTGACGCCGTCCGCCGCCTGAAAGCGATAGGTCTCCGGCGTTTGGCCGTGGGCGTGGAGATCGATGAAGCCGGGGGCCACGACGAGCCCGGTCGCGTCGATCGTGTCGCCACCGCTGATCGCATTGGTCGTGATGATGGCGACGCGGCCGTTCTGGATGCCGACATTGCGCACGGCATCGAGGCCCGATGCCGGATCCATCACGCGCCCGCCGAGGATGACGCGATCGTAGCCGGGCGCGGTCAGTTGGAGGGCGATCAACAGGCCGAAAAACATGCGAGAGGTTATATCTGAGCGCGCATGTTCGCCACCGAACCCATCACCGGCGCTGACTTACCGGATGGCCACATCGTCCTCACCTACGACGACGGCCCGGGTCCCAACACTCTTTACATCGCCCAGTATCTGGCAGAGGTGAACGTCGAGGCGACGTTTTTCCTGGTCGGTAACTCCATCGAGAAAATGCCCGACGTCCCCGCGCAGGTCCGTGCGCTCGGCCACCGCCTCGGCAATCACACCTGGACCCACTTCTACAACGGGTTGCCCGCACAGCTCGAGAGCGGCGGCGACATCGTCGACGAGATGATGCGCACCGCCGGGCTGCTGAGCGGCGAGCAGGCGCTCGCGTTCCGCCCCCCGTACGGCGCCTGGAACGAGCAGGTCGCCCAGGTGCTCAATGCCGATGACATTCTGGCGCCCACGCATGTGGGGCCGTTCAACTGGAACATCCACTGCACGGACTGGAAGTCGTGGCTGGAAGGCGAAGATCCGGTCGACGTCGCGAGCTGTTTCCGTGCGGACGCGAAAAAACAGGGGAAGGGGATCGTGCTGCTGCACGATTACACGGCCGAAGTCCACAATCGGCCCGAGCGCGACTTCCAGCTGATGGCGGAACGCAATCGCGCCGACGAGCTCACGCGCGCGCTGGTGCCGATGCTGCTGGCGGACGGCTTTCGGTTCGTGCCGCTGGCTACGGCGTTGAAATCTCCGCCCGAATGATGAAGTCGCCATCAATGCCGACGGACTCCGCCGTTGCCCAGCTGCCCGGGCTTACGAAAACGAGATTCCGCCCGTTCGTGATCGCGCCGTCCTTCGCGACGCCGGGCAGGCCATTGTGCTGGAAGCCGAGCGCCACGCGGATCGTCTGATTCGCGGCGACGTGAATGTTCGCGCCGGTGACATCGATGTCCTGCATCGCGGCGTCTGACGCCGTGATCTGGTAATCGGCGCTGTGCAACGGCGTACCGGGATTGGTCGCTCCGGCATCCTGGTAGATCGTCAGCGTGACCGAGTCGGTGCCGGCCGCGCCCCCAAACAGAAACTGAATGTGCTTGATCGTAAATGCTTCGGTCCGCGGGCCAAGCCGCACGGCCGCGGCTTCGCCGGTAGCGAACCCGCCCTGAAACGCCGGCGTGTTGCCGCTCGAGAAATTGTCGTTCTGTAGCGTCGAGTCCACCGGCGAGGTCGAATCCGACCCACACGCCAGCACGGCCAACAGCAAGCAGGGCGCCAGTTTCATGTCTGCCAAGCTACGTGCCGAATCGCTTCTGCGTGAGAGATGGTATCGTGAAGGACCGGACGTAGCCGTCGAGCAGCAGGAACACCGCCGCGGCTTCGGTGAGAATGATCGCCGTCAGGAATAACGCGATACCGGTGCGGCCCAGTCCCCACGCCGCGGCCGTCAGCAGCGCGAGCCGGTGCAGCCGCACGCCGATCGGCAGGAGCAACACAAACCGCGCCCAGTTGAACCCCCAATACACCGCCGCGCAGAGCACGACGATGGCCAGGAGCGGCAGCAGACGGACGAGCGGGGGAAGTGGCCCTATGATGAAGAGGAAGGTGAAATACAGCGTCCCCTCCGCGAGCAGCAGGAGGGCGATTGGAAGTGAAGCGTCATTCCGCGTCGTCATCAAAACCCCTTCAGGGCGCGTGTGGAGAGCTGAGGGGGAGGCGCTCCTACGTTACGACACACGCGGGCTCCGGGGCGTGACGAAGGTCACGCCCCGCCCAGCCTAGTTCTCGAACATGGACTTAGGCGCTTCGCCCTTGAGGAATTGCTCGATCATCGGATGCAGCAGGTTCACCTGGGTGATCACCGCGGTGTGCGACGACGCCGGGAGAATCGCAAGCCGCGACTGCGGCAGCGGCTTCCCCATGTCGCCCATCCCGCCGCCGCCGAGTAGCCGGAACATCGCCACCGTGTGCTCGAGGGTGGCGACGTCGGCGTCACCGGCGATGATGAACACCGGCAGCTTCAGCGCTTTGACGTCCGCCTCCCACGCCAGCGGCTCCTTCTCGAGCTGAATCAGCTTGGTCGCGAGCGCGCGAAAACCGTTCGGATTGACGGCAAGCTTCCGGTACTCTTGCTCGAGCTGCGGCGGGAACATCTCCACGCTCATCTGCGGGATCATCGCGGTGAACTCAGGCTGGAAACCGCGCGCGTCGTACGCGACCGATGCCACGACCAGGCGATTCACTTTCTCGGGGTGCCGGATCGCCAGCTGGAGTCCCGCGCCGGCGCCCATCGAGTAACCGAACACATCCGCCTTCTTGAGTCCGACCGCGTCCATGAAGGCGGCCACATCGTCGGCCAGATTCGGGTAGGTGATCGGCCGGTCGATATCGTTCGTGCGTCCGTGTCCCTGGAACTCGAGTGCGAAGACGCGATGCGTCTTCGCGAGCGCCGGGATGATCGCGCCCATCGCCGGGATGTTCATGTAGGCTCCGTGCAGCACGACGAGCGGCTCGCCCTTGCCGGATACCTCGTAGTACATCTGCATGCCGTTGACCTTGGCGCGCTGGCCGGCAGGGGCTTGAGCCATGACCAAAGTTAGGACCATTAAGGCGCTGTGCAGCATCGGTGTCTCCGTTAGGGGTTCACATCTTCGACGATTGACGGATCCAATTATCGACAATCTCGTTGATCCCTTCCGCCGGCTCAGGCTGGGGCGCCTGCCACTCGACCGGCGATCCGGCGTCGAGCAGCAATCTGGCCACCGCGGCGAAATCCCCCTCGGTCTTATGGCCCATGCGGAAGCCCTCCGCCGCCCAGATCAGCGGCGGTCCGTTGAACTCGCGGTCCCGCACCGCGACCGAGGCGCCATGCGCCAGCAGCAGCCGCACGGCCTCGGCCCGTCCTTCCATGGCAGCGCTATGCAGCGCCGTCTTGCCGATACTCGAGTCGGGTCGATTGGGGTCGAATCCCGCGATCAGCAGACACTCGAGCGCACGCAAATCTCCACGCTCCGCGGCTTGATGGAACGCGATGTAGTGATCGTCGTCGATCTCGTTCTTGAGACCGGGGTTCTTGGCGAGCAGCGCATCGACTGTGGCGCGATCGCCGCGACTGCACGCGGCGACCAGGCGATCGACGTCGAGCAGCTCCGCCGACGCACCGTGCGCGAGCAGCCACTCGGCCACCGCGTGGTTGTTGTTCAGCTCGGCGACCGCATAGGGCGTGCGGCCATCCGTCCGCTTGCGCGTAACGTCGGCGCCGCGCGCCACCAGCGCCTCGACCAGCGGCACATCCCAGGCGCGCGCCGCCACATGCAGCGGCGTCTCGCCGTTTTCGGCGAACACCGCGTTGGGATCGGCGCCATGCGCCAGCAGCCACAGCGCGCCGTCCGGCGTGCGGCTCCATTGCAGGATCGCGTAGAGGGCGGTCGAGCCGTCACTGGCCCAGTGCTGATCGACGCTGGCGCCGCGCGCGAGCAGTGCATCGAGGACCGGAACGTCGCCCGCGCTCGCCGCCATCGGGAGCGTGACGCCGTCGTTTGGATCGGCGCCGGCGTCGAGCAGCGCGTGGACCAGCGGCAGCGACTGTGAGATCCGCGACGCGCCCCACAGCACCGGCCGCCGCACGCCATGATGCAGCCAGGGGAACTTCGTATTCGGATCGGCGCCAAGTGCGATGAGGCGCCGCGCGATGGCGGCGTGACCGTCGGATCCGAGCGACGTGTAGCAGATGTAGTGAATCGGCAGCCAGCCGCGCGGTCCCCCTTCTTTGTTCGCGAGTGTGGGGTCCTTCGCGAATCGCGCGTCGACGGCCGCGGCATCGCCGAGGATGAGGGCCGTCCAGAAATTCGCGGTGGCGATCTTCGGATGCAGCGCGAGCAGGCGTTTCGCGCGATCGGGGCGGCCATCGGTCGCGGCCTGGATGAATTCGGTGATCGCGGCGTCGAACGCGAGTGAGCGCGCTTCGACCTCTTCACGCAGCTTGTTCCACGACGGGAAGCCGTAGTCGCGCGCGAGCCGGGTTTGCGCTTCATGCAGCGGCAGGTGTGCCGCCTGCTGAAGCTCTTTCGCCTGCCGTTTGAGCTGCTCGAGATCCGGACGGGAAGGGAGCTGCCTGGCCATGATGCCTCCATGCTGAGCGCCAGCGGTCCGCAAGCTGGCCAGCACGGAGACTGCCGTGCAGGGATTCGTGACTAGGGTGGACTCAGTCCTTCGCGCGGACCCGCGTGCGCCCCGAGCGCCAAGGAAGAATGCGCTGTCGGGAGGTGATCGTCAACGTGAGAACCCTCATATTCGTGTTTGTACCTGTGCCCATCCCTTTTACCTGCGAGGACCCATGGGGCTGTTTTGGGATCTACTGCAACAGAGTCAGATCTCGCAGCAGTCGGATCGCGCCGATAATCTCCAAGACCGGATCACGAACGTGGAGATCGGACTCCGCGAAACGCGCAAACTGTTGCGTGAGGTGATCGCCCGTCTCGAGAAGCACGTTCAGACGGACCTGAACGAGGACGGCCAAATCGGATGAGCTACGGCTTCATCGTCTTCCTGCTCGTCGTCGTGTTCTTTTACCGAGCGCGCGGGCCAAAGCAGCGAGCGCTCGCGAATCGCGGGTTACGCTGGGGAATCGTGCTCGGCTGCATCGGCTTTGGCATCGGCCTCGTGGTCGGCATTGTGATCGCCGCCTCGGTTCACCCGACCGAGTCATCCGGATTTGCTGCGCTTCTTGGGCCGTTCTATACAGGCCCGATCGGTTTCAAGATCGGCTTGCCGATCGGCTTTGTGGCCGGTGTGATCCGGCAGTGGTTCTGGCAGGCGGCGAACCCGTATTGAGTCGCCAATACTCGCCTCAGAATCTGCTGTTACCGATTTGATTCGACCGTGCGCCTGAATCTCAGGTTACGGACGCGTCCCGTCGTAAACCGGAGCCCGTCGACCTTTCCTGAGGCATCGCGCGTGAACACCAGCATTCCCGGCGCGCTCTCGAAGCCGTCGCGATAGACGGGCTTCAGCCGCCACGGACCTCCCGGCGTCGACACGCGCGTCGCCGCGAGCGCACCGCTCGAGTCGACGGCCACGCGAATCGTCGCCTCGGCTTCAGGACTCTCGTACAGGCCGGCGTAGGCCCCGAGGGCGGCGCGGCTCGTGTCCGCGTCCGCCACCCAGTCGACCGCCACGGTGTCGGCCGTGCGCGACGCCGTACGCACGTCGTAATGTCCATCCGGCCGGCGACTGAACAGGACCTTCATCCCGCCCCGCGCCGCCTGGAACGTCGTGCCGGCGCGATCGATCGGCACGAGCTCGATGCCGTTTTCCGTTTCGAGCTTGCCGGCCGTCACGCGCAGGCGCTGCGCGCGCATGTCGCGCAGGTTGCGATACAGGCCCGCCTTGTCCGCGATGGCGCTGGCCGGGACCGACACGCGCTTCGGTGACGCCGCCGTGTCGCGCGGCCCGAACGGCACCAGCGCGCCCGCCACTGAATCGGCGTACGCCTCGGCGTCGGCGTTGCCGGCATTGCACAGCACGGCGACCGATACGCCGGGCGTGGTATAGCGCACGATATCGGCGCGATAGCCGGAGGTCGCGCCGCTATGCGCCACGTACGGCTGGCCGCGCCAGGTGTCGACGAACAAGCCCGCCGCATACTGAATCGTCTGCCCGTTCTTCAGCACGCCGCGCCGCTCCTGCGCTTCACGGAATCCCGCGCCGCCGAGCCGCGTCGAATCGAACGCGGCGTTCCACTTGAGCAGGTCGCCCACCGTCGTCAGCAGGCAGCAGTTGCCGTAGATGTTTTCGATCGCGCGCTCGCTGTGCCACACGCTGTCCTTGTCGTACGACAGCGCGCGATTCTTCACGATCCGCATCGCGTCGTCGCGCCAGCTCGTCGACGTCATGCCGAGCGGGTCGAAGATGCGGCGCTTCGTGAACGCGGGCAGTGACTCGCCCGACGCGCGCTCGGCCACGATCGCGAGCAGGTTGTAGTTGGTATTGCTGTACTCGTACTCGGTGCCGGGCGGGAAGTTGAGCTCACGCATCTTGCCGATGATCTGCAGCACGTGCCGGTGATCGAGCGCGCGCGTGTTGCGCGGCCAGCCGGCGATCCCCGCGATCGAGCCCCAATCGCGCAGGCCCGACATGTGATGGAGCATCTGCCGCACCGTGACGGCGCCCACGACGTCGGGGACTTCCGGGACCCAGCGCCGCACGGGATCGTCGAGCGACAGCTTGCCGTCGCGCGCGAGCAGCAACACCGCGGCGGCCGTGAACTGCTTCGAAACCGAGCCGGGTTCGAGAATCGAATTGACCGTCAGCGGCACCGCCCGCTCGAGATCCGCCATCCCGAAAGCTTTCTGCAGCAGGACGCGCCCCTTCTGTGCCACGCCGACCACACAGCCCGGCGTCTCGTTCGAGGCGTACTGGCGGAACACGGAGTCCACGCGGCCCTCGAGCTGAGCTTGTGTAAGGACGAGGAGCGTGAGCAGTGCGTGCATGCATTCCCCCTGGAGTTCAAGACCTCAAGGTTGCATTCTACGCGCCGACTATGGAAGCCATCACGCGCCGCTATCCGGCGCTCAGACATCGCGACTTCACGCTGCTCTGGATCGGCCAGCTGCTGTCGTTTTCCGGGTCGCGCATGCAGACGGCCGCGATCCTGTGGCACGTGTCGCTGCTCGCGGACCCGACTCGCAAAGGGCTCGCGCTCGGCCTCGTCGGCGCGGCGCAGGTCGTGCCGATCATCGCCTTCGCCATGCTGAGCGGTGTCGTGGCCGACGCGCTCGATCGCCGCAAGGTCATGCTCGTCACGCAGTCGGTGCTGGCGCTGTTCGCCGGGGCGCTCGCGGCGCTGACGTTCGCCGGCTCGATCACGCTCTGGCCGATCTACCTGCTCGCCGCGCTCTCCTCGGCCGCGGCGTCGTTCGACGGGCCCGCGCGCCAGGCGCTGATCCCGAGCCTCGTGCCGCGCGAAGACCTCTCGAGCGCGATCAGCCTCAACACGCTGATGTTTCAGATCGCCTCGGTCGTGGGACCCACGCTGGCCGGTCTCGTGATCGCGGCGTGGGGGATCGCCTGGGTGTACGCGGTGAATGCGGTGTCGTTTCTCATGGTCATCGTGGCGCTCGTGCTGATGCGCGTGCGCCCACGGGTCGGGCTGCCGGAGGGCGCCCGGATCACCTGGGGCGCGGCGAAGGAGGGACTGCACTTCGTCTTTTCGCAGCCGATCGTGCGCTCGACGATGCTGCTCGATTTCATCGCGACCTTCTTTGCGTCCGCCACGGCGCTGCTGCCGATTTTCGCGCAGGACATTTTGCTCGTCGGCGCGCGGGGCTACGGCTGGCTCTACGCCGCGCCGTCAGTCGGCGCGGTGGTGGCGGGATTCATCACGGCGCACACGGTCGATCGCATCGAGCGGCGCGGCACCGTGCTGCTCTGGTCCGTCGCCGCCTATGGCGCCGCCACGGTGGTGTTCGGCCTCTCCCGCAACTTCGGGTTGACGCTGCTCTGTCTCGCCGGGGTCGGCGCGGCCGACACCGTGAGCACGGTCATCCGCAACATCATCCGGCAGCTCGAGACGCCCGACGAGCTGCGCGGCCGCATGACGGGCGTGAACATGATGTTCTTCATGGGCGGCCCGCAGCTCGGGGAGCTCGAAGCGGGCGTCACCGCGCAGTTCCTCGGCGCCACGTTTTCAGTCGTGAGCGGCGGCATCGGTTGTCTCGCGGCAACCGGTGTGGTAGCGTGGCGGGAGCCGCGCTTGCGGCAGTACCGCCGGTAATCCCCACTTAAGGAGGGACCGTGTATTCGATTCGAGCCTCGTCAGTCCTGATGTTCGCATTCGTCGTCGCCTGCGGCGCCAAGGGTTTTTCCGCGGACGATCCGCGCCTCGCGCGCCTCGCCAGCGACCGCGAAGCGGTGTGGTGGGCCTGGTTCACGAACGACACCACCAAGCTGCATCAGCTCCTCGCCGACCAGGTGGTGGCCATCAACATGGGCGACTCCACGTGGCACGACCGCGCCGCCGTGCTCGTCGGGGCGCAGCAGTTTGTGAAGAGCGGCGGCAAGCTGCTCCGCGTGACATTCCCGAAGACCGAGCGCCAGGTCTTCGGCGACTGCGCCGTCCTGTATTCCACGTACGAGGTCGAGCTCGAGCAGAACGGTCAGAAGATCGTGCAGCGCGGCCGCGCGACCGAGATGTTCATCTGGAAGGACGGCGTATGGCGGAACAGCGGCTGGCATCTCGACTCGGGGACATGATGAAGCTTACGGCTTCGCAATCTCCTTTTGCCGGTCGAGCTCGCTGCGCAGCTGATCGCGCATCTTGCCGACAACTTTGCCGCGAACCACGAAGCCGGGGAGCTTGTCGAACCGATACCGCCGCAGCACCACCAGATACGCGCTGCCGCTCGATCGCTCGACCACGGCCGTGATGTAGAAGGCTGCCTCGAAGTAATGGCTCGCGTAGAGCTGTTTGTCGGCGATGAGCGTCGCCCCCGGAGTCTCCGGCGGCGTGTACAGCACGAGATGGTCGACGCTGAGCAGCGGCCGCATCCCGGGCAGCGAGTCCTGCTTCCAGTACAGCACCTCGCGCGCGCCATCCAGTGACGCCCGCGGGTAGCCCGCCAGGTACTGGCCGAGCGACGAGACCTCCTCGTAGATGTAGGGCGACTGCGCCAGCAGCGCGCCGAACGCATCGCTCGCGTGGACCTGGCCCTTGTCGTCGTACACGACGAGCGCTGAATCGCCGCGCGCGCGATAGGCGCTCGCGTACTGCACCAGCCGCTGCCGCAGATACGCGCTCACCTGTTCCTGCGCGGTGGGACTCGACCAATCGACCTCGGATTGCAGCCGCTGCATGTCGGCCGCCGGCATCTTGATCTTGCAATCGCCCGGCCGGCATTGCTTCAGCTCGTCGAGATCGTCCGCGGGCATCGTCGCGGCCGCGACGTCCGCCGCCGCCGCCGGATCGTGGAAGATCCCGAACCGCCGCGTTGGGGCGCTCAAGGACGACGAAAAATCCGCCGCCCGCGCGACGAACGCCTGGCGCGACTCGTTGACGACGGCGATCCCGAACAGGGCGACATCGCGGCCGTTTGAGGTCTTCAGCTCCTTCACCACCGTCTCGCCCCGCTCGATCGCCGCCAGCTGCACCGAGTCGAGGCCGATGCGCTGGCGCAGAAACGCGGTGAGCTTCGCTGGCGGGCCCTGTCCCTGCACTGGTGCCTGGGCGGCGAGCGCGATTCCAAGAAGCAGACGGGTGATCATGGGTGACAAGATAAGGATTTGTGCTCTACGAGCGTAGCTCGGGCGGGATGGGCGGAGTCGCACCGGGTTGCGAGCACACATAGGCGGCCACCGCGTTGGCGCGCGCGCTGATCTCGACGAGCGGCCGGCGCTCCAGGAGTCCCACGAGCAGCGTCGCGGTGAACGCATCGCCGGCGCCGACGGTATCGCGCACCACGGTCGCCGGCGCGGCGGACTCGTGGAATTCAGTCGGCGTGACCAGTACGGAGCCGAGCGGCCCGCGCGTCAGCGCCGCGAGCGTGAGCCCGAACCAATCACACAACATGCGCAGCTGCCCCAGGATGCCGATCGGCGGGATCTTGCAGAGTCGGGCGATGACGGGCAGCTCGTCGTCGTTCAGCTTGATCGCGTTGGCCAGCTCGAGCGACGAGAGCACCACGCTCGCGTCGTAGTAGTTCTGCCGCAGGTTGACGTCGAAGAGACGCCGGGTTCTTGGGGGCGTTGACTCCACGGCGCGGCGAATCGTGGTGCGGGAGACTGACCCGCGTTGCGCCAGCGTGCCAAAGCAGATCGCATCGGCGCGCGCGGTGACCTGCTCGACCGTTTGGGACCACGGCAGATAATCCCACGCGACGTCGGCTGCGATGTCGAAGGTCGGCTGGCCTTTGGAATCGACGCTGACATTGACGATGCCGGTGGGACGCCCGTGCAGCTGTGCGACAGCATGGCGATTCACGCCGGCCGCGTCGAGCCGCGCCAACGCCGCCGTGCCGCGCGCGTCGGGTCCGACCGCGCTGATCATGTACGCCGCGGCGCCGAGCGCGGCG
>DATMZX010000399.1:0-2149 GCA_035573235.1 Gemmatimonadales bacterium
CTTTACCAAAGTCGTATCGCGAGCATCTCGCGGATCTACCGCGGGTCGTCGCCGGACTCGAGGCGCACGCGGCCGCGGCGCGCGCCCGCATCGAGGAGCTTTCGGCACTGGTTGGGTTGGGCGGCGGACTGCTCCGAGAGCCGGGCGCGGAGCCGGTGGAGCTGGGCACGGCGCGGAGCGCGGCCGAGCGAGAGCTCGCCGCCGCGGTAACGGCGCTCGAAGCCATCCGGCTCGATCTGTTGCGCCTGCACGCTCGCGACGCGGGTAGCGATCTCCGGCCGATGACGACCTCGCTGGACGCTGGGCGTCGATTAGCGGCGGAATTGGGCGCGCTCAACGAGGGACGGCGCGAAGCCGACGCGATCGCTCCAGGCAGGCTCGAGATCAC
The DNA here is from genome assembly GCA_035573235.1 of Gemmatimonadales bacterium. Lineage (GTDB taxonomy): Bacteria > Gemmatimonadota > Gemmatimonadetes > Gemmatimonadales > GWC2-71-9 > 20CM-2-65-7. The sequence continues at coordinate 389 of DATMZX010000399.1, forward strand.
GCCGCCAACTCCGGCGTGATCCGCTCAATCACACCGGGGCTTCCTCGACGCGCGAGCGAAGCTCGAGCCCCTGATCTTCAGCGCGCACGACCTGCTTGCGCTTGAAGATGAACTCGGGCGCGAGCGCCACACCGAGCAGCGTGACCGGGAGAATCTGCTGGGTCTGGATGAGGAACGCGACGGCGATCGCCTGATCCTTGTCCATGCCGAAGCCGGCCGCGATGAGCGCGTACATCGCCTGAAACAGCCCGACGTTGCCGGGTGTCGCGCGCACGGCGAATCCAAGGTTGACGGCGAGCAGCGCCGCGACCGTGCCGACGAGCGACAGGTTGAAGTGCGCCGCGCGGGCGGTCAGCGCGTACGTCCACACCTGCATGGCCCAGATGCCGACGGAGAGCGCGATCGCCCACGCGAAGCGCGGCCCGGTCGAGATTCCGCCGATCGTTTGACCAAAGTGCTTGAGATAGGCGCCCAACCGAGCGCGCCAGCTTCCCTCGGGTGCTTTGATGTGTTCGATCCCGCCTTCGGGGCGGCGCACCAGGTAAATCATGAACGCCACCGAGGCTGCCAGCGCCAGCCAGGCGACCGGGCGCAGCCGCGAGATCGACGACGGCAGCTCGAGGAAGGAGACGGACAGAGCGAGCAACACGACATAGCCGATGAGCTCGAACATCCGCTCGAGGGCAAGCGTCGCCAGAATCTTGGCGCTCTGGACGTGCGCGGCGCGGGCAACGAAGACGACTCGCGCCGCTTCGCCGCCGTTGGCAACTAGGATGTTATTCAGCCCTGCGCCGGCGAAGGTGGCGCGAAGGGCCATGAACAGCGAATTCGCACCGACGGGGCGCAGAAAAATCCACCACCGCACGCCCTTCAAGGCGAGCGACAGGATGTTGACCACTGCGGCGATGAACAACACCCAGAGGTCCGTTTCGGTGATCCGCTGCCACGTGGCGTGCCAGTTCACCGTGCGCGCGAACAGCACGAGCCCGACGATGATCAGCGCGCTGAGGACGAGTCGAATCGTTCGCGAGACGGCTTTCTTCATTCGGCGTCGAGGAGATCGAAGCGATAGCCCGCATCAAGCAGACGATCGACGATCAATGGCACGGCCCGGGCCGTTTGCATTCGATCGCCGGCGGGATCGTAACCATCTCCGTCGTGGAGCAACAGTATGGCGCCGGGGTGCGCGCCATGCACCGTGCGATCGGCAATCGCCTCGACACCTGGGCGGGCCGAGTCCCAGACCCCGAGGGACCAGCCAACGGTACGCTGGCCAAGCGAGCGGGCGATCGCCGATACCCAGGGGCTCCGGAAACCGTGCGGCGCGCGAAACAGCCGCGGCCGCACGCCGCAGGCCTGTTCGATAGCGCGAGTGCCAAGTGTAAGATCCTCGCGGACGTAGCGCGCCGACTTGAAGTGAAGCTTTCGGTGGTAGTAGCCGTGGTTGCCGATCGAATGACCGCCGGCGGCGACGCGTGCAACGAGCTCCGGCCACTGCTCGGCATGGCGTCCCAGCACGAAGAAAGTGGCCTTCACGCCGCGCGCGGCGAGCGCATCGAGAATGGGCGGCGTCGCGTCGGGGTTAGGGCCGTCGTCGAAGGTGAGGGCGACGGCGCGCGCACGCGAGCGCAGACCGGTAATCGGCCGGCCGAAGATCGGGCTGTTGCGATGAAATGCTCCGTGGGCAGCGCCGCCGATCACGGCGGCGCCGGCGCCCAGCTCGAGCATCATACAGCGACGGTGACGTTCCCGAGCACCTGC
>DATMZX010000400.1:0-9251 GCA_035573235.1 Gemmatimonadales bacterium
TCGGCGCCGCCGGTCGCGAAGAAGCGAATGACAAAGGCCTGCGGCCCGATCGCGGCGCCATCCACCTCGCGGGTTGCGGCAGACAACACGAGATCATTGCGCCGCAGGGCGATCAGGTCGCGATGCAACGCCAGATGCGTCTGGTTCCGCTCGCCCTCCGACCAGTCGAGACGCGAGCGCTCGAACGTGCCAGGGTCGGCGGGATCCGCCAGCGCCGCCGGTTCGTCCTCCGCGATCGACAGAAACTGCCCCAGGAACCGCGCCCGGCCCTTGCGGACCAGCTCGCCCAGCTCCTGTGCATGATCGGCGAAGTACAGAAACGGCGCCGACGAGCCGAACTCTTCACCTTGAAACAGCAGCGGGGTTTGCGGCGCGAGCAGCAGCAGCGCGGTGAGGGCGCGATAGCGGCCCGGACTCGTGGCTTGATGCAGCCGGCGGCCGTCGCGCGAATTCGCGACCTGGTCGTGGTTCTCGAGGCAGAACACCATGCGCCAGCGCGGAATGTCCCATGCCGGCGCGCCGCGGCGCTGGTGCTGCCAGGAATAGAATTGGCCTTGATACAGCGGCCCCCGTTTGATCGCCGATACGAACTCTTGCGGGGTGGCGGCGTAATCGGTGTAGTAGGCGTCGCGCTTGCCGGTCGCGCCGACGATGGCCAGATGATGGAAATCGTCGCACCAAATGTGGTCGAGGCCATACCCGCCATCGGCCGGTGCCCGCACGATCCGCGCGTCCTGGGGCTCCGTTTCCGCCATCACGACCACGCCGCGATTACCCGCGGCATCGCGCGCGGCGCTGCCGATATCCTGCATGATGTGCCTCGGCGAGTCGTCATAGAGCGACTGGGTCGCATCGAGACGCAGCCCATCGAGATGATACTCCGCAATCCAGTGGCGCACGTTGCTCACCACGAACTCGCGCACTCCCTCGGATCCGTCGCCGTCATAATTGATCGCATCGCCCCAGTCGGTCTTGTGCCCCGCATTGAAATACGAATCGGCAAACTCCCGAACGTAATTACCATCAGGACCGAAGTGGTTGTACACCACATCCAGGATGACGCCGAGACCTAATCCGTGCGCGCGATTGACAAACGCGCGCAAGTCGTCGCCGCTGCCGTAATGATGGAAGGGAGCGAACCAGTCGACGCCGTCGTATCCCCACCCGAAGTCGCCGGCGAATTCGGCAAGCGGCATGATTTCGAGGACGGTTACACCCAGCGACGCGAGATGCTCGAGGCGCGTGGCGGCGGCCGCGTAGGTTCCTTCCGGCGTGAACGTCCCGATGTGCATCTCGTACACGACGTGCCGCGTCGAGGCGACCCCGCGCCAGCCGGCATCGGTCCAGCCAAACGTGGAGGGATCGACGACCTGCGACGGACCGTGTGGTCCCTCGGGCTGAAACCGGGACGCGGGATCCGGAAAGCTCCGCTCGCCGTCCAATCGGAACTTGTATCGGCGTCCCGCACTGAGGTCCGACACGAGCCCGGCGAAATAGCCGTGCTCGTCGCGCTCGAGCTCGGTGAATGCTCCGTCGGCTTCGACCTCGACGCGCCGGCGCTTGGGCGCCCATACCCGAAAGTGAACGCCTCCCGAGGTCGGCTCAGCACCTATCGGGAGGCGTCGCCTACCGCCCGCCTGCCTAATGCATGGCTCTACTGAGACTGTATAGTCCCACGGCGATGCCGACGAGCATTGCCGTCACCCGCAGCGCGTCGATTCCAGTCCCGGGCCGCTTCGAGTCGACGACGATTTGGTCGCCGTCCCGCAGCGCGAGCGCGTCGAGATCAGTATCGAAGGCCGAGCCGTGCCAGAAGGCTTTCCCGTTCCGCTCGATCGTGACGTTGTTGGGCTTGGCGAACTGGGTCGTGCCGCCCGCCGCCATTAACGCATCGGCAAGCTGGGCATCGGCCGGGACCCCGTAGATCCCTGCCTTTGCGACTTCACCCTGCACGGAGATCCGCAGCAACGGCTGCGCCCGCACGATGGGGTTGTTCTTGAAGCGCCCGATATACTCGGTCATCTTCGATTGCAATTCCGAGCGCAGCACGCCCTTCAGCGACACGGAGCCCGTGGTGGGCGGCGGCAGGATCAGCTCGGCGCCGTTGCCGACGGTGAAGGTGTCGGTCAGCGTGGATTCGGCCTGAACCATCAACGCAATCCGATCGCCGCGCCGGAAGTCGCCGTCCGAGAGCCGGCTCTTGATGCGCATCGCGACGTCCGATGCGCCGGCGCTGCTGAGCGCCGCCTGTAGCTCTTCGCGCGTTGCCAGAGGACGATCCGCGACCTTCCGCGCATCCTGATCTTGTGCAGCCAGGGCCCCAGCGGCGAATAGTGCCCAAACCCCAAATCCCAAAGCCCTGATCCCTCTCATGTCCGACCTCCAAGAATGCTCGGCAAGGCTTCGCGAGTGGGGCCTTCTTCGTCCACCAGCTCGTATTCCGCCGAAGAGTACATGTAGTAGCGATACACACCGCTCGAGCGTACGTCGTTCAGCACGGCGCCGATGACCCGCACCGGCAGCGCGTTGAGCACTTCGAGCTTTGTGGACGCGAGATTGATGTCCGACTGACCCGTGCGCATCACCAGCAGCAGGTTTTCCGTCAAGGTGCCGAGCACCAGTGGGTCGGCGCCTGCACCAAGCGGCGGGCTGTCCATGATGACGACGTCATACATCGAGCGCAGCTTCGCCATCAGGTCGCGCATGTTCTGCGACAAGAGCCGCTCCGGCGCGCGCTGCATCCGCGTGCCCGAGCTCAGGAACGACAGCCCCGGATACGAGGTCTGACGCAGCGCCTGCTCGAGCGGCACTCGGCCCGCGACGACGTCGGTGAGACCGGGCGTCGACGGGGTCTTCAGCGCCTTGTGCTGCACGCCGCGCCGCGTGTCGCCGTCCACCAGCAGCGTGCGATAGCCGGCGTCGGCGAACGAGAGCGCGAGGTTCAGCGAGACGAACGACTTGCCGTCGCCGATCCCCGGGCTGGTGATCGTGAGTGCCAGCGGCCCATCACCCGAGTGCGCGTGCAAGACTCGCAGGCGCAGCCCACGCAGCGCCTCGATCACCTGCGCCGGGCCGTCGCCACTCGCGCCGAGGCGCCAGCTGACGTGCGGAACCGCGCCGAGAATCTGGAGCTGCATCCGACCGGTGATTTGCTCGGGGTAGCGGACCTTGGGGTCTACTTTGTCCCGAATCGTCACCCCGACCACCGCCAGCCCGAAGCTCGCCAACGCCGCCAGCACGATGAGCAACAGACCGTAATCGGCCGCCGGACGCCGCGGCTCGACGGCCGGGTCCAGCACGCGAACATCGGGGAGTGTGCTCACCAGGCCGAGCTTGGCCGTGGAGTACTCCTTATCGACGCTGGCGAACTGCTCCTCGGCCATGCGCTCGTCACGAACCAGTCGCTCCTGCTCCAGTGCGATGTTCGGCGCGGCGCGAAGCTGTCCCAGGGCCGTATCGGCGCGCGGCTTCGTGATCGCAACCACTTCGCCGAGGTCGCGGGCCAGCATGCGCGCCAGCGACGGGATCTGCTGGTGTTCGAGCATCGCCAAGTCGTTCTGGAGCTGCTTGACCGGCGCCGCTTCTTCCGTGTACTGCAGGCGCTGCTTGCGGAGCTCGGCCTGTTTCGCCCCGAGGTCCTGGAGGGCGGTCTGCATGATCGCCGACTTCTGGACCGCGGGAATGCTGTTCCACATTTCGACCGACACGCTGCCCGTCGCCGAGCGCTGCGCGAGCTGCTCGAGCATCGAGCGATCGCGGCGCCGCTGGTCGTTGTCTTCTCCCAGCTGCCGCGCAACGCCGCTGTTTTCGACGGCCAGGCCACCGCCCGGCGTCTGTGTGACGAGCGGCGCGTTCCAGGTCCGTTGCCGGAACGTGCGCACCGCTTCTTCCGCCTGCGTCAGGGTTTCCTTGGCGTGGTCGTACTGGTCCTGCAGCACCGACGCCAGCTCCTGGTACTTCCGGCGCTTCATGTCGGTGCGGACCGCCACGATGCGATCGGAGATCGCATTCAAGGTGGTTGCGGCGCCGGCGCCGGTGCTGCTCTTCAATTGTATGCGGAGGAAATTGCCCGCGGGATCGAGCCGCGGCTTGAGATTCTGCGCGAGGCCGGCCGAGGCATCGGGAATCGCCCGCACGTTGAAGTGGATCGTCGTACCGGGTTTCAGCGCCGTCGGCGTCCAGAGGAAGCCGGCGTTGTCGCCGACCGGCTGCCCGACGCGGCCGCGCTGCACGACCGTTCCATCTTCCAGCTCGAGCCGCCAGGCCCGCCCGGCCTTATCGACGATCAGCCGGTACTTGCCGGGAATGACCTTCTCGGCGATGTCGAAGCCGGCGAGTGCGGCCGAATCGGCCGGCGTCTCACCATGCACGAACAGGCGCTGCGCCCGGACGACCGTGTCGAGCACCGCATTGGATGTGACCAGCTCCAGCCAGCCGCGGTCGCCGAGCTCCACGCCCGACTGACCACTCGGATCGCGCGGATTCGCGACGTCGACCCAGAGGATCGTCTTCGCGGTGTAGCGCGGATCGAGGAAGCGCGTGGCAATGATCCCCGCAATCGTTCCGAGCAGCGTCACCGTCAACACCAGCCATTTGTGGCGCATGACGGAATTGAAATAGCGCTGCCAATCGCTCTGTTCAGCGGGGAACGGCGCCAGCGGAGGAGCAGCTGTCGCGTGCTGCAGCTGCTTCATCCGAATCTCGTCCAAGCTCGTGGATTCCGATCGAAGGACCGGAATCCCGGCTCTATCTCCGTTGTGACCTGACATCTCGCGTGGCTCCTTGGGATCCATACACTCCCTCGCCACGCAAGCTCGGTGCCGCGCGACGTCGTGCAGTTAACCCCACAGCGGCCACTGCGTTGCGCCCTGTTGCGTAGCAAGCCACGGGCCGGTCGCGCTTCGTCCTGAGGCGCTCGCGCCATCGCACAAGCACGACGCCAATGAGCACAGAAGGTGCATAACGAAGCCGCACAGCCTCAACGCGGAGTCGTTGTCTTCATGTCTATGGAAGCCTGGTCGCGTCTGCGCCCGTACCGCCGTGCCCTGTCGATCGTCGGACATCTGGCGCTCGTTTCGTTCTCGTACTTCGTCGCCTATGCGTTGCGCTTCGATTTTCATATCCCTTCGGAGCAACTGCGCAATTACGCGGCGACCCTGCCCTACCTGCTCGCGCTGCGGCTGCTGCTGTTTCACCGCTTCGGACTGTTTCGCGGCTACTGGCATCTCGTCGGCGTGCGCGATTTGCGGCAGCTGATCGCCGCGACCGCCGTCAGCTCGGCCGCGTTCATGGCGCTGCTGGTCTTCGCCGGGCGATTCACGATGCCGGTCGTCGTGCCGATGCTCGACGCGCTGGTCATGATCACCGTGGCCGGCGGCGCCCGATTCCTGGCGCGGTGGGTCAAGGAAGAACCGTTCCGCCGTCCCAGCCGCGATCAGCGCGGGCTGTTGCGCTGGATTAAGGAAGAGCCGTTCGGTCGCCGTCAGCGGCGCCGCGGCCGCCCCACGATTATCATCGGCGCCGGCGTCGCCGGCGAGCGCCTGCTGCGCCAGCTCCAGCATGATCCCCGCCATCCGCTGAACGTCGTGGGCATCGTCGACGACGACACCAGCAAGCATCGCCGGATGCTCCACGGCGTCTCGGTGCTCGGCGGGTCTGAAGAACTGCGCCGCTTCGTCGCGATGCATCACGCGCAGCAGATCGTGATCGCGATTCCGTCGGCCACGGCGGACGTGATCCGCCGCCTGGTCGCGCGCGCCGCCGAGACCGGCGTCGCCGTCAAGATTCTGCCGCCGCAGGTCGATCTGCTGTCGCCCGACGAGCCGCAGATCAAGCAGCTCCGCGACGTGCAGGTCGAAGACCTGCTGGGCCGCGATCCGGTGCAGCTCGAGCTCAAAGACGTCGCGCCCGAGCTCGCGGGCAAGGTCATCCTGGTGACGGGGGCGGGCGGCTCGATCGGTTCGGAGCTCGTGCGGCAGATCGCGCGCTTCCATCCGCGCCGGCTGCTGCTGCTCGACCGCGCGGAGAGCCCGCTCTACTTCATTTGTCACGAGATCACCGAGGAGTATCCGGCGATCGACGTCGTCCCGGTGCTGGCAAGCGTCACGAACGCCGCGCGCCTGGATCGGATGTTTGAGACCTACCGCCCCGATTCCGTATTCCACGCCGCGGCATACAAGCATGTGCCGATGCTGGAGTCGAACATGATCGAGGGCGTGTGGAACAACGTCGTCGGTACGCTGCGGCTCGCGCAGTCGGCCGCCCGCGTCGGCACGAAGAAGTTCGTGCTCATTTCGACCGACAAAGCCGTCAATCCGTCGAGCATTCTGGGGGCCACCAAGCGGGTGGCCGAGCATATCGTGCGCGAGCTGCCGTCGCTGCACACGTCGCAAACCGACTTCCGCGTCGTCCGGTTCGGCAATGTCCTGGGCTCCGATGGAAGCGTCGTCCCGCTGTTCAAGAGACAGATCGCCGCCGGTGGTCCGGTCACGGTCACGCATCCGGAGATGAAGCGTTTCCTCATGACGATTCCCGAGGCGGCGCAGCTCGTCCTCGAAGCCGCGTCGCTGCCGGAGGCGGCCGGCCGGATCGCGGTCCTCGAAATGGGGACCCAGGTCCGCATCCTCGAGCTCGCCGAGCAGTTGATTCGCCTCTCGGGACTCGTGCCCTATCACGACGTCCAGATCGTATTCACGGGGCTGCGACCGGGCGAGAAGCTCGAAGAAGAGCTGGTCGCCGCCAACGAAACGCTCAATCACACCTCGATCGAGAAGATCCGGGTGGTCGCCGGAAACGGCGGGGGCGGCGCCACACTCGCGCGCCAGCTCCGGTCGTTGATCGCGGTCACCGGGGAGGGCGACGAGCGGGCCATGGTGCGCGCGCTGTCGGCCATCGTCACGGAGTATCAGCCGGAGCGGCTCGAGCTCGTCGGGACGAACGGCAACGGGCACAAGCGCAACGGCAACGGCAACGGCAACGGGCACCGCGCACGCCATCCCAACGGCAACGGCGCGTCACGCCGCCGCCTGCGGCGCGCCCCGAGTCTCAACGATCTGACGCCCACCGCGGCCCCGCAGACGCTCGTCGCTGATCCGCTGCTGCCGGAATCGCCTGAGGGGCCGGCGGGCGGTGCGGTCGCGGGCGGAGGGACCGCGCAATGACCGATACGGTTGCGCGGTCCACGCGGCGGGAATTCCTGCCGTTCAACCCGCCGCTGATCGAAGAGGAGGAGATCCAGGAGGTCGTCGCGACGCTGCGCTCGCCCTGGATCACGACCGGCCCCAAGACCAAGCGGTTCGAGGAAGAATTCTCGGCGTACCTGAAGGCGCCCGGCGCGCTGGCGCTGAACTCGTGCACGGCGGCGATGCACGTCGCGCTCGCCTGTCTCGACCTCGAGCGCGGCGCCGAAGTCATTACGACGCCGATGACATTCGCGGCGACCGCGAACGTCATCGAGCACGTCGGCGCGAAGCCGGTCCTCGTGGACGTCGAGCCCGACACGCTGAACATCGATCCTGCGAAAGTCGAGGCCGCGATCACGCCGCGCACGCGCGCGCTGCTCCCGGTCCACTACACGGGCCATCCCGCCGAGCGGGATGTGCTCGAGGCGATCGCGCGCCGCTACAACCTGACGATGATCGAAGACGCGGCGCACGCGCTGCCGGCGCGCTTCCGCGGCCAGCCGATCGGCTCAGGGCAAAACCCCGTGGCCTTCAGCTTCTACGCCACGAAGAACCTGACGACGGCCGAAGGCGGGATGTTGACCGCCGGGCCCGAATTCCTCGAGCGCGCGCGCATCATGGCGCTGCACGGCATGAGCCGCGACGCCTGGAAGCGCTACGACAAAGGCGGCAGCTGGCGCTACGAAATCGTCGCGCCCGGGTTCAAGTACAACCTCACCGACGTGGCGTCAGCCATCGGGCTGTGGCAGCTCCGCAAGCTGGAGCGGTTCCACCAACGCCGGCTCGAAATCGTCGAGGCCTACGGCCAGGCGTTCGGCGCCGAGGAAGCGCTCGAGCCGCCGGTGAAGCGCGCGCACGTCGATCATGCCTGGCACCTGTATGTCCTGCGCCTCCGGCCGGAGCTGCTGCGCATCGGGCGCGATCAGTTCATCGACGAGCTGACCCGGCGCAACATCGGCACGTCGGTTCACTTCATTCCGCTGCACGTCCATCCCTACTACCGCGACAAGTACGGGTACGCCCCCACCGACTTCCCGGTGGCGTTCTCGAACTTCGAGCGGTTGCTGAGCCTTCCCTTGCACCCCGGCCTCACCGATCAGGATGTGTCCGATGTCATCGACGCGGTGCTGGATGTGGTGCAGACCTACCGCCGGTGAAATTCGCGTGGGTTGGGTTTCACGCTGAAGGTCTGGCGGCGCTCCAGGCATTGCTGGCCGCCGGCGCGCCCATTGCCGCCGTCCTGACGCTCAAACCCGAGCTCGCCGCGAAGCGCAGCGGCGGCGTGGATTACACGCCGGTGTGCAGCCAGTACAAGGTGCCGCTGCACCTCATCTCCGGAATCAACGAGCCCGAGGCGGAGCAGATCCTCGAGGAGCTCGAGCCGGACGTGATCTTCGTCATCGGCTGGCATCAGATCGTCCGCCCGCCCGTCATGAAGCTCGCGCGGCTCGGTCTGATCGGGGCGCACGCCTCGTCCCTCCCGCACAATCGCGGCAGCGCGCCGATCAACTGGACGATCATTCGCGGCGAGCGCGAGAGCGGTAACACGCTCATGTGGCTCGCCGAGGGCGTGGATGAGGGCGACATCATCGCCCAGCGCTCCTTCCCCGTCACCCCGTACGACACGTGCGCGACGTTGTACGCGCAGGTCGCCGCCACCAATCGCGAAATGCTGCTCGAGGTGTTGCCGCAGCTGCTCGCGGGCGAGCGGCCGGGCCGGCGGCAGCCGCGCAACGACGAGCCGGTGCTGCGGCGGCGCCGCCCCGCCGACGGCCGGATCGCCTGGGACAGTCCCGCCGCGATGGTCTACGACTTCGTGCGCGCGCTCACCCGCCCCTATCCCGGCGCGTTCAGCTCGCTCGACGGCAAGCGGTGGCTCGTTTGGGACGCCGCGTTGCCGCCCGATCTCGGCCACGGCGGTGAGCCCGGCGAAGTCCTCGGCCCGGTCGTGAGTCCCGCGCAGTCGGCCTGCGGTCAGCTCGTCGCCTGCGGCTCGGGCGCCGTGATCCTGCTCGACGTCGAAGACGAGTCGGGGACGCGGCTGCGCGGCCAGCAGCTGAGCGAGCAGCA
>DATMZX010000401.1:0-10654 GCA_035573235.1 Gemmatimonadales bacterium
CGCGGTGGGATTGCCACAGCCCAATGACGCGAGCACCGCCCCTGCCGGCAGTCCCGTGGTCTGCGACGCTTCGTAGAGGTTTTCAGTCACCGGATCGCAGCCGCATGCGCCGCTGGGCCCGCAGCTCCCCTTCTGACCGTCCAGCACCTTGAGAGCAGCTTCGGCGTATTTCTCTTTGACGGTCTGCTTGACGTCGCTCATGGCGTCCTCAATCGCAGCATGCGACGGCGCAGCTGCCGGCATGCTTGCCTGGTTTGACTGATTTGGTGTATGCGGCGATCTGGTCCAGCGTGTCGCGCTGGAGTCCGTAGAACATCCAGCGACCCTCGCGCCGGTCGGCGATCAGGCCGGCGTCTTTTAACACTTTCAGGTGAAAGGAGAGCTTGGACTGGGCGATGTCCAGGACCTGCTCGAGCTCGCACACACAGCGCTCTTTGTGCGACAGCATTTCGACGATCTTGATCCGAATCTCATCGGACAAAGCGTGGAACCAGCTCGCGGCCACCGCGGTGTCGGTCATGGGGGCAACTTATCAACTTTTCTTGATACGTCAAGGGGCTCGCGACAGCAGTCCAGCGGACACGTTCCTACGTGTTTGCCTGGCCCGATGACGCGTGTATACATGCTCATATGCTCGAGGGTGTCTTCTCGCAGGGAGAAGTACTTCCAGCGATGCACACGCTCCTCGCGCACCAGCCCGGACTCGCGCAGCACCTTCAGATGATAGGAGACCGTGGAGAGCGGTGCGTCCAGAATCTGCTGCAGCTCCGTGACATAGCGTTCTCGCTGCGACAGTAATTCCAGAATTGCCGTGCGAGTCGACTCCGAGATTGCGTGAAACCATTGGTTCACGTGCGCCATGGCCACGGCGCTCGGATGGGGGTGGATCGGCCAGCCCGGTCCGATTCTGGGAAATTTCTTGGCGACTTTGAGCAGCGAGCGGCGGTGCATGCCCCCACCCTACACTTCTCATTTCAACAAACATGGAAATGAGGAATCGAGCAGGGGTATTGTGGCCGCCGGGCGGCGGCGTGCGTTTTTTAACGCTTGTATCGCAATAGTTTGACGAAGTCCTCCGGCGCCAACCGCTCCGGTCGAATCGCTGGATCGAATCCCAGGGCGCGGAGGTCCGTTTCGGACATCCCCGGTACGGCGTTTTTCAGCTGCTTGCGGCGCTTGCTGAAACAGCCCGTGACGAAGGTGCGAAGCGACGCAATTTCCTCAGGCGTGACGAGAGGAACGGCACGCGGCGTCAGTCGCACGACAGCGCTGCGCACCTTGGGCGGCGGCTTGAACGATCCCGGCGCCACCGTGAACAGCTTCTCGACCCGGCACACCGCCTGGACGCCCACCGACAACGCGCCGTAGATCTTGCTTCCGGGCTCCGCTGCCAGTCGATCGGCCACCTCCGCCTGCACCAGAAACACGACTCGCTCCGGCAGCGGCGGGGTGAGCGCCTTATCAATCAGCGGCGACGTGATGTAGTAGGGAATATTGCCGACGATCTTGGGGACCCGCGGCCACTGGATCCGCAGCGCATCGCCTGCGACGACGGTCAGATTGTTCCGCGCCAACGCCGCCGCGAGATCACGGTCCTTCTCGATCGCGACGACCGTCAGCCCCCTCGCCAGCAGCGCCTCGGTAAGCGACCCCTTCCCCGGCCCGATCTCGAGCACCGTCTCGCCGGGAATCGGATCGAGCGCGTCCACGATCCGGTCCAGGATCTTGGGATCACCGAGAAAATGCTGGCCCAGCCGCCTCAAACTTTGAGCAAGACCAGCGTACGATCGTCGTTGGCGGGAGCGCCGCCGGTGAACGCGGCGATGTCGGTGAACACAGCCTCGAGAATGTGGCGCGCGGGCCGAGTGCGGAGATTCAGCACGTGACTCAGTACACGCTGCTCGCCGAACCGCTCGCCACTCGGCCCACGCGCGTCGGCCAACCCATCCGTGAAAAGGCAGAGTGTCGTCTTGCCACGCTCGAACGCCGCAACCCGCTCGGCACCCCCATCGCCCAATCCCAGCGGCGGCCGGGTCGCTTCCAGTCGCGTCACCACCCCGTCCTGGGATGCCAGGAACGCGTGCGGATGCCCGGCATTCGCGTAGGCGAGCGTCCCCTTCGCCGGGTCCACCACCGCGTAGCATAGCGTCAGAAACATCTCCGTCTCGGCCAACTCCTCCGCGAGCGACGTCTCGAGCCGGCGCAGCGCTTCGTGCGGCGACTCCGCGGTCTCGGCGTGAATACCGGACGCCGCCATCGCCAGCGCCATGATCAGCGCCGCGCCGAACCCGTGGCTCGACACATCGCCGATCATCACGCCGACCCGATCGTCGTGCAGGCTCAGGAGGTTGTAAAAGTCGCCGCCGACTGATTCCGCGGGACGGCAACGCGCCGCCACATCGGCCTTCCCGGCGATCACCGCCGGCGACGGCAACAGCTTGAGCTGCAGATCGTGCGCGAGCTCCAGCTCACGCCGCACGCGCTGCTGCCCGAGATCGCGCTCGACGAGCCGCGCGTTCTCGATCGCCGCCCCGATCTGATTCGCGATGGCCGCGACGAGCTTGCGATCGCCCGCTGTGAACGCGTCTTCGCCCGTGCGATCGGTCAGGTTGATCACGCCGATCGGGGTCGGCACACGCCCCGGTGACGCGTAGACCACCGGCACCGAGAGAAACGCCAGGCCGCGGTACTGCCGCTCGATCGGATTGGGCGGCTTCTGCGCGCGCTGATCGGTGGGGTCGTAGCTGATGATGCGCATTTCGCGGAACACCCGGGCCGCCACCGACCGCGGGTCGTCTACTTCCACCGGATCGACATCGCCCAGGTCCACGCCGCGCGCCGCGACGAGCCGTAACACATTGGCCCTCGGGTCGTGCACCATCAGCGTGCCGCGGCGCGCGCGCACCACCGCGCAGACTTCGCGCAGAATCCGATTGGCCGCCTCATCGAGCCGAATCGTATGCCCGAGGATCTCGCTGATCGTATAGATCAGATCGATTTCCTCGTACCGGCCCGAGAGCTCGGCCGCGACCTGTCCCGTTTCCTCTTCGGCCCCGAGCACCGCGCCGATCACTTCGGCGATCTCGGCGGCGGCGCGCTCCTCACCACGCACCTCGAGCCACGTATCGGAAACGGATGGAATCGGCTGGAACCAGGCAGGACCATCGGGCGTCTGCAGCAAGCCGCCGCCGTTCGGCGCCGGCGTCCAGTGCGGCTCCTCGCGGCCTTCGCCCAAACCGCCGCCCACCGGCAGCAGGCGACCGTCCGGAGTTTTGCGACGCCACAACCGCAGAGTCGTCCCGGAAAGCGCCGCCAGCACCGGCAGCAGGCGCTCGAGCCGTGTCACCCCGCCCGGAGCGTCAGGCAGATGCCGTTGCCTTTCTCATTGAACGCCACGTCATCGACCAGATGGCGAATCACGAACAGGCCACGCCCGTACTCGCGGTCGACATGGTGAGGCAGCGTGGGATCGGGCACGCGGCTCGTGTCGAAGCCATGGCCGTCGTCCACCACCGTGATCCGCACGAAGTCGCGCGCGAGCTCGACGTGCACCTGCACGACCCGCTCCGGATCTTCGCCGGTGCCATAGCGGATCGCGTTGCCGAGCGCTTCGGCGAGCGCGGTGCGGAGATTGAAGCTGATGCGGCGGGGAGACAGCGTCCCGGGCGGCACGTGACTGGCGACCAGCTCGACCGCGTCGCCGACCATCCCGAGGTCGCTCGGGACGTCGAGCCGCATCGAGTCGGGTGTGACGTCGAGGTGTAAGCTCAAAACGCTGCGAGCGCCTCCTCGGCGGTCCGCGTGATCGCGAAAAGCGTGTCGAGTTTGGTCAGCTCGAACAGCGTCTGCAGATCGGCGTTCAAGCCGGCCAGCCGCAGCTCGCCGCCCTGCTCGCGAATCTTCTTCGACAAGGAGACAAGCACGCCCAGCCCCGACGAATCGATGTAGCCGGTCTTGGAAAAGTCGATGATGAACTTGCGCGAGCCTTCCTCGAGCGCATCGAGCACCTTCTGTTTCAGCTCCTGGCGGTTGCCGACGATGAGCTGACCCTCGACCCCGACTATCACGACGCCGCTCTTGTCCTTCTTCAGGGTGAACCGCATTCCGTTGACCCCCTAGGCCTTGCGCGTTTGGAGAATGGCGATCGCCGCTGTGTTCACAATATCATCGGCCGTCGCGCCGCGCGACAGGTCCGCGATCGGTTTTGCGAGTCCCTGCAGAATCGGGCCGAGCGCCATCCAGCCGCCGAGCCGCTGCACCAGCTTGTAGCCGATGTTGCCCGCGTCGAGATCCGGAAAGATCAGGACGTTGGCGCGTCCCGCCACCGCCGACCCCGGCGCCTTGCTGGCACCCACCTCCGCGACGAGCGCGGCATCGGCCTGCAGCTCGCCATCGAACGCGAACTCGGGCGCCGGCTGGCGGCCGCGCAGCTGCGTGATCGCCGCCTGCACCCGCTCCACGCGGGGGCCCGCGGCGCTGCCGCGCGTGCTGTAAGAAAGAAAGGCGACGACGGGCTCATCGCCGACGATCCGCCGCCGGTCGCGGGCGGACGCGATCGCGATA
Source organism: Gemmatimonadales bacterium (assembly GCA_035573235.1). Classification (GTDB taxonomy): domain Bacteria; phylum Gemmatimonadota; class Gemmatimonadetes; order Gemmatimonadales; family GWC2-71-9; genus 20CM-2-65-7. The sequence continues at coordinate 4,564 of DATMZX010000401.1, forward strand.
TCGGCGAGCTGCACCGACGTGGGCTCGGGACAGACCGCGCAGTCGGCGAACGTAAGCACGCGCTCGTCCTGCACCATGTAAAAGGCGCCCGACACGGTGGCGATCGCGGGCGCCAGGCCCACCGCCCACAGCGCCGCGCGAATCGTGTCGGCGCTCGGATAAACCGCTCCGCCGACCATGACATCGGCCGCGCCGATGCCGACCAGGCAGGCGCCGCGCGTCAGCGGATGCTCCAGCGCCTCCGCCGCCGCCGCGTCCGTCGGAAACCGATCGGGCCGGCGCGAGCGCAGATGCCGCGCGAGAAACGGCGTGCGCGAATCGGACCCCTTGCCGAGCACTTCGACAATCGCGAGCCCGTCGCGCTCCAGCCGCGTGGCGGCTTCCTGCACGCGGGGATCGTCCCCTTCGGGAAACACGATCCGCTGCCTGGCCTCTCGTGCCCGCTGCAGGACGGACCCGAGAAAACTCATTTCGCGAACTTGCGCTTGAGCGCCTGCTGCACCTTGGGATGGACGAGCGCCGAGACGTCGCCGCCGAAGCGCGCGACTTCGCGCACCAGGCTGGAGCTCAGGTAGGTGAGATCGAACGCCGGCACGAGAAACACGGTCTCGATCCCCGGAGCGAGGTTGCGGTTCATCAGCGCCATCTGAAATTCGTACTCGAAGTCCGACACCGCGCGCAGCCCGCGCACGATCACCGACGCCCCCACCTTGTTCGCGAAATCGGCCAGCAGGCCGTCGAACGACTGGACGTCGACTTTGTCGGACACGGTTTGCTTGATCAGCGCGACGCGCTCCTCGAGCGCGAACAGCGGCTGCTTCGCGACGTTGACCGCGACCGCCACGATCAGCGTGTCGACGAACTCGAGCGAGCGGTGAATCAGGTCCTCGTGTCCCTTCGTGATCGGATCGAAGGACCCCGGGTACACGGCGATGCGCTTCATGGCGCGTACGCGAAGGTGATCGCGGTGTCGCCATACGCCCGCGTGTCGTCGCCGGACACCACCAGATCCGACGAGTGCTCGACCGAGAACGCGCGCGCGAACGGCGCGCTGCGAAACAGCGCGAGCAGCCGCTGCGCGTCATCCGTGGCGTACGGGGGATCGGCAAACGCGACGTCATACGCGTTGGGTTGGAGCCGCTCGGCGAACCGCATCGCATCCATGCGGTGTATCGTCACGCGATCCTCCACTTTGAGAAGGGCGGCGTTCTCGCGAATCGCCGTGAGCGACGCTTGCGCGCGTTCGACGAAATCGACCGCGCGCGCCCCGCGCGACAGCGCTTCGAACCCCAACGCGCCGGAGCCGGCGAACAGATCCACCACGCGCGCATCCGGAATCGACTGCTGCAGAATGCTGAACCAGGCCTCTTTGACCCGATCGGCAGTAGGTCTTACAACTCTTCCCGTCGGCGTCTTGAGCCGCCGCCCCTTGAACTCACCCGCGATGATGCGGAGCAAGACTCGCCACTCGAGCCTGGATCGTCACCCGCCCCTGCCAGTCGTCTCGCTCCAGCCGGAACGCCACATCGAGCGGATTCGTGAGCCAATCCTCCGGCACCGCGTCCGCCCAGCGGAACCCGATGGCAGGCAGCACCGCCGAGCCGTCGTCGAGCGTGAAGCGCAGATGATTCGTTCCAACGCGCCGGGCACCGACCGCGCGCGCGTTGCGCACGCCGAACACCGGCGCCGGATTCCCCGCCCCGCACGGCTCCAGGTGCCGGATCAGCCGCTCGAGCTCCTGGTTCACCGACGCGAGCGGCAGCTCGAGATCCACCCGCTGGCTCGGCGCCAGGTCGTCGGGCGTGAGAAGCTGGGCCGCCACTCCCAGGAACGCAATGCGGAAATCGTCGAACCGCTCGCGCTTGATCGTGAAGCCCGCCGCCATGGTGTGCCCACCGTACTTCTCGAGGTGCGTGCCCACGCGGTGCAGCGCGCCGTGCAGATCGAAGCGGGCGATGCTGCGCCCCGAGCCGCGGCCGAAGCCGCCCGCCTCATCCCACGCGATCAGGAACGTGGGGCGGCCGTAGCGCTCGACGATCCGCGACGCGACGATCCCGATGACGCCGGGATGCCAGGCGTCGCTGGCGAGCACGATCGCGGCATCACTCGGGTTCAGCGTCTTTTCGACGAGCTCGATCGCCTCGTCCTGGATCTGCTGATCCATCGCCTGGCGCCGCGCATTGATCGTCTCGAGCTCGCGCGCGAGCGCGGCGGCTTCCTGCGGATTCTCACTCAGCAACAGCCGTAGCCCGTCGTTCGCGTCGCCGATCCGGCCGGCGGCGTTGAGCCGCGGCGCCAGAATGAAGCCGATGTGCGCGCCGCGCAGCGGCTTGCCGCCGAGCCCCGCGGTATCGATCAACGCGCGCAGCCCGACCCAGCGCGTGTCGGCCATTTTCTTGAGCCCGTAGCGCACCAGAATCCGGTTCTCGCCCACGAGCGGCACGACGTCGGCAATCGTGGCCAGCGCGACGTAGTCGAGGAAATGCAGCGGCAGGTTGGGCGAGAGGCCGAGCTTCTGCACCAGCGCCTGCGCGAGCTTGAACGCCACGCCGGTACCGCAGAGGTTCTTGTCCTCGGACTTGCAGTCGGGCCGGCGCGGATCGAGGACGGCGTTCGCGGGCGGCAGCTCGTCGCCGGGCAAATGGTGATCGGTCACGATCACGTCGATACCGGCCTCGCGCGCCGCGCGCACCGCCGCGACGGCCGTAATGCCGCAGTCACAGGTAACGATCAGACCGGCGCCGATCCGCTTTGCCTCGGCGAGACCCGCGGGCCCGAAGTCGTACCCGTCGCGGATGCGATGCGGCACGAAGGGATGGACGGTGCCGCCCGCGCTGCGCAGAATGCGCGTGAGCATCGCGGCGGCGCACTGGCCGTCGACGTCGTAGTCGCCGTGCACCAGGATCGGCTGGTGCTCGCGCACGGCACGCAACAGCAGCTCGACCGCGACGTCCATGTCGGCCCAGCAATGCGGATCGGTGAGTCGTTCGAGATCGGGCTTGAGAAACGCTTTGGCGACTTCGGGCGACGCGAGCCCGCGCTGCACGAGAATGGCGGCGAGTGCCGCGGGGATTTTGAGCTCGCCGGCGAGGACACGCGTGGCCTCGGCATCGGCGGAAGCGGTGACAATCCAGCGCGGTGTGATCATTCCTTAGCGTACAATAATACGCCGCAGGCTTCGCATCCTTCGATCGTGACCCCCCGCTGAATCAGCGCCTTGCGCTGCGTCGGCACCGCCGTGAAGCAGTGACCGCAGGAGCTGCCGTGCAGCGCGTACGCCGCGAGCGGCACTTTGCCGCGCCGGATGCGGTCGTAGCGCGCGAGCAGCGCGCCGTTGACGTTCTTGCTCGCCGCTTCGCGCTCGATGGCGAGCAGCTCGCGCTCGCTCGCGATCTCCTGGCGCTTGCCGGCGAGCGCTTCGCGCTGCGTGGCCTGCGCCTCGTGCACGTTCTGCAGCGCGTTCTCGGCTTCGGCCGTCTTGCGCTCCGCTTCGCCGACGGCGTCGCCCGATCGCATGAACTCGGCCTCTTCCTTCGCGAGCACGGTGCGCGCGAGATCGAGCTCGGCCATCAGCGTGGAGGCCTCCTTCGCGCCGCGCACCCACTCGAGCTTCTGGCGTCGCTGCTCCTGCATCGTGCGGTAACTCTGGATCTTTCCTTCCAGGCCGTCGCGCCGGTCCAGCGCCGCCTGAATTCCCGCGCGCGCCTGCGTGACGACGCGCTCGGCGGCCGCGATCTGGTCGTCCAGCGCCTTCAGCTCGGGATCGAGCGCCTTCAGCCGGGCGTCGCAACTCGCCAGCGCGACGTCCTTGTCCTGCAGTGCCAACAATGCTTCAAGATCCGGGTGCACCCTTCCTCCTTGCTTGCTCGAGAATCTTCCAGCTGGGACGCTTCGCGTTGCGTTCACTCGTCAGGGCTCGCTTTTCTAGCGTGAGTCGGAGTTTTTCTGGCTCAGATGCAAGATCGATTTCCCGCTGAATTCGCCAGATTTCCCGGGACTTTCGATCGGCCTCAATCTTGGTGACTGCCCACACGAACAGATCGTCCGGGCTATCGATCCCGGGACCCGCGGCTTGCAGCTCCTCGAGCGCGCGAGCCGAGATTCCGTCCAGTCGATCGGGACTGTTCTCGGCGAGCGCGTCAAAGACGCTGCGATAAATCTCCGAGGTGAAATTCTCGCGATCGATTTCCGCCAGCACCCGCGCTTTCCAGTCCTCGCCGCTCAACATGACGTGCAGAATCGCCTTCTCGATCGCGCTCGGAGGCATGGGACTCGAGGAGACCTGCGGCTCCGTTGGGCGCGGAGGGTGCTGTCCGAGCTTCCCCGCCACCTCCTCCTCGAGCGTTTCCTTCCGAATGCCGGCCGTTTGCGCCACCGTCGTCACGTACAGATCCCGCGCGACGGCATCAGTGGTCGCGCGAATGGTGGGGAGGAGGGCATCGAGCGCCCGGCGCCGGCCCGGGAGCGAGGCGAAGAAGCCGCGACGGCTCAAGATCTGGATTTTGCGCTCCAGAATATCCACCGAATCTTTCAGCACCTGCTCCAGCGCGGACGCTCCCTTGTTCTGGACGAGCGTGTCCGGGTCTTCGCCTTGCGGAAGTGTGGCCACGCTCACGCGCAGCTTATGCCGCAGCAGGACGTCGCCGGCGCGGAAGGTGGCGCGCAGCCCCGGATCGTCCGAATCGTACAGCAGAATCACGTGCGCGGTGTGGCGCCGCAGCAGCTCCGCCTGATCGTCGGTGAGCCCGGTGCCGAGCGGCGCGACCACTTCTTCGAACCCCGCGAGCGAGGTGCGCAGCACGTCGAATTGGCCTTCGACCAGAATCGCCCGCTCGGCCTTGCGCATGCCGTGCTTGGCGACGTGCAGGTTGTAGAGCAGCTGCCCCTTATGGAAAATCGGCGTCTCGGGCGAGTTCAAGTATTTCGGCTCTCCCTCGCCCAGAATCCGGCCGCTGAATGCGACGACGCGCGCGCGCAAATCGTGGATCGGAAACAGCAGCCGGCCGCGGAAGCGCGGACTCTTCGAGCCATCTTCCCGTTTAACGATCAGACCTGCTTCGAGCAACACTTCTTCCTTCAGGCCCAATCCTTTCATCGCATCGAGAAATGCGGTGCCGCGCGGGGCGAAGCCGAGCCCCTGCACTTGACCTTGCTCCATCGTGACGTGGCGGGACTCGAGATACTTGCGGGCGATCTCGGCTTCAGGGTTCTCGCGCAGCTGGCGGGCGAACCAGTCGGCGGCAGTCGCCACGGCGGTGAACAGGGGCTCGCGCGGGTCGGGACCCGTGGGGCCGCCGCGCTCGGGGATCGTGATTCCGACGCGTCGCGCGACTTCGCGCACCGCCGTCGGATAATCCATGCCGAGCTTCTTCATGAAGAACGTGTAGATATCGCCGGCTTCGTGGCAGACGTAGCAGTAGAACATGCCCTTCTTCGGAACGACGGCGAAGTTGCGATGGGTGCCGCCGTGGAACGGGCACGGGCCGCGGAAGTCCGAGCCGGTGCGCTTGAGCTCGACATGCTCACCGATGATCCCGACGAGATCCGCCGCTTCGCGGACTTGCTCGATGATTTCGTCGGGGATCATTTGAATTCCGCCACCGTCACGCCGTGGTTCGTGGGCATGACGCCGAATCGCTTGACGCGCGTGTCGTGCTTCAGAGCCGCCTGCACGAAGTCGCGCAGCACGCCGGTGCCTTTCCCGTGAATGATCCGGAGGTATGGCAGGTCGGCGAGCACGGCGTCGTCGAGGGCCCGCGCGAGCAACGGTTCGGCTTCTTCCACGGTTAGACCGCGAAGACTGATTTCACTGGCCGCGGTCGCGGTGGTTTCCAGGTTGACCCGCGGACTCGACGGAATGTTCTTGCGTCGCCTCAGCTCTTCGAGATTCACCCACCCTTCCCTCTTCCCCCGTCCCTCGTCCCCAGTCTTTTCGATCGCTTCCTCGACGATGCGGCGCGCTTCCTTCGCCGTGGCCTCGGTGACCGCGGCGCGCGCCTGCGCCAGCGCGGCTTCGACGGTCTTGCGGGCCTCGAGCAGATAGGCACGCGCGCGATCGCGGGCGTCCTTGTCCAGCGCCTTTTCGCGTAGC
>DATMZX010000402.1:0-2746 GCA_035573235.1 Gemmatimonadales bacterium
GCCCGTACGTCGCAACCACCAGATCATTGCCGTGCACGACGATGTCGCGATACGACGTGTTCGGCAGATTCAGCTGCAGCGACTGCCAGTGATCGCCGTCGTCGAACGACACGTACATGCCGCTCTCGGTGCCCGCGAACAACAGCCCGCGCGTCTTCGGGTCTTCGCGCAGCACGCGCGCGAACGAGCCGCTCGCCTGCCCCGTCGCAAACCCGGTGGTGATCAGCGTCCAGGTCTTACCGTAGTCGCGTGTGCGATAGAAGTACGGCGTGTAATCGCCGCTCGAGTGGAACGCCAGCGCGGCGTACGCCTCGGCGGCATCGAAGTGCGACGCCTCGATCGCCAGCACGTCGCCGTGGCTGTTCGGAATGCTCACGTCCTGCCACGTCGCTCCCTCGTTCTGCGTCAGCTTGATGAGACTCGTGTTCGTGCCGGCCCAGATCACGCCCGGCTTCACGGGCGAGAGTGCCAGCGACTGAATCGTGCCGCCGATCAGCAGCCCGGGCTTGCCGCGCAGGCTGTCGGGCGTCGGCACAGTGTCTTTGGGATAGCCGAGATCGGGCGAGATCTTGGTCCAGTGCGCGCCGCCGTCGATCGTCGTCATCACGAACTGGTAACCGGCGACGAGCTTGTGCTGATTCCACGGCGCGAACGCGATCGGCTGTGAGATCGACTGGCGCCCGTGCAGCGCGGGGTCGAGCTGCGGACCGACGTCGATCCACTGCTCGCTCGGGTAGGTGGTCTTGAAGATGCCGATCCCGCTCGAGTACAGGATGTTCGGATGCAATGGATCGGGCGCTTCGCTGCCCCACTCCCAGCCGGGCACGGGATCCCAGTCGACCGGCGTGATCGCGCCCTGATTGCCGCGCATGCGCGTGCGAATCACGCCCGCGTCCTGCATCGCCGCGTACACGTACGGCGGAGAGGAGTTGTCGACGGCGATGTGATAGATCTGCTCGGTCGACTGGTTGTACCACGAGCTCCAGGTCGTGCCGCCGTCGAGCGTCACGATCGCCCCCTGATCGTAGCCGAACAGCATGCGCTGGCCGTTGGTGGGATCGATCCACAGCTGCTGCGGATCGTCGCCGCCCGGCGCGCCCTTGAAGCCGGTGAAGTTGTTGCCGCCGTCAGTCGACTTGTAGCTCGCGGTGTTGACCGTGTAGACGATGTCGGGGTTCTTCGGATCGACGTACACGCCGCAGTTGTAGCCGCCCTGGCCGTTGCGGATGCGCGTATCGGTCGAGTCCATCTGGCGCCACGAGCCGCCGCCGTCGTCGGAGCGCCACAGACCGGAGTTCTGGATCAAGAACATCCGCTGCGCGTTCGTGTTGTTCGCGATCGCGACCGACGTGCGCCCGGCGAGGCGCGGCAATCCGCCGCCTTTCAGCTCGGTCCACGTGACGCCTTGATCGTTGGACTTGAAGAGATGGGTCTGGCTCGGACCACTCCCACTTCCCGGCCCGGTTCCCGGTGTGCCGAAGCGCGGCAGCCCCGGGGGCGGGACGTTGTAGTGTCGCACCGTGGTCGCGAGCATCACGGCGGGCTGGTCGTCGGCCCACGTGATCTTCTGCGCGCCGGTCGAGTCGTCCACGTAGAGCGTCTTGGTCCACGTGGCGCCGCCGTCGGTCGAGCGATACACACCGCGCGTGTCGCTCTTCTTGTGCACGTCGCCCTGCGCGGCGAGCAGCACGAGGTTGGGATTCTTGGGATCGACCAGCAGCGACGGGATCTGTCTCGTGTCGTCCAGGCCCAGGTGTTGCCACGTGCGGCCCGCGTCGCTGGATTTGTAGACGCCGTTACCCTCGGCGATGCCGCCGCCCGCGATCAGGTCGCCCATGCCGACGTAAATGATGTCGGGATTCGACGGCGCGACGGCGATCGCGCCGACCGACGACGCCTCTTTGACCGAGTCGAAGATCGGATACCATGTCTCGCCCGCGCTCGTCGTTTTCCAGACGCCGCCCATGGGGAGGCCGATGTAGAACGTGCCGGTTTGTCCGATCGCGCCCGACACGGCCGAGACGCGTCCCGCGCGAAACGGGCCGAGGTTGCGCCAGGAGAGGCCGCTCAGTAATGAAGGGGGAACCGGACCGGTGGCGGTTGGAACGGGCGTGGTGAAAGCGACCAGGGCGAGCACCAGGGAGATGCGGGCAATCATGGATGCGATTCTCGAAGTGAAGGTTGCGACGGCGGCGTGATAATGATACGCCGTTTTTTGGGCGACCGCTCACGTTGCAGAGTGAGTCTGATCCTACTGTTGTGCTTCGCCGCGTGCACCTCCTGGCGGACGGCGCCACTTACTCCGGAGCTGATGTCGCGGGATCCAGGAAAGTTGCGCGTGGTGCGCCTGGACCGCTCAAAAGTGGTTCTCGCCACGCCTCAGCTACGGGGAGATACGCTGGTTGGTACGCATGAAGGGCGAGTCGTGGCAATTCCGGTAGACTCGGTGCAGCAGGCCGCGACGCGGCAGTTCAGTGTTACCAAAACCTTGGGAATCGTGGGGATCGCCGCGGGCTTACTCATCCTCACCGCAGCGTTTATCAACGCGATCACGTCGTCGAATTGATATCTACCGCTTCGACGGGGATCCTGTCAGCGTCGCGACGGCGCCTATCCATAGGAACATGACTGTAAGCCATTGCACGGTAGTCGCGTTTACCGCGAAGACGTTGCCCGGCGTTGCGGGCGGGACGAAGTGTGGGGTGTTATTCGCCGTCGAGTGCAAGAGCATGACGAGCAGCAGGCT
>DATMZX010000403.1:0-7930 GCA_035573235.1 Gemmatimonadales bacterium
CACTTGCACGCCGGTGTTTACGCCGGACGTCGCGATGCGGGTCCGCTTGTAGCCGGGAACGTCGATGCGATAGATGTTATCTCTGCCCCGCTCCTCGACCACCGCGTACAGGCATTTCGAGTTTGGGCACCAGGTAACCGAACCCACTGAGAGATTCCAGCCGCTCGTGACTTCGGTGGGCTTGGCGGTCGCATTTCTGCGATCGAGCAGCATGAGCCGCAGCCGGTCGGCCTCGAATCCTGCGCGCTCCATCGAGAGATAGGCCAGCCATTTTCCGTCAGGCGAAAACCGCGGCGTGTTGTCGGCCCCAGGATTTGGGGTGAAGGAGACCAGCGGCCCTCCGCCGTTCGGCACCGTGGCGAGATCGACGTTCGTATTGTCGGCGACCGTGGAATCGGTATGGACGGCCGCCACGATTTGCCCCCCATCAGGCGAAATCGCCACGTCCCCATCGCCGCCGGTGGCGATCGTCGGGACGTCCTGATCCACAGGCGTCAAATCAGTGGCCTTGCCGCTGGCCAGGTCCACGCGGAAGACATGCTGGCGCTTGCCGGCCCGGAAATCGTCCCAGTGACGCCACATCAGGTCCGTCCAGATGCGCGCCTCGGTCGGATACGAGCCGTTACGCTCATCGATCTCCTGCTGCGCCGGCCACTTGATGTCGCTCACGACGAGCAGCCCCGAGCCGCCCGGAAGCCAGAGCGGGTCGCCCGCGCCATCCGCCAGGCTCGAAACCTTGCGCGCGTCGCCGCCCGCAATCGGCATCACCCACACCTGCGCGCCGCCCTCGCGCGTCGAAATGAACGCGAGCGTCTTCCCGTCCGGCGACCAGCGCGGCTGGCGATCGGACCCCGGTCCGTTCGTGACCTGCCGCGTCTTGCCCGTCGCAACCTCGGCGACCCAGACGCGGCTCACGTTGCGATTGTCCTGCAGCGACGGCGTGGAAACGGTGTAGGCCACCCATTTGCCGTCGGGCGACAGCTGCGGGTCGCTCACCGCCTTGAGCGCGATGTAGTCTTGGAATGTGATCGCGCGTTTCTGCGCGGCGAGCGGAGCGGCGAGCAGACAGAGCAGCAGGATCGATCGCATCAGTATTCCGGGTGAGTGATGATGGCACGCACGAGGTCGTCGAAGACTCTCGACTCCGCCGTCACATTGCCGCCGGGATCGGTGTGCACATTCCACGCGGCGAGCTCGTTGAGCGCCGTGGCTTCTTCATACGTGAGGTGCAGCACGTAGCCGTTCGCCTCTTTCTTGGCTTTGTCGAGCACCTTTTTCAGCACGTCCGGCAGATGCTTGGCGCCGCGGACCGCGTCGTACTGTTGGCTGGTCACGTTGAGGTCCATGCGGTAATCTTGGGTAGCTTGCATCTCACTCGCAACCCAGAGCGCCGATGTCTCGCACTGCTTTCCTGTCCACCGGCTTTCACGTTCCAGCGCGCGTCGTCACCAACGACGATCTCGCGAAAATCATGGACACCTCCGATGAATGGATCGTGCAGCGCAGCGGCATCAAGACGCGGCACTGGGTGGACAAGGGCGAGACCGGCGTCGGGCTCGCCCGCGAAGCGTCTCGCAAAGCGCTCGACCAGGCCGGACTCAAAGCGACCGACATCGACTGCATCGTGTACTGCACCTGCACACCCGATCACTTCGAGCCGGGCAACGGCGTGTTCCTGCAGCGCGAGCTCGGGCTCACCGACATCCCCGCGGTCGACGTCCGCAATCAGTGCAGCGGATTCATCTACGGTCTTTCGATCGCCGATGCCTGGATCCGCACCGGCCAGTACCGTCACATCCTGCTCGTCGGGGCCGAAGTGCACTCGCGCGGGCTCGACAAGACGACGCGGGGCCGCGACACCGCGGTGCTGTTCGGCGACGGCGCAGGCGCGGCCGTGCTCGGCCCGATCGCGGACGACGGGCGCGGCGTGCTGTCGACGCACATTTTCGCCGACGGCCGCTACGCGGAGAAGCTGTGGGTGGACGGGCCCGGGCTCGCGCACGATCCCTACGTCAGCGTCGAGATGCTCGAGCAGGGCCTGCACCGCGCGGTGATGGAAGGACGCGAGGTCTTCAAGTTTGCGTCGGTGAAGATGCCGGAATCGGTCGCGATCGCCCTCAAAGCCAACCGGCTCGTTCCCGCCGACATCACGCTGCTCGTCCCGCATCAGGCCAACTTGCGGATCATCGAAATGGTCCAGAAAGCCGCGGGGCTGCGGGATGATCAGGTGTACGCCAACATCCAGAAGTACGGCAACACGACCGCCGCTTCCATTCCAATCGCGCTGCACGAGGCGCTGGGCGAGGGGCGGCTCAAAAAGGGCGACCTGCTCGTGTTGACGGCGTTTGGATCGGGCTTTACCTGGGGGAGCGCCGCGATTCGCTGGTAGTTCGTTCCTCTTTCAATTCCTTCAGCTCGCGTTCCGCACCCGCGGCTTGTGGCGAGCCCCGATAGCGATCGACAAAGCGCGCGAGCTCGACCAGCAGACGATCGGCTCTTCCAGTCTTCCGGTACAAATCGATGAGATGGTTCGCCGCCTGCATCTGCTGGCGCGCGTCGCCCGGTGGCGTGGCGTTGCGGATCTTCAGATAGAGCTGCTCGGCCTCGTCGTACTGCTTCAAGTGTGTCTCGAGCAACAGCGCGAGCCGCAGCCGCGCCTCGTGATCGTACGGCTCGATGCGGATGTGATCGCGAAACCAGTCGGCAGCTTCCTCATACTTCCCCTGCACGATCAGCACGTCCTGGCGAGGATACGTGGGGGGCGGCTTGATGTCCCCGGCCGCGAATAGAGTGCGCACGAACCCCGTCGACGCGGCCCCAACGGAATGGTGAATCGCGAAGATGCCGGCGATGGTCAACGGAATGTTGAGCACGATGAGCACGAGAACGAGCCAGCCGGGAATCCACCCCATCTTCTGCATGAAGAACCACAAGGCGGAGAGCATGATGAAGCACGCCGGGCCGAAAAACACGGTGACCTTCAGCAGGTACGCGCGCTCGGCGGCGTCGATGTCGCGCAGGCGGGGTCGATCGGGCATGACGGGCCTTAATTGCGCCTGAAACGACCCCTGCGCAAGTTGCGTAGAGGCGTACTCACCAGGAGCGACGGCATGTTGGCAACATTGGGGTTGATACTCGCGGGTACCGCGCTCGTGGGCGGTTATGCCATCACGAAAAACTTCGTGCGCCGGCGGCTGCGGTTCGTCGATGCCATCCAGAGGCCGTCGGCACCGGTCGTCGCCGGGGCGGTCGCGGCGGTGGCTCTCCTGCCCGTGACGCTTCTTCCGGCCGTCGGTGTGGGAACGATGATCGCGCTCGGCGTCGGTGTCGCCGGCGGCGTCGCCAGCGGACGGGCTAGCCCACCTTCAGATTCTTGACCTGGGCGGCGATCTCCGGTCGCCCAGCCACCACCCGCAGCGCGCGCACCGCTTCGCGCGCGAACGTTCGGCCGGCCCCCTTCTCCACTTCCTCTAACGCGCTCCAGCGCGTGAACGCCGGGCGGACCGGCGTCGCCATCTGCAGCGTCTCGAACGCGTCGGCGACCGCGAGCACCTTCACCGTGATCGCCATCGGCAACGATTCGATATCCCAGTCGTCTCCCACGATCTCGTAGTAGTGCGAGTACTCGGCGATGATCTCGGCGGCGCCGCGCAGCGCGCGCGCGACGATCAGTGAGTCGTCCGTCACCGAGCGCGACAGCAGCCGCAGCAACCGCTGATCGGCGGTGCCGACCTCGTGGAGCAGCGCCGCGATGCGCAGGTTCTCGAGCTCCAGCTCCGACAGCTTCAGCTCCGCGCCGATGTCCGCGGCCAATTGCGACACGCGCGTGGAATGCCCTTCCTGATGCCGCTCGGTCGATTCGATGTGGTAGGTGAGCACCTCGAGTGTCGCGAGGTACGCGTTCTTGAGCTCGGTGAGGCGGGTGGCGCGCTGCTCGGCGAGACCACCGACCACGTAGCCGGTGAGGATGAGGAAGCCGCCCCAGGGGATCAGCGTCATCAGGGAATCCTGATCGAGCCCCGGCTCCATGCCCAACCCGCCCGTCGCCTGAAAGAAGCACACCAGCGCGACGACGAACACGCCCGAGCCGACCGCGAAGCGCCGCCCGCTGAAGAACCCGGCAAGGATGATTGGGAGATAGTAGAAGCTGAGAAACGCGAATTTCTGCTCGATCAACGAGTTGATGGCGAGCAACGAGGCGACCAGCAAGAAAACGAGGATGCGCTCGAAATTCCTGACCACGAGCAGCTTGGCGCGATCCATTGAACGCTGCGGCACATATGCCTTCCGCGAGGATCGACCAAAGTGAGAAACGGCTGGGCAAACTGCAAGTGAGAAGCATCACAACCGGCCATTCGTGAAGGCGTAAACCGTGCTCCGGCCCAGCGCTCCGGTGACGGCACGGAATTCGCCCAAGAGGCAGCGGGGGATGGGTGAGGGTCTGAAGCGAGGGGGGTTGGCCTGCGCGTCCTGGAGGCCACCCCCTTCCAACGAATGCGTCGATGATGTTGTGGCGCCACTCACCCGGGATTTGCAATGGACGACGAGATTCGCACTTCCTGTTCGCGCACCTCATCGCCGAGGTGCTGGACGTGCTAGCTCTGGTCGCGATCGCCGTCGGATTCGGCAAGCGCGTCGTCACCGGGATCACGCCGGTCGTATCCGGGACAGCTCAGCACCGGTAGCGGCGGGTACTTCAGGAACCGGGGGTCCGTGTCGGCCCGCAGGCACCGATAGAACAGGGACCCCCGGCGGTTTTTGGCGATTCGGACCCATCTGCAGGTCTCACACAGGCCTACCGCGTGCTCAGCCATTAGGTCGAAACAGAAGCTAGTTATATCTTGGACCCCGTGAACCAGGTAGAAAGCGCCGACGAATACGGCCTTCCACCCGGTGTCCGGGACGAGTACCTGCAAGGCGCCCGCGATCAGCTCGGGTTGATTGCCGAGCTCGCGGAGCGCCTGGTCGCGTCCGGCGAAGACCGGGAGGCGATCGACGAGCTGCGCCGCGAATCGCACCGCCTGCGCGGCTCCGCGGGCTCATTCGGGTTTCCGCAGGCCACCCTGGTGGCTGCCGAGCTCGAAGACGCCGCGAAGCAGTGGCTCGAGCAACCTGACAATGGGGTTGCGGGTCGAGGGTACGCGGCGCGCGGGTTCGTCCGTCGCCTGGCGGCGGCGCTGTTCACGAAGCAATCCGCCGCGCCGGCAGTATCGCCGCCAACACCAGAACCGTCTCCACGTCCACCTCCACCGCCCTCGACCGCCCTCGACCGACCTCCACCGCCCTCCGAGTCCACGACCGGCGATGTCCCCGAAGTGATCGTCGTCGAAGACGATCCCGCGCTCGCCGAGCTGCTCACGTTCGGCCTCGAAGCCCGCGGCTATCGCTTCATTCACTTTCGCAACGGCCGCGAGGCGCTCGATGTCCTCAAAACGCTGCCGACCGAAGGCGCGCCGCAGCCGCCGCTGCTGCTGCTCGATGTCGATCTCCCCGCGCTCGACGGCTACTCGATCTTCGAAGAGCTGCAGAAGGAATGTCCCGGAAAATTTCGCGTCGTCTTCACGACCGTGCACGGCAGTGAATCGGAGCAGCTCCGCGGCCTGGAGGCGGGCGCGATGGACTACATGGTGAAGCCAATGAGCCTGCGCGTGGCGCTCGAGAAAATCAGACGCTGGGTGGGCCGGTGAAATCGCCCGCATTCCTGATCGTGGTGGCCATCGTGCAGGGCGGCCTGCTCGCGGCGCTCATCGTGCTCATCGTGCTGAATCGCTGGTTCCGGATCCGCCGCAGCACCCGACTCAATCCGCGGCGCGAAGCGGTGGACGCGTCGATGCGGCGCTGGGCTGCCGGCACCGCTCCGCTCGCCGGCGTGATGGTCGGACTGTCCCGACTTCCGGTACCGCTCGCCATCGACACGCTGGTGAAATGGTCGGCGCGCGTCCCGGGTGAGCGCTGGCGCCAGCTGGCGGTCGCGCTCGAGCAGGCCTGGTGGGCCAAGCTCGTCCGCACCAACAGCAGCTCGGCGCGCTGGTGGAAGCGGCTTGAATCGGCGCGGTTTCTCAGCGTGGCGGCGATGCCGCACGACGTGGCGCGGCTTACGCGGCTGATCAATGATCCGCATCCCGCCGTGCACGTCGCGGCGGTGGCGGCGCTCGAGCGCATGGAAAACACCGCCCTCACGCTGACGGCGCTGGACCGGCTGCCGCGCCTCGCTCCCACGGTCCAGGCCTACTACGCGGCGATGCTGCTGCGCTCGCGCCCCGTCGTCATCGACCATCTGCAGAAGCGGCTGCGCCGGGCCGACGATCCTGCCCTGCCCCGGCTCGCGGAGTTCGCGGCCAGGTTGAGCGAGCCATCGCTGCGCGAGCGCCTGACCGCGCTTGCCGATCACGCCGACCCCGAGGTCCGCGTCCAATCGGCGCGGGCGTTGGGCAGCTTCCCGCACAAGGAGTCGGTGGCCGCCCTCAAACGGCTCGTCACGGACGACGCCTGGGCGGTGCGCGCACAGGCAGCACGCTCCATCGGCATGATCGCCGACATGGGCACGATGCCGGCCGTGAAAGCCGCGCTGGAAGACTCGGTGTGGTGGGTGCGGCTGCGGGCCGCGCTCGCCCTCATGCGCTTCGGCACGGCCGGCCGCAATGCCCTGCTGGAAGCGGAAACCGGAGCCCAGCCGCTCGCCAGCGCCGTCGCCCGCATGGTGCTCGGATTGCCCGCGCAGGCGCTGGCGGAGTTCGCGGCATGAGCGCGATCACCACGCTCGTTTCCACGACGGATCTCGTGATCCTCGTCTACTTCCTGGCGCTGAACTCGTTCTATGCGGTCCTGCTGATCTGCTCGATACCGGAGATCTGGGAGCAGACCCGCCTTGCCGAGGATGAAGATTTCCAGCGGCTGATGCAAAGCGACGCCCTGCCGCCGATCACGATTCTCGTGCCCGCCTACAACGAGAGCGCGACGATTGAAGCCAGCGTCACGGCGATCCTGACGCTCGAGTACCGCAACTATGAAGTCGTTGTCGTGAATGACGGGTCGAAGGACGACACCATCGACCGGCTGCGGCAGGCGTTCGACCTCTACGAAATCCCGCGCATCTACCCCGAAACACTCCTGACCAAGCCGCTGCGCGCCGTGTACCGCTCGCGCTCCCGCTCGCGTCTCACGGTGATCGACAAGGAGAACGGCGGGAAGGCGGACTCGCTCAACGCCGCGATCAACGGGTCGCGCTTCCCGCTCGTGATCGCCGTCGATGCCGACACGCTCATCGAGCCCGACGCGCTGCTACGCCTGACGCGGCCCTTCCTGCTCGGCCGCGAGATCGCGGCCGTCGGCGGCACCGTGCGCGTCGCCAACAACTGCACGGTGAAGGACGGCCGCGTCACCGACGCGCGCGTGCCCACCCGGGTGATCCCGGGGATTCAGGTGGTCGAGTACCTGCGCGCGTTCCTGTTCGGGCGGCTCGGATGGAACCGGCTCGGCGGCAACCTCATCATCTCGGGCGCTTTCGGCTTGTTTCGCAAGGACTACGTGATGGCGGTCGATGGCTATCGCACGACGAGCATCGTCGAGGATCTCGATCTCGTCGTGCGCATGCACCGCTACCTGCGCCAGCACAAGATCAAATACGAGATGCCGTTCATTCCTGATCCCGTCGCGTGGACTGAAGTCCCCGAGTCGCTCAAGGTGCTTTCACGCCAGCGCGAGCGCTGGCACCGCGGCCTGATATCCGCGATGTGGCAATACAAGTCGATGTTGTTCAATCCGCGCTACGGCCGCATCGGGCTCCTCGCGATGCCATTCTTCACGTTCGGCGAAATGCTCGCGCCGGTCGTGGAGCTGCTCGGCTACATCATCACGGCGGTCGGACTGTCGTTCGGTCTCGTGAACACCTCCTTCGCGCTGCTGTTCGTGCTGGTCGCGTGGGGCTACG
>DATMZX010000404.1:0-14240 GCA_035573235.1 Gemmatimonadales bacterium
CGACAGACCCAGGCCCAGCGCGCTGTCGGCGAGTAACGCGCCGGCGATGATTGCCGCCGCCGACGAGCCCAGGCCGTAGCCCACGGGGATGTCCGACGTCGCTTCGATGGTCACGCCGGAGGGTGCCTGGGCGCCACCGGCCGCGCACGCCGCGCGAAATCCGCGCGTGAAAAGATCCTGGTCGGGACGAACCTTCACCGTGCTCAATCTTCCCTGACGGCGAATCGAGAAGCCTCCACCCCTCGCGCCATGGTCGATCGTCACGGATGCCGTCAGCCAGCGGTCGATCGCGATGCCGACGCAGTCAAAACCCGAGCCGAGGTTGCTGGAGCTCGCCGGGACCCGCACGCGCATCGTCATGTGGTCTCCTTCACCAGTGCCCGCACCTCGGCGAGCCGCGGCGCGATGACCGGCGACGCCGGCAGCGTCGGGGCGACGGCGTCGACGGTCTTGAGTCCGTTCCCCGTGATGCAGAGAACGACCTCGTCATCCGCCGAGAACCGGCCTTCCGCCGCGAGGGCGAGCGCCGCCGCTACCGTGACGCCGCCGGCCGTCTCGGTGAACACGCCGGCCTCCTCGGCCAGCACCCGAATGCCGGTGACCAATTCGGCGTCCGAAACGGCCGCCGCCCAACCGCCCGATTCGACGATGGCACGCTTTGCGAACAGCCCATCGGCGGGATTCCCGATGGCGATCGATCGCGCGATCGTGTTGGGAACGACCGGTGTAACGGCTTCGGCGTTGTCGCGCACCAGCTGCACGATCGGGGCGCAACCCGCGGCCTGGGCGCCGAAGATCCGCGGCGCTCCCCCGCTCACGAGTCCGGCGGCCGCGAACTCCTTGAACCCTTTGCGCAGCTTGGTGACGAGCGATCCGCCCGCCATCGGCGCAACGACGGCGGTCGGCAACCGCCAGCCCAGCTGCTCGGCGATCTCGAAGCCTAGAGTCTTGGATCCCTCGCCGTAATAGCCGCGCAGGTTGACGTTCACGATGCCCCAACCGAACAGATCGGCGACCTGCGCGCACAGGCGATTGACGTCGTCGTAGTGCCCGCGCACGCGCACGAGCCGCGCTCCGTACACCGCGGTTCCGACGATCTTGGCGGGCTCCAGATCTTCGGGGACGAAGATCCAGGCCTTCAGCCCGGCGCGCGCCGCCTGCGCGGCCACCGCGTTGGCCAGGTTGCCGGTCGACGCGCAACCCACCGTGTCGAGCCCGAAGGCGGCCGCGGCATTGATTGCCGTTGCGACGACGCGATCCTTGAAGGAGAGCGACGGATGCGACACGGCGTCGTTCTTGACCCAGGCCCGCGCGACACCGAGCCGGGCCGCGATGCGCGGCGCGTCGACCAGCGGCGTGCCGCCGGAATCGAGCGACAGCGCCGGCTCGCCATCGAACGGCAACCATTCGCGGTAGCGCCACAGCGACCAGGGCCGCGCATCGATCGCGTCGCGAGTCGGCAGCGGCCGGCGTGGATCGAGGACGGGATCGAGGGGGCCGAGGCACTGCTCGCAAATCGCCACGGGCGCCGCGTCATGGTCGGCGCCGCAGGCCCGGCAGCGCTGCGGCCGCGGGCGAATTCCCACTCGAGCTGCCGCAGTCGTGGTCATGGTGCCGCCGCCACCGCGCGGGCCGCGGTGTTTCTGCGCCGCGCCGCGCGAATCGATGCCTCATCGGCGGCATCGATCGGATAACAATGCTCGGGAGCGGGAAAGACACCGGCTCTGACATCTTTCGCATACTCCGTGAAGGCCTGCTGGACGTGCGCGCCGACCTCGGCGTAGCGCTTCACGAAGCGCGGGGCGATTTCGCCGACGAAGTTGCCGAGCAGGTCGTGCGAGATGACGAGCTGCCCGTCGACGTCCGGACCCGCGCCGATCCCGTACACCAGTAGGCCAACGCGTTCCCTGATGAACGCCGCGGTCTCGGCCGGCACTGCCTCGAGCAGCACGGAAAACGCGCCGGCGCGCTCGAGCGCCTCTGCATCCCGCAGCAGCCGCTCGGCGGCCGCGAGCGACTTGCCCTGCACGCGATAGCCGCCGAGCTGCCCGAGACTCTGCGGCGTGAGACCCAGATGTCCCATCACGGCGATGCCGGCGTCTACCATGGCGCGGACGCGGCGTGCGATGCGGTTTCCCCCTTCACACTTCACCGCATCGCAGCCGGCCGCGATGAACGCTCCAGCGCTGCGGATCGCCGTTTCATCGGACGGTTGATACGAGAGGAACGGAAGGTCGCCGACGACGAACGCGCGCTGCGCCGCGCGCGTCACGGCGCGCACGAAGACCAGCATCTCGTCCAGCCCGATCTGCAGCGTCGACGGCAGCCCCAGCATCGTCATCGCCGCGGAATCGCCCACGAGCAGCATGTCCACGCCGGCGCGGTCGGCGAAGGTCGCCGTCGGGTAGTCGTAGGCGGTGACGAACACGGCTTTTTCGTGGCGGGACTTCAGGGCGGCCAACGTGGCGACTGTGACTTTGCGGGCGGTCATCGCTGCCTCCGGCATGGTGTGCCGCGAGAAAGCGAGTCCTGAAAACAATCATCGCCCGAAACGGAAAGCCGCGGGCGATTCGCTTTTTAGCACTTTGTTTAACGTGGCGGCAATACGCGGCAAATGACCACGGGTCTACAGTTGTACGACTAGTCTACCCCCAGTGTCGCAGCGGCGTCAAGGGCTGAATTCGGTGTCGATCTGCGCCCGTTGGAGGTGGCCCGAGAAATCGACGTAGATCGTTTTCGTCTCGGAGTAGAAATCGTAGACCTCCCAGCCTCCCTCCCGGTGCCCGTTGCCGGTCTGCTTCACGCCGCCGAAAGGCAGATGCGCCTCGGCGCCGATCGTCGGCGCGTTGACGTACGTGATGCCGTTATCCAGGTCGGTCATCGCCCGGAAGGCGCCGTTCACATCGCGCGTGTACAGCGAGCTCGAGAGTCCGTATTTCACATCATTGTTGATCCGAATTGCATCTGTGAGATCACTGGCTCTGATCACGGCGAGCACCGGCCCGAAGATCTCCTCCTGCTCGACGCGCGTGCCGGGCTTCACGCCGGTGAGCACGGTGGGCTCGTAGAACCAGCCGCACTCGAGCCGTTTGTCGCCTTGTGGAATCTTCCCGCCCAGCGCGACGCTCGCCCCTTCTTGCTTCGCGATATCGACGTACTCGGCGACCTTCTGACGGGCTTCCTCGTGAATCAGCGGTCCCACCTCCGACTTCTCGTCCAGGCCGGGGCCGAGCCGCAGCTTCGCCGCGCGATCGACCAGCATCTGCGCGAACCGGTCGTGGATTTTCTCGTGCAGGATGAGGCGGCTCGTCGCGGTGCAGCGCTGTCCCGTGGTCCCGAACGCGCCCCACAGCACGCCGTCGAGCGCCAGGTCGAGATCGGCATCGTCCATTACGATCATCGCGTTCTTCCCGCCCATCTCGAGCGACAACCGCTTGTGCATCTGGCCGCAGATCCCACCGATCTGTGAACCGATCTCCGTAGATCCCGTGAACGAGATCACAGAAACCTCGGGATCCCCAACCAGCGCGCGGCCCACGACCGAGCCCTGCCCGTGCAAGAGCTGCACGACGTCGGGCGGCAACCCGGCTTCGAGCAGCACCTCGACCAGCAAGTGCGCGGTATGCGGCACGTCTTCCGCCGGTTTGAAGATCACGGCATTCCCGCACACCAGCGCGGGAAACATTTTCCACGTCGGAATCGCGAGCGGAAAATTGAAGGGCGTGATCAGCCCGGCGATGCCGATCGGCCGGCGATAGCTCATCGCCCACTTGTTGCGGAGCTCCGACGGCACGACGCGACCGAACAGCCGCCGCCCTTCGGTCGCCGCGTAGAACGCGGTGTCGATCCCCTCCTGCACGTCGCCGCCGGTCTCGGCGAGCACCTTGCCCATTTCGCGCGTCATCGCGCGCGCGAACGCGTCCTTGCGCTCGACCAGCAGCTGTCCCACCCGCTGCAAAACCTGGCCACGAATCGGCGCGGGCGTCTTGGACCAGAGCGCAAAGCCGCGCTTCGCCGCGGCGACGGCGCGCTTCAAATCTTCGGCCCCCGAACGCGGGAAGCGCCCGATCACGTCGTTCCAATCGGCCGGATTGCGGTTCTCGAAGTACTCGCCCGAGGCGGGGGCGGTCCAATTCCCAGCGATGAAGTTCTTGAATTCAGGAGCGGTTGGCATGGAGCTCACGGTGCGGGACAGAAGAATGGAATCGGCTGCTTGCCATAGATGCGCGGCAGCAGCTGCCGGCCGGCGAGCCCCAATCCCCAGATAATCAGCACAATCGACAGCGCATGCGCCCAGCCCAGGCGTCGTCTCCAGGAGGACAGCGCGCTCCACACCCCGGCGACGGCGACCGTGGTGGCGCCGATAAGATAGAAAGCGAGCTTCACGCCGCAGGCGTGCGGGTAGGGCCAGACCAGCATGCCGACGCCGAGGGCGAGCCCCAGGCCCACACGCATCCACGTCGTGACCCACGCTTTGCCGCGCGCGGGGCCCACATGCACGGCCCCGGCCCCGCCCGTGGGGGCCATGCCCGGCCGCGGTGACACCGGAACGGTCGGCACGCCGCGGCCCAGCGCCGGATCGGCATCCGGCAGCTTGGCAAGGAGCTTGTCGACCTCGCGCATCTCGCGATCCCAGTCGCGCTCTTTCTGATCTTTTTCGCTGGCCATTTAATCGATCCCTTCGTTCTCCGCGCTCTCCAGGCTCTCTTCGCTCTCCTCGCCTGGATCGCCGCCTTTTCGCATGTTGCCGTACCGGGCCAACCCGTACCGCTCGATCTTCTTGTACAGGTTGCTGCGCGGCATCTGCAGGCTACGCGCCGTTTCCGAAACATTCCAGTCGAACAGCTGCAACTTACCCAGAAGGAACGCGCGCTCGGCAGCCTGCTTGAAATCTTCGAACGTGCCGGCGCGCATCCATGCCGCATCCCCGCTGCGCCGAATGGCGTCGTCCCTGCCGACCAATCGCTCGACGTCGCTCTGCGTCACCGTGGTCCCGGTGGTCAGAATGAGCAAGCGCTCGACGGCGTTCTTCAGCTCGCGAATGTTGCCCGGCCAATCGTGGGTGGCGAGCCGCTGCACGGCCGGTTGCTCGAACTCCTTGACGGGAAGCCCGGCCCCTTTCGTGAGCTCGTTGGAGAAGTGCGTCACGAGCTCCGGGATATCGCCACGCCGCTCGCGTAAGGGGGGGATATGGATCGGGACCACGTTGAGGCGGTACAACAGATCTTCGCGGAACCGCCCCTCCTCGATGGCCGCGCCCAGGTTCTTGTTCGTCGCCGCGATCACCCGTACATCCACCGGCAGCGCCTTGCCCGAGCCGACGCGCGAGATCACGCCTTCCTGCAGCGCGCGCAGCACTTTGGCTTGAGCCGACAGACTCATGTCCCCGACTTCGTCGAGAAACAGCGTACCGCCGTCGGCCAGCTCGAACTTTCCGGGCCGATCGGAGAACGCGCCCGTGAAGCTGCCTTTCATGTGACCAAACAGCTCGCTTTCGATCAATTCCGTCGGGATCGCCGCGCAGTTGACCTCGACGAACGGACCCGACGCGCGCGGGCTCAAGCTGTGAATCGCGCGCGCCACCAGCTCCTTGCCCGTCCCGTTCTCGCCCGTGATCAGGACGCGCGCCGGCGTCGGCGCCACCTTCTCGATCGTCTCGATGACCTGCTGGATGGCTTTGCTCTCCCCCACGATCTCGTGCTGTGCATGGACTTCCTGCTTGAGCCGCACGTTTTCATTCACGAGCACGACATGCTGCAGCGCGTTGCGCAGCGTCAGGAGAATGCGGTCGGTATCGAGCGGTTTTTCGAGGAAATCGTAGGCGCCGAGCTGCGTGGCTTCGACGGCGGTCTGAATCGTCCCATGGCCCGAGATCATCACGACCTGCGCCTGCGGATCGAGCTCGCGCAGCTTCTTGAGGGTTTCGAGCCCGTCCATTCCTTCCATCTTCACGTCCAGGAACACGAGGTGCGGCTTGAAGTCCGGATACACGCGCGCGGCTTCCTTTCCTGAGGCGCACGTCTGCACCTGAATCTGCTCGTACTCGAGGACCTGCTTCAGCGCGTCGCGAATTCCCTTCTCGTCATCGACGACCATCACGCGGTGCGGGCTCATCGTGCTTTCCTTTTATAGAGCACCACGCCCGTCGTGTGCACCTTCACATCCGTCACGCTCGGGTCGATTTTGACCGGCACGCCGCCATCCGGGGAAGCGCCGGCCATCTGCTTCGTGATCTGTTCGATGAACGGACCGGGGACCGCGACCCCCCGCAGGCTGATCTCCCTGATGTCGTACACGGCCGTGCCGGGCCGCGCGATCGAGACCGTGCCCGCCATGCGCAGCGGCTCGTGATCGCCGAACATGCCGGCGAACGGTCCCAACGTGCCCGGCGGCAACGAGCGCGTGTCGAGGCGCGCGTGCAGGATCAGCTTGTCTTCCTGGAGCTCGACGCGCAGCGAGTCGTACGTCTTGCGCACGCGGTAGTCGATCCCGGCGCCGATCAGCGACGCCATTTCGTTCGGCGTGAGGACGATCGAATCGGGGCCGGAAGCGCGGCGCAGCGTGGTCACCTTCTGCTGACCGGACGCCGTGGCCGACGGCGTCGGGGCGCCCACCGCCGTATCGGAAACCGGCGGCAGCGCCTTCGAGCCTCCGAACCAGTGCGCGAACGTGCTCATGATCGGGGCGCGGAACCACCAGGCCACGGCGAGCACGAGAATGATCGCCGCGGCGCAGCCGAGCTTGAAGGCGCCTTTAAGACAGCCGTTCATGGTATTTCACCTGATACACCGGACCCTCCGGTTTCAGGGTGCTCTGCATCAAGTCGACTTCGCTCACGCTCACGGTTTCGTCGAATTCGATTCCGTCGAGCACCTCTTGAAGTCCCGCAAACTCGCGCGGCTTGGCATCGCGGCTCGCGCGCGCCAGCGTCACGTGCGGGCGAAACGCGCGCGCTTCGGTGGGAAAGCCGAGCGGCGCGAAGGCCTGCTCCACGCTGTGCTGCAACAGCTCGAGTCCCGGCTCCGGCGTCACGGCGGCCCACAACACGCTCGGGCGATGATAATCGGGAAAGACACCGAACCCGGTGATCTGCAGCGTGAGCGGGCGCGGCTCCTGCTGACCGCCGGCGGCACGCTGCAGCGCGGTTTGCAGCTCGGCCGCGCGGCCGGTCTCCACCTCGCCGAGAAACTTGAGACTCAGATGAATGTTCTCAGGACGCACCCACTTCACCGGCAGTTTCTCGCGACGCTGGCGCAACGGCGCGAGCGCATCCCACAGCTCCCGGCGCACGGGGTCGGGAAAGTTCAGCGCGACGAACGCTCTAACAGGCTCCCCCGGCGGTAACCGCGCGGGTCGATCTCGACCTGCGCGAAGCCCAGAGCCGCGAGATGTGCGCTGATCTCTTCACGACGCGCTTCCAGCCACGGAATCCAGCCCTGTTCGACCTCCACGCGCGCACGATCGCCGAGATGACGAACTCGCAGATCTCCACCGATCCCCAAGGCGCGCAAATACGCTTCGCCTTCCTCCACTTGCTTCAACCGCGACGGCGTGATCGACAGTCCATACTGCACTCGGCTCGACAGGCATGGCGCCGCGGGCGCGTCCCAGGTGGGCAGGCCGAGCTCGCGCGACGCCGCGCGGATCTCCGCTTTCGTCAGGCCGGCTTCGGCGAGCGGTGACCGAATCCCCGCATTGACGCCCGCGGCCTTCCCGGGCCGGTGCTCGTGGAGATCGTCCGCATTCGTGCCGTCGCAGACCACCGCCAGCCCGCGCTCGCGCGCCAGCGGCACGAGGCGATTCCAGAGCTCGGTCTTGCAGTAGAAGCAGCGGTTGGTCGGGTTGGCGAGATAGTTGGCGTCTTCGAGCTCGTGGGTGGCAATCTCCACGAGGGGAATGTCGAACCGCCTAGCCACGTCGATCGCGCCCTGCCACTGCGCCTCGGGATAGGAGGCGCTGCGGCCGATCGCGGCGAGCATGCGATCCTTGCCGAGCTCCTGGCGCAGCACGACCGCCAGCAGGGCCGAATCGACCCCTCCCGAATACCCGATCAAGGCGGACGAATACGAGCGAACCAGGGCGCGGAGAGCCTGCATTTGCCCGGAATAGTACCCCCGCTCACTGTCCTAATCAAAGGACAATTTGGTTTACCAAAACGTGATATTCCGTAGGATAGAAACCTTGTAGACTTACGATGCGTTGAAGCAACAACCCAGGAGCCTCCCAAATGCCAGCCAAGACCGAGCTCGACACGACCGACCGGCGGATCATGAAGATCCTCTCCGAGGACGGCCGCGCCAGCTACCAGGCGATGGCCGACGAAATCGGCCTCTCCCGACCCGCGATCATGGAGCGCGTGAAGCGCCTCGAGGAGGCCGGCTACATCCGCGGCTATCGCGTCCAGCTCGATCGCGCGAAGGTCGGCTTGCCGGTCACCGCCTTTGTCGCGGTGCGTTACGGCTCGAGCGATTACGTGGGCGACGAGCCGCGGATGCGCGAGATGGAAAAACATCCCGGCGTGCTCGAATGTCACCACATCGCGGGCGATGACTGCTACATGCTCAAAGTGATCGCGGAAGATCTCGAAGGCGTGCAGACGATCCTGCGAGACCTGCGCGGCCCCAACACGCAAATGAACACCCGGACGACGATCGTGCTCTCGACGGTGTTCGAAAAACCGGGCTATATCCCGACGGAGCCTGACTGATGGCGGCACTCCGAGGCAAAGCGCTCATCGCGTATCTCGTCGTCTGCGTTTTCTGGGGCTCGACGTACCTCGCGATCAAGGTCGGTGTCACCGAGCTGCCGCCGTTTTTGTTCGCCGGGCTCCGCTTCTTCATCGCCGGGTTTCTGCTGTTCGTCATCGCGCGCGCGCTGGGCGACCCGCTCCCCAAGCGGAGTGACTGGCGCACACTGGCGATCGTAGGTCTCATGCTGCTCGCCGGCGGCAACGCGTTCGTGGTCTGGTCCGAGCAGTACATCGGCTCCGGCATCGCCAGTATCTTCGTCGTCACGGTCGCGATGTGGACGGCGCTGTTCGACGCGATCGTCCCCGGCGGATCGAGCGAGCTGAATTGGCGGGTGATCGCGGGACTCGCACTCGGCTTCCTCGGGACGCTGCTGCTCGTCGGCGCTTCGCCGGCCGAGATCATCGCCGCCGACAAGCGCGGACCGATCGCGCTGACGATCGCGAGCGCATCGTGGTCACTCGGCACCGTCTACGCCAAGCGCCATCCGACGACGGCCAGTCCCTACATGGGCGCGGCCTTCCAGATGATGGTCGGGGGCGGCGCCGTGGCGATCCTGGGCACGCTGCTCGGCGAATGGGCGTCATGGCATCTCAGCAGCCGCGGCATCGGAGCCATCGCCTATCTCGTCGTGTTCGGCTCGATCCTCGGCTACAGCGCGTACTCGTATGCGCTGCGTCACGCGTCGGCGACCATCGTGGGGACGTACGCCTACGTGAATCCGGTGATCGCGGTGATTCTCGGCTGGCTGCTGCTGCACGAGCCGGTCGGGAGCCGTACGTTCATCGCGATGGGCATGATACTTGGTGCGGTCGTGTGGATTCAGTTTTCGCATAAGCGGAGTCGGACTGACGGGGCATCGACAGTCAGGTTGTCCGACAGTCCGACCGTCCGACCTGAGCCAGAGGCGAGCACATGACTCCGCAGCTTCCCAAGGATGCGGTGCTCCTCGTCGTAGATGTCCAGAAAGGCATGGATGTCTACGCCGCGAAGTACAACCGCAACAATCCTGATCTCGAGCGGAACATCGCGCGGCTGCAGAGCGCGTGGCGCAAGAGCGGGCGGCCGATCGTGCATGTCCAGCATCTCTCCACCGAGCCGCAATCGCCGCTGCGGCCCGGCCAGCCCGGCGTCGAGATCAAAGACGAAGTGAAGCCGCTCGCCGGCGAGCCCGTCGTCCAGAAGTCGGTGAGCAGCGCCTTTATCGGGACGACCCTCGAAGCGGACTTGCGACGCCAGGGACTCACGACGCTGGTCGTGGTGGGGATGCAGACCAACATGTGCGTCTCCACAACGGCACGGATGGCGGGCAACCTCGGCTTCACGACCTACGTCGTTTCAGACGCGACGGCCACGTTCGACAATCAGGGTCCTGACGGCAGGCGCTACGCGTCGGAGCTGCTGCACGACGTCGCGCTCGCCGACCTGAACGGGGAGTTCTCGACGGTGATCGACACCAACGCCGTGCTGGCGGGCCTATGACGATTCGCAAAGTGAATCTCGCCGAGCTGTTCGGCCGATTTCAGGATCACTGGAAACCGAAGATCGTCGGCGAGGTGAACGACAGTCTGGTCAAACTGGTGAAATTCACCGGCGAGTTCGTGTGGCATCACCACGACCGTGAAGACGAGCTGTTCCTCGTCGTCAAAGGGCGGATGCGGATGGCGCTGCGCACGGGCGACATCGTGGTGGGCCCCGGGGAGTTCATCATCATTCCGCGCGGCGTCGAGCATAAGCCGATCGCCGAAGAAGAGACCGACGTACTGCTGTTCGAGCCCAACTCCACTCTGAACACGGGAAACGTCCGTAATGAACGCACCGTCCCCGAGCTCGAGCGGCTCTAGGCCGCTGATCGCCCGCATCTGGCACGGCGCGACCCGCAAAGAGGACGCGGACAGTTATTCCGCCTACCTCGAAGGGACCGGCATGCGAGACTGTCGCGCGACCGCCGGCAATCGCGGCGTCTGGGTCCTGCGGCGGGTCCGGCACGACCGCGCCGAGTTCACCTTCGTCTCGCTGTGGGAATCACTCGATGCGATCCGGCAATTCGCCGGAGAGGACTATGAGAAAGCGCGCTACTACCCTGAAGACCGGCGGTTCCTCCTCGAGCTCGAGCCGTTCGTCGAGCACTACGACGTCATCGCCCGAGATTTCCCTCGACCCGGCTGACGCCCGCGAATGGGAGGCGCTGCGCCTCCTGGGTCACCAGATGGTCGATGAGATGCTCGAGCACCTGCGCACGGTGCGCGAGCGTCCGGTGTGGCGCCCCGTGCCGTCCGAGATCCGCCAGCGACTCTCGGGAGCGGCGCCGCGCAAACCGGCGCCCGTCGCGTCCGTCTACGAGGAATTCAAACGCGACGTGCTGCCCTACCCGACCGGCAACATTCACCCGCGCTTCTGGGGCTGGGTGATCGGCACCGGCACGCCGGTGGCGATGCTCGCCGACATGCTGGCCTCCGGGATGAATCCGCAGGTTGCCGAATTCGATGATGCGCCCGCGGTGGTCGAGAATCAGGTGATTGGTTGGCTGGTCGAGCTGCTCGGGTTGCCGCGCGAAACGCATGGGCTGCTCGTCTCGGGCGGCTCGATGGCGAACTTCGTCGGACTGGCGGTCGCGCGAAATGCGCGCGCCGGCTTCGATGTGCGCGAGCGCGGCCTGCACCGCGGTGGCCCGCAGCTGACGGTCTACGCCTCGAGCGAGACGCACTCGTCGGTGCGCAAAGCGGTCGAGCTGCTCGGTCTGGGCCACGAAGCGCTGCGCAGCATTCCGGTCGCGAAGGATTACACGATCGACTTGCCGGCGCTGCGCGAGCGAATCAGCGCCGACAAAGCGGCTGGATACCGCCCGATCTGCATCGTCGGCAACGCGGGGACGGTGAATACCGGCGCCACCGACGATCTGCGCGCGCTCGCCGGCCTGAGCCGCGAGGAAGGCGTGTGGTTCCACGTGGACGGCGCGTTCGGCGCGCTGGCGGCGCTCGTGCCCGATCTGCGCCATCTGGTTGCGGGACTGGATCAGGCCGATTCGGTCGCGTTCGATCTGCACAAATGGCTGTACATGCCGTACGAGGTGGGCTGCACCCTGGTGCGCGATCAGCAGGCGCATCGCGCGACGTTCAACGTCACGCCGGCCTATCTCGCCTCATTCGATCGCGGGATCGCCGCCGGCGGCTTTCCGTTCGCCGAGCGCGGCGTGCAGCTCTCGCGCGGCTTCCGCGCCCTCAAGGTATGGATGTCGTTCAAGACGCACGGCACCGACGCGTTCGCGCGGCTGATTCATCAGAACGTGCGCCAGGCGCATTATCTGGCCGGCCTGGTCACGAAGCATCCGCTGCTCGAGCTGCTCGCCCCCGCCCCGCTCAACGTCGTCTGTTTCCGCGTGTCGCTGCCCGGGAAGACCGACGCCGAGCTCAACGCGCTGAATCAGGAGATCCTGCTTCGGCTTCAGGAGAGCGGCATCGCCGTGCCGTCGCAGACGATGCTCGACGGCCGCTTCGCCATTCGCGTCGCCGTGACCAACCACCGCAGCCGGCGTGAAGACTTCGATCTGCTGGTGCAGTCCGTCGTCGACATCAGCTCAGCTCTGCGGGTCGGGTGAGCCGACGATCTTGCCTTCGATCGGATTGCTGAACGACCGCACGGTGTGATACGCCAGGTCGATGTCCTTGGCCTGGCCGAACTCCGTGAGAACCTCGTCCCAAATCGCCGATACGGTGCCGCGGCGCCGGCGCGGCTCGATCAAGTAGCGAATGGTGAGCAGAATGCCGGAAGCCGTGGTACTCGTATACACGATCGGCGTCAGCTTCTTGTAGTTGATCAGATACTGCTGCGAGGCGGCGAGCAGATCGCGCTCGGCCTCGGCGGTGAGATGCTCGGCGTGCCGGAACGCGATCGCGGTCAGAATTTCCTTCGCCTTGCGCCAGTTGCTCTCGTACGTGACCAGCACCGGCACTTCATTCCAGACGTAGCGGAACCCCTTGTCGTAATTCGCGACGGCCTCGGTGAACACCAGCTGATTCGGGATGTGCACGATGCGGCCCGTGCTCTGATCCGCGTCGACCCAGCCGCCGATTTCGTTGAGCGTGAACTGGAACAGATGCACGTCGATCACGTCGCCCTTGTGCTTGGCGATTTCGATGCGGTCGCCCACCTCGAAGGGCTGGCTCCACAGGATGAACCCCCACCCGGCGAGGTTGGCCAGCGGATCCTTGAGGGCGATCGCGATCCCGGCCGACACCAGGCCAAGAAAGGTCGCGAGGGACTTGAATCCTTCGAGCCATTCGCGGCCGATGACCAGCACCGCGATGACCAGAAAGAGGTAGGTGACGCTCTTGCGCCAGCGATAGCGCGTCCACGGATCGGTGAAGCGCCGGTAGACGACGGCCAGAACGAGTCGCTCGAGCAGCCACAGTCCCGCGATCACGACGAACGTGACCAGCAGGTGCATCTGCAGCGCGGGACTCACCCCGAGTCGGTCTTGTAACCAGTCGCGCACGGTGGCCAAAAGTATGGCCGGGTCTCATTTTAGGCCAACCAATGGAACAGCTGCATATCCTCCGCGACCTCGCCGTCATTTTCTCCGGCTCGCTGCTCGTCATTCTCGTCTTCTACCGGCTCAAGCTGCCCGCGTTGCCGGGCTTCATCGTCGCCGGGATCCTGCTCGGACCGAACGCGCTCGGCCTCGTCTCCGATCCGCGTGACGTCGAAGGACTGGCGGAAGTCGGCGTCATCCTGCTGCTGTTCACGATCGGCATCGAGTTCTCGACCAGCCGGCTCCGCGAGATGCGCACGCTGGTCCTGGCGGGTGGCGTCGCGCAGATGGGATTCACCGTTTTCGCGTCGCTGGGAGTGGGGCTCGCCTTCGCCGCCGGCTGGCGTGTGGGGCTGTTCCTGGGCTTTTTGATCGCCCTTTCCAGCACGGCGATCGTGCTCAAGGTCCTGACCGACAAGGGTGAGATCGATACGCCGCACGGGCGCCTCGCCACGGGGGTGCTGATCTTCCAGGACCTCTGCGTGGTGCCGATCATGCTGGTGCTGCCGTTCCTCGCGGGCAAGGCCGAGGGCGGAGTCGTTGGCCTCGCCTTCGCCCTGGGCAAAGCGGCGCTGGTCGTCGTCGGCGTGATCCTCGCGGCGCGCACGATCGTGCCGCGGGTGTTGTCCGAAATCCTCAAGACCCGCAGCCGCGAGCTGTTCCTGATCGCGGTGATTCTGATCGGAACCCTCACCGCGCTCGGGACGGCGGCGGCGGGCGCCTCGCTGGCGCTGGGCGCGTTCCTCGCCGGCCTGATCATTTCGGAATCGGATTACGGTCATCAGGCGCTCGCCGAGCTGATGCCGTTCCGGGACATTTTCATTTCATTGTTCTTCGTCGCGGTCGGCATGCTGGTTCAGCTCGACACCCTGCGGCACTACTGGCTCCTCACGCTGATCGCGGTCGTCGTCATCATGAGCGGCAAGACGCTGTCGGCCGCCGTGGGACCGGCCCTCCTCGGC
>DATMZX010000405.1:0-7485 GCA_035573235.1 Gemmatimonadales bacterium
CGCGCATTCGCGTGCGCTGTCGCCCCGCGCAGGATTACGGCCGCGCGCTCGCCGCGATCACCTACGGCTCGAATCACGTCCGCTATGTCGGCAACGCGATGGTACTCCGCCTCACCACCGACGCGCCCGTCACATCGGTGCTCGAGGAGAACGCGTTTTTCGTCGATGACGTGATCACGCTCGTGCTCGGCCCCGACGAGACGGTCCAGGATACGGTGAGCGAGGTCGGCAGTCAGTTTCTGTCCGAGACGGTCAGGTACTGGCGTGAATGGGTGCGCTCGCTCGCGATTCCGTTCGAGTGGCAGGACGCGGTGATCCGCGCGGCGATTACCCTGAAGCTGAACGTGTTCGAGGATACCGGCGCGATCGTCGCGGCGCTCACCACGTCGATTCCTGAAGCGCCCGGCAGCGTGCGGAACTGGGATTACCGGTTCTGCTGGCTGCGCGATGCGTATTTCGTCGTGTACGCGCTCAACCGGCTCGGCGCGACGCATACGATGGAGCGCTACCTCAAGTACATCCTGAACATCGTCGCCGATGGCGCCGACAAGCCGCTGCAGCCGGTGTACACGATCACGGGCCACGCGCTGCCGCCCGAGCGCGTGATCGACACCCTGCCGGGCTACCGCGGCAACGGTCCCGTGCGCGTCAGCAATCAGGCGGCCGAGCAGGCGCAGCACGACGTGTACGGCGCGTCGATTCTCGCGGCCACGCACGTCTTCTTCGACCGGCGCCTGGCGAGCCCCGGCGACGAGTCGCTGTTCAAGCGGCTCGAGCCGCTCGGCGAGCGCGCGCTGCAGCTGTACAACCAGCCGGACGCGGGGTTGTGGGAGCTGCGCGGCACGCAGCAGGTCCACACCTTCTCGGCGGTGATGTGCTGGGCCGGTTGCGAGCGCCTCGCGCGCATCGCGACGCAGCTCGGTCTCACCGACCGGGCGACGTGCTGGAACGAGCGGGCGCGCACGCTGCACGCGGAGATTCTGGAGCGCGCCTGGAATCCCAAGCTCGGCACCTTCGTCGCGACCTTCGACGGCGATCAGCTGGACGCGAGTCTGCTCCGGCTCAACGAGCTGTTCTTCGTGGACGACAACGATCCGCGCTACGTCGCGACGGTGCGCGCGATCGGGCGCGAGCTGAAGCGCGGTGACTTTGTGTTTCGCTACATCGTGCCCGACGACTTCGGCGCGCCGGAGAACGCGTTCCTGGTGTGCACGTTCTGGTACGTGAACGCGCTGCACGCGATCGGCGACCGCGAAGACGCGCGGCGGACGTTCGAAGATCTGCTCGCGTGCCGCAATCGCCACGGGCTGCTGGCCGAGCATATCGATCCGAAGACGAGGGAGCAGTGGGGCAATTTCGTGCAGACGTACAGCATGGTAGGACTGATCAGCTCGGCGATTCGACTATCGCAGAGATGGGATCAGGCATTCTAAAAAAACGCGGACAGGCAAAGACTAGACGTACAGACGCATAGCGGGTCGTAGTGAACAGGGTGCAGGACTACCAGCGGTCGATCTTGTCTGCGTCAGGTACGAATAGTGGAGTGCGAAATCTCGTCGTTCCGAAATTCGCGATGAACTGCTGAGCCGCAGGCGACACGAAGAAATCGGCGAGCGCGCGCGCGCCGGCGCCGGCGTTCGGGACTTCCATCACGTGATAGACGTTGTAGAGCAGCGTGTCGCCCTCGACGAGCGGCACCAGCTCGAGCTTCGGTTGCCAGACGAGAAATGTGCCCCGATCGCTGATCGTGTACGCTTTCTTCTCGTCAGCCATTTGCAATGTCGCAGCCATGCCCTGCCCCGCTTCCACGTACCACGAGCCGGGAGCGGGGGGCTGCGAGCCGGAGAGTTTCCACAGCTTCAGCTCGAAGATGTGCGTTCCGGAACGATCGCCGCGGGAGATGAAGGGGGCCTTCGCGTCCACGATGCGACGCAAGGCGAGCACCGGATCCTGAACGCCGCGCAACCTGGCAGGATCACTCGCCGGCCCGACGAACAGGAAATCGTTGTGCATGACCAGCCGGCGCCGCACGAAATTGCCCGAGTCGACTTCGGCGCGCTCGACTTCAGGCGCGTGGACCAGCACGATCTGCGCGTCGCCGCGCCGAGCCATCGCGATGGCCTGCCCGGTCCCGACCGCGACCACTTCCACCTTGTAGCCGGTGCGGCGCTGAAATAAAGGAAGGAGGGAATCGAGCAACCCCGTATCGCGGGTCGATGTGGTCGTGGCTAGAAGGACTTCCTTGGGGGCGGGGGCTGCACACGAAACAGCAAGCAGTCCTGCTAACCAAATCCTATTCACCGCTGTGCGTCTGCACGTCTAGTTTTTGCATGTCCTCGCTTGACTCGGCATTGCGCATAATGCCAGTACTACCCCGTTGGTCCAGCCAAATCCATCCTGCGTCGGGTACTCCCCTCCTCCCGCGCGCCGCTTGGGATCGACGACGTCGTACTTCTCCATCATCCGCCCCGTCGCGCGATAGGTCCGCTGAATCAGATCGAGCCAGCGCGTCGCCGCTTTGTCCGCCAGGTCGTCACGGCGATAGCGCCGCACCCCTTCGATCGTGAGCCATTCGAGCGGCGGCCAGCCGTTCGGCCCGTCCCATTGCTGGCCCGAATTGAAGTTCGTCGTGACGAAACCGCCGGGCTTGAGGAACTCGGCCTCGAGCCGGGCCGCCGTGCGGATGCCCTGCTCCGGCGTCGCGACGCCGAAGTAGAGCGGCGCGGCCGCGGCAAGCGAAGGGCGGTCGGTCACGCGCACACCGGTGCGCCACCGGACGTCATAGAAGAATCCCCGATTCGGCTCGTACATCAGCGCCTGAATCGCCTCGCGGCGCTTGTCGGCAAGGTCGTTGAACCGTTTCGCCACAGCGGCGTCCCCCGGCCCGTTGCGGAACGTCCGCAAGGCGGCGATCACACGCTCGGCATTATAAAGGAGGGAGTTGAGGTCCACGGGGAGCAAATCGATGGTCTCGAGCGTGCGCAGGTCCTTGGGATCCCGCATCCACCGGCTCGAGAAGTCCCAGCCGCTCTCGGCCGTAGCCCGCGCGTTCCGGTAGAAGTTGGGGCGCAGCGAATCGGGGACCGTCATCCCGATTTCGACGTCCGGCTTGTACGACTCTGGACGCGGCTCGTTCGAATCGTCCCAGTAGCGGTTCAGCACCACGCCCTCCGGCATTCGGACCACCCGCCGGTAGAACTGGCCCGGCTTCAGCTGATCCGCGCCATTCATCCAGAACGCGTACTCCTTCTCGAGCGCGTCGAGATACACGAGCGCCTGGGTGGTGTCGGTCGCGCCCGCGTACAGCGCCACCATCGCGGCGAAGTACGGCGGCTGGCTGCGCGACAGGTAGTAGGTGCGATTGCCGTTGGGGATGTGCCCGACGGTTCTGATCAGATGCGCGAAGTTGTCGAGCATGTTCTTCACGAGATCGGTGTGACCACTCTTCACGAGCCCCTGCATCGTGAAGTAGCTGTCCCAGTAGTAGATCTCGCGGAAGCGGCCGCCCGGCACGACGTACGATTCCGGCAACGGAATGAGCGACGAGCTGGGATCGGTGCTGTCCGGCCGGCGCGTGAGCACCGGCCAGAGCGCGTTGACGTGCGCGACCATACTCTGCGACGCCACGGTGTGATAACCGTCGCCCGCCGGTTGCGGCAGCACGAAGTTTTGGTCGACGAAATCCTTCAACACAAACCCCGGCGCGCGGCGCGCCGAGTCATAGCGCGCCTGAATCGTTCGCGCCGCCGCCCGCGGCCGCGCATCGACGAATTCCTTGGAGTCGGGAAAGATTCCGGACAGCTGCACGTCCGAGAACAGCGCGCCGATGTCGTGCGCGGGATCGTAGCTGTCGGACTGACGGACAGTCGGACGGTCGGACGGTCTGCACGCGAACGCGAGGAGCAGGGCGACCACTCCCCACGCCCGACTCCCCACGCTCTTGATTCTCATCTGAACACGATCCACAACACACCAATGATGGCCACGAGCAGCACCGACAGCCCGATCTGGAACTTCCGGTCGGCCGCGGTCTCGCCTTCCAGTAGAGCGGCGGCGGCCCCCGGTGCGGCACGGGCGTACGTGAGGCCCTCAGTTTTGTCAGCACCGGGCGGCGGCGTCATCAGACTCACCACGAAGAGCACCACGGTGCAGATCACGAAGAGCAGCACGGCGTAGTGGAGGAAATTGATGGTCGCGATCCAGTGCCACAGGGTTCCCGCCTCGAGGCCACCGCCGGTCGCCTTATTGGTCAGCTCGAGGATCAGCCGCAGCAGGCCGAGCACGAGCCCGGTGACGAGCGATGCCATCGCCCCGGTGCCGTTGAGACGGCGGAAGAACAGGCCGAGCAGGAAGCAGGCGGCGATGGGCGGCGCGATGTAGGCCTGCACGCTCTGCAAGTAGATGTAGATCTGCGACGAGACGAACTTCATCAGCGGGATCCAGGCCAGTCCCAGGAACACCATGGCTCCGGCGGAAATGCGGCCCACGCGCACGAGCTGCTGCTCGCTCGCGCTGGGACGCATCTTCTTGTAGACGTCCCAGGTCAGGAGCGTGGAACACGCGTTGAACGCGGACGCGAGGGAGCTCATAAGCGCCGCGAGCATGCCCGCGAGCACCAGGCCCTTGATGCCGTCCGGGAGCAGTCGCGTCACCAGCGTGGGATACGCGGAGTCAGGGTTGTTGCTGACATCGGAGAACAATGCCACTGCGACGATGCCCGGCAGCACGAAGATGAAGACGGGGAGAATCTTCAAGTAACCCGCGAAGATGGTTCCGGTGCGCGCCTGTTTGATGTTCTTGGCAGCGAGCACGCGTTGCACGATGTGTTGATCGGTACACCAATACCAAATCCCGAGAATGGGTGCCCCAAAGATGACTCCGGTCCATGGAAAGTCCGGATGACTCGACGGTTTCCACATCGAGAAGAAGCCCTCAGGGACCTTGGCCTCGAGGCCGGAGATTCCGCCGACCCGCGACAGCCCGATCGCCATAAGGGTGATGGAGCCGAGAATCAGCACGATGGCCTGCAGCACCTCGGTGTAGACCACGGCGCGCAATCCGCCGAAGATCGTATACAGCCCGGTGATGACGATGAGGACGATGGCGGCCGTGTAGAAATTCCACCCCGTCACGGCGCGAATCACGACGCCGCCCGCGTACAGCGTCACGCTGATCTTGGTGAGGACGTAGCCGATCACCGACACCCAGGTGAAATAGGTTCGCGATGCCGAGTTGTACCGCTTTTCCAGGAACTCCGGCATCGTGTAGACGCCGCTCTTCAAGTAAAAAGGAACGAACAGCCAGCCGAGCAGCAGCAGAATGAGACAGGCGAGCCACTCGAAGTGGCCGACGGCGAGGCCGCTGCCCGCGCCGGTGCCCGCCAACCCCACCAGGTGCTCGCTGCCGATATTGGAGGCGAACAGGCTGGCGCCGACCGCGAACCAGGCGACGTCGCGGCTCGCCAGGAAGTAGTCGGAGCTGACGTTCTTCTCGCGCCGCGCGGCCCACCACGCGATGCCGAACAGAATCAGGAAGTAGCCGGCGATGAAGAGCAGGTCGAAGACGTGGAGATTGCTCATTGGGTCGGCCTTGGGGAGTTGAGGAGATATTGAACCGCGAGGTCAGCGAGCGTCCACAGCTGCACATCGGAAGCGGCGCCATACCGCACGGGCCGCAGCGTTCCGTTCTCGAACTTATAGCTCCACAGCTCGGCGTACTGCAAACCGGAGCGCGCCACCGCGGTCCGCACCGAGTCGATCGCGCCCGGACGATTGCGCCCGTTCTGCAGCAGCGCCGCGACGAACGTGTTCACCTCGCGACCCCACACGACGCGCGGCGAGTGGTACTGATCGCGCTCGAACATCTGCCATACGGCGGGCGGGGCATAAGCATCGTTCGCGACCGCGAGGCCCACGCCGTCGATGAACAATCCGACTGGATACGGTAGCAGGAACGAGCGCAGCAGCTCGCGCTCCTTCGCGTCGTCCTGGCGGTCGAGCAGCAGCCACATCGCAGGGTCGGTGCTCATCACGGGGATCGGGTTGCCGTCGCCGTCGAGCGATACCGCGAAAAAGCGCAGCGTATCGGGTTGGTACCCGGAGCGTGTGAGCACGCCGTCCCAATACGCTCGCTCCCGCTCCTCGAACGAGGCGAGCTTGGCGCGCACGCGCTCGCGAGCCTCGTCCGGCGCCAGCGTCACCAGGAAATGGCGGGACGTGGTGGACCACGCCCGCACGCCATCGGGGACGAGGTCCGCGTGCTCGATGCCGGGCTCGCCGAGCGCGCGCACCGCGCTGTCGATCGCGACGATGGCGCGCAGCGCCGCGGGGACCCATACGACGTTGACGTCGAACGCGTAACAGCCGCCCGCGTAGCCGACGCGGCTGTCGCGCCAGCTACCGGGATGGCAGTAGCCGTCGGGGTCGCGCTTGAAGCTGACGAGATTCGTGGGCACCGGATCGTGGAAGTACGGCGCGGCCTGGCGCATGACGAACCACAGGTTCTTGCGCAGCGCCGGGCCCCAGCGCCGCAGGAATGCGCGCTTGCGCGCCGCGCTCACGCGCGCGTCGGCGAAATAGCGGCCGGCGACGACGGGAAGCTGGAAGTCGTCGTCCACCATCCAGTAGTTCTCGCGCGTTTTCTGAAGATTGCGCAGCAGGGTCGAGTCCCCACTCCTCATGAACTCGGCGGCGTTCTCGCGGATCGCCTGGCCGCCGAGCGCCTCTTCATGACTGACCTCGCCTTCCGGGCCGAGCTTGGCGAACGCGGCGCCCATCACGAACTCCGCCATCGTATCGGCCCACACCGGCTGCATCAGCAGCGCCGTCATTAGCATGTCGCGGCCGAAGTAGGTCGCGTAGGTCGGCAGCCCCGCCATGAGCTTCTGCTTGGAGCTGAGCAGCTCGAAGCCGCGAATCTCGCGCTCGAGCCGCGGTGACTTGGCGGAATCGGCGAAGCGCCGGAAGGCGGCGGTGAAAATCTGCTTGCGGGTGAGCGGCGTGAGCGCGGGACCGTCGGTCGCGATTTCGACGGTGACGCTCACCCCCCCCGTGCCGCGCGGTTGTACGGTGAGGACGCCATTGGCGAGCGTGGCGCTGGATCGATTCGGATCGCCGCGCAACGTGAGCGCGAGATGATTCTTTCCGTCCAGACTCGACTGACTCACACGCAGTCGCCAACCGCTGGGCAGGAGCGAGAACGTGGGTGTCAGATGCTTGCGATAGGCGCTGTCGCGCTGCGCGAGCTGTTTGAATTCCTCGGGCACGAACGTGGGAGCGTCGATCGGATCTTTGACGCGACCGGCGTAGCCGAAGTCGCGCTCGACGCGCATCGAGCCGAGCAGGAACTGCCCGATCCGAGTCGAATGCCCGGCAGGCAGCCTCAGCGAGTACCGCAGCGTGCGCCGGCCGTTGGTCGTCCCGACCGAGGCGGTCGCTGGACCGAAGAGCGCGGAATCCCGCACCGTGAAGCCGATGCTTTCATTCA
>DATMZX010000406.1:0-5212 GCA_035573235.1 Gemmatimonadales bacterium
GGGCTCGCCCTGGGCTACGAGGATCTGAACGACCACGACACACTGCGGTACGACCGGCTGCTCGTCGACCTCTGTGTCCAGGCGCACGCGAGCGCGCCGCCGACGGAGCTCGTGCTCGACCTCTATCGCCGTCTCCCCCGCTGCCAGCGCGTCCACACCGCGCTCACCGTAGCGGGCGTTAACAGGTTATAGGGTCGTGTCACAACTCCTCCAGTGAATGCATAATCCTACCGTGCTGTTGCACTCACCGGTTGAGGCGATCTACTGAATTAAGGCCTTGGCGTCAGGTCTTGTGCGATGCAAAGCGCGCTGGTATCTGCATCACGCAAGACCTGATCCCTCGTCCCTCCCCTCATCCCCATCACGAGAGATTCCAGGGATGAGCGATGCCGCCACCGCGCTCATCTCCAGCGAGCAAGACTGTCAACTCGAGAGAGCAGGCACGGCCGATCAGAGGCGCGATCCGGACCACCGTCGAATGACGGTCGTTTGGGTGCCTGGGCGTCCCCAGACAAGCGTCTCCACCGCGTCGAACGTGGAATCGCTCGTAAAGCGTCCGGTGAAGGTGGCTTCTCTGAATTGACAGACGAAGTCGGCGTAGTTGCTCGCGCTCGCATAGGAGGCGGCGAACTGCGCACCGTCGAGGTGGCCCGAATACGGGATGTCATCGGTGGGCCAATTGCGCATGTCCTCGTCCAGCGAGATTGCGTCAGCGGTCAGGGCGATCCGCCAATCCACGCCGCTGCGCGCCTCGCCGGGCGACGTCCCCCATCCACACGCCGGGGTAGCGCCGGGCGCAACCGACACGACCGTCGCATCCGCCCTCCAGTTGGCGGTGTTGTTGTTGGCGGTGTTCACAGGCTGGGTCTGAGGCGGCGGTTCCACGGGGGACGTCCCGGGTCCCGCACCGGTGTCTCCTGCCTGGTGACAACCGCACACGACGAAAAGGGACGATAGAGCGACTAACGTGACGTTCCGTTTCCGCATACTCCACCTCGCGTGATCGAGTGAGGGCCTATTGCCGCTACCGTGTGAACTGTGAAATGCAGACTAGGGTCGCCGGAGCGTGATCGACGACCTGACCCCGGCGCTCCTTGCCTGTTTCCTTTCTTGCGAGATCGCGCACCTGGCGCGACGCCTACTGTCCTCCGCCGTGTCCCTGCAGCAGGAACGAGTGCACCTTCGCGCTGGCATCGGTGTAGCCGCCGACCATGTCGCCGCGCGCGTTGATCGCCGTCAGCTCGGTCGCGGTCGCGCCCGTCACATCGATCGTGGTGAGTTGACCGTCGCTCAACAGGAAGCCGTGGTTGTCGCTGGGCCCTATCAGGCACGGAGGGGCGCCGTCGCAGTAGGTGCCAACGATGTCGCCCCGGGCATTCATGCCGCCGTCATCCTGCGTGACCGGCTTCCCGTTCGGGAGCGCCATCGTCGTGAGCTGCCCGTTCTTCAGCACGAAGAGCAGCTCGGTGCCACTCTCGCCAAAGCCACCCACGATCGCGCCGTTGTTGTTCGGCTTGAAGGCGTTGGTTTCGTTCCCGTCGGGAACGTCAATAAGCGTGAATACTCCATCCCGAAAGAGAAATCCGTGAAACGAGCCCGCACCGGGCGCCAGGCAGACAGCGAGCGTGCAGAAGCGGCCGGTGACGTCTCCTCGATTGTTGATGCCCAGTGGATTGGTGAAAGTCGATCCCGGCGGATCGAACGAGGTGAACACTCCGTCCCGGAGCAGGAACCCGTGCCTGATCGGCTCGGCCGGCATGGTATACCAGCCGACAATGGCACCGCTGTCGTTGATGGAGGAGGCGACGGAAAAACTGGAGCCCGGGTAATCAATGGTCGTCAGATTGCCCGTCGTGTCCCTGAGAAACCCATGGTTCTGACCCGCGCTGAGATAGCGGCCCACAATCTCTCCCTTTGCGTTGATGTCGAGCGCGAACGTTCTCGAGGCTCCAGGCACGTCGAAGATGGTCAGGGCGGCGGGTTCGAGACTCCGTTCGACCGTCGTGCGCCGGGCGGATGCGGGGCCGGCAACGGCCCCGGGATCCGCGCACGCCGCGAGTGCCACGCCGGCGGCGGCGAGGCGGCAGAGCTGCAACCGTGATGCAAGCATGAATGTCCTCCTAATGTTTTGGGACGGGCGGAATCCGATCGGGCGATCTTGCCCCGTGTCTGGTTGAGCCGTAAACTCTGAGCCCGTTCTCAGGTTTCCCTCAGTTTTGGCTCAGGGCAGCTAACGAGAGTGCCACGATGCTTCGTCTGGAGACATTTGGCGGTCTCGCGCTGACGGACCGGCAGGAGGAGCGTCCCCAGCCGCGCAGGCGGCTCGCCCTCCTTGCCCGGCTGGCGCCGTCCGGAGCGAAGGGAGTGAGCCGCGATGACCTCCTCGCGCTGCTCTGGCCCGAGCGCGATTTCGAGTCGGCCCGGCACTCACTCGACCAGTTGCTGTACGAGACTCGCCGAGGGCTTGGCGCATCGCCCGTGGTCGGCGGCGCAACGCTTCGCCTCGATCCCGCGGTCATCTCGTGCGACCTCATCGAGTGGGAGGCGGCCCTTCGGAACGCCGATCTCGAGGCGGCTGTTGCGCTGTATCGCGGGCCGTTTCTGCAAGGCTTCTTTCTGAACGGTTCCGCGACGTTCGAGCAATGGGCCGAGAGGGTGCGCTCGCAGCTCACTGTCGCGTATCGGCGCACGCTCGAGTCGCTGGCCACGAGCACCGCCGCGCACGGGAAGCCGCATGACAGTATCGCGTGGTGGCGCCAGCTTGCCGCGGAGGATCGCATCGGGTCGCGCGTTGCCCTCGGGCTGATGCAGATGCTCGCCGAATCCGGCGACCGCGCGGGCGCGCTGGAATTCTTCCGCGTACACGAGCGCATCGTGCGCGCCGAGCTCGATGCTCCCCCCGATCCGGCGGTTTCGGCGTTCGCTCACTCGCTGCGATGCACCACGGTGCGCTCGCCCGAGCCCGTGAACAGGGCGGACGATCCACCGGCAACTCCGCTGGTGGAGCGCACTGCCGACCTCGCGGTGTCCGCGCCCGCCGCATCGCCGACTTCCAGCGGGAGAGACCCAGGGCGACGGACTCTGCTCTACGTCGCGCTCGCAGTTGCCGCGGTGGCGCCGTTGCTCTACGGCGCCGCCATGGTCGGTCGCCAGCGTACCCCTGCGCCAATGCACGATCGGCCGCACACGGCTCCCTCCGTGGCGACCGCCGCAGTCGCGACGCGCGGCCACGCGCGGCCGCTGCGCCACGAGACGACCAACATCGCGGCGCACGAGTTCTACGAACGGGGGGGCGATCCGGTGCTGCTGCGCAGCGACTCCGGCGTACTGGCGGCCATCGGATACTTGCGCCGCGCCGTGGCGCTGGATACGACCTACGCCGCTGCGTACGCCACCCTCGCCAGCCGCTACACGACGGCGGCTTGGGGTTCGAGGCTCGCAGCCCCGGAACGGCGCGCCATGCGCGCGCGCGCGGAGGCTGCCGCCCGGCGCGCGATCGCGCTGGACGACTCACTCGCCGACGCGCACGCCGAGCTTGGATACCTGCTGGCCAAGGTGAGCTACGATGAAGCCGGGGCGGTGGCCGAGCTCGAGAAGGCGGTCAGTCTCGATTCCGCTGCGACATCGACGTATGAGCTGCTCGCACCGACGGACGAATTCCTCGGCCGTCCCGCGGAGGCCATCGCGGCCGCGCTGGCCGGTGTGTCCCGCGATCCGCTTTCGCCCAGCGCGAATGCGGAGCTTGGTCATGCTCTGTACTTCGGGGGACGTTACGACGACGCGCTCGCCCGGCTCGCGCCGCTCGCATCGCTGCGGCCTCCGCTGCGCCGGGTACCGGCGTACATGGCCGAGGTCTACCTCGCGACGGGACGCTGGACGGAGGCCATTGCCGTGCTGCGTCCCGTGGCGAACAAGTGGCGATTAATGCCCGGATTGTACGCATATGCGCTCGTGCGTTCGGGCTCGCGCGCCGACGCGATGCGAGTGTTGACCGGGATGCTCGCCGACGAGTCGGCGGGGCGCGCAACATGCTTCGACATCGCGGAGGCCTACATCGCACTCGGCGACTACGACCGGGCCTTCGTCTGGCTGGATCGTTCCTTCGATGACTATTCCCTCGGTTCCTCGATCATGGGACCATTGTTCGCCCGGTTCCGAGCGGACCCCCGATTTGACCGCGTCAGGCAGCGCCTCGGCGTTCCCGGTGAAGTGAAGAGCTGAGCGCGCGGATGAGCCCGAACGCGAACACGCTCGCAACGGCGAGTACGATCGTGTACGCCACGGTGTGCCAGCTCGGACGGATGGAGAGCGCAATCACCCCGAACGTATCCGGCACGGCGGCGATGCCCGGGAGTTCCGCGTCGGCCTGTGCCATCGTGACCCCCGGGCGGAGGCGCGCGTGCGAATGCCGAACCGCGCGTCGCGCCAGACGTCCTC
Organism: Gemmatimonadales bacterium; assembly: GCA_035573235.1. GTDB lineage: Bacteria > Gemmatimonadota > Gemmatimonadetes > Gemmatimonadales > GWC2-71-9 > 20CM-2-65-7. The sequence goes on from DATMZX010000406.1 coordinate 4,438, forward strand.
GAGCGCGGGAAAGGCCCAGGCGTCCGCGCTGCGCTCGCTGGCGCGTGTGGTGGCTCGCGATGGCCGACTGCACATGTACGCCACATTCACCGGTCATGAACAGGAATGGGCAGGCACGACGCCATTCTGGATTGGATGCGCTGGACTCTGGCGTCAGCAGCCGAAGCCTGCTGAGGAACCTCGAAAGCCGCTGTAGAACATGGCCTCTTCATGGCGGCAACCCATGGCAGGAGATCGTACGCCAACACAATCGCAGATCACCAGGTGGATCTGTTCGCCCACAGCTAGATTGGGCGTTAGCCGGCAACGAGCATCGAAAAAGCGGAGGACGGCGGGGGTGAATGGTATTGCGTGCTCCGCTACATCATCGGCCATACTCTTACGTAATGCGACCTCTTCGGTATTCCATCAACGTCACATTGGACGGGTGCTGCGATCATCGGGTAATGATCGCGGATGAAGAGTTGCACCGTCGCGCGGCCGAGACCCTCGAGCAGGCCGATGCCCTCCTCTTCGGCCGAGTGACCTACGAGATGATGGAGGCCGCGTGGCGGCAGCCGGCGCCGACGGGCGCGCGGCCTGAGTGGATGGAACCCTGGATGGAGCCCTTCGCCCGGACGATCGACGCGAAGCAGAAGTACGTCGTCTCGAGCACCCTGGACCGGGTCGATTGGAACGCGGAACTCGTGCGCGGGGATCTGGCGAAGGCCGTTCAGCAGCTCAAGGAGGAGTCGGGCAAGGGACTGCTCGTGGGAGGTGTAACGCTCCCCCTGGC
>DATMZX010000407.1:0-5853 GCA_035573235.1 Gemmatimonadales bacterium
CACCGCCTACGTGCGCGCGCTCGAGAGCGCCGGCCTGGTGCCGCTCGCCGTCCCGACCATGCTCGCACCCGATCGCGCCGGCGCGGCACTCGCCGCGGTGTGCGGGTTGGTGCTGACCGGCGGTGAAGACGTCGCGCCCGATCGCTACGGCGCCACGCCGCATCCACGCCTGGGCGACGTCGATCCCGTTCGTGACGCTGCGGAGCTCGCGCTCATCGGTGAGGCCCGCAAGCGCGGCCTGCCGATTCTGGCGATCTGCCGCGGCATTCAGATTCTCAACGTCGCGCTCGGCGGAACGCTGTATCAGGATTTGGACAGCGAGCGTCCCGGGTCCGTGCCGCACGCCAGGGACCAAAGCCGTCACCCCGTGCGCGTAGAGCCCGGCTCGCTGCTCGAGCGGACGCTCGGCACGCGATCGGCCACGGTGAACAGCCGCCACCACCAGGCGATCCGCGATATCGCCCCCGGTCTGCGGGCCGTGGCCTGGGCCGAAGACGGCGTGATCGAAGCCGCCGAACCGGCCGACCCCGGTTCGCCCTGGACGCTGGCCGTGCAATGGCATCCCGAGGATCTCACCGAGCGGGCACTGTTCGACGGCTTCGCGCGAGCCGTTGCTTGACCGCCGCCGCGCACGATTTCCCTTCGGCCGCGTGGGTGGCCGCCTACGAAGACGCTATCAATAAGAGCGACGAGTATCGGGCGGCGTCCACGGACTGGACCCACGGGTCCGTCGCGCTGGTCATGCCGGCGCAACCGGCGATCGGCGTTCCCGACGACGTCGGGATCTGGCTCGACCTCGACCGCGGCGTGTGTCGCGGCGCGAAGCTCGTGACGCGCGAGGAGGCCCAGAAGGCGCCGTTCGTTCTGACCGCGGAATACCGCTACTGGAAGCAGATCATCCGGAAGGAGCTCGGTCCCATCGCCGGGATCATGCAGCGCAAAGTCGGGCTCGTGGGCTCGTTGCCCATCGTGGTGCGCTTCATCAAGTCGGCCGAGGCGCTGGTGGATGCGGCGACGCGGGTGCCGACGCGGTTCCTGGACGACGCCAAGTGCTAGAGCGCCTGATCTCGCTCTCGCAGGAGCTCGCCGGCGCGTTTCGGCCCGCGTCGATCGTGGAGATCATCGCGCGAACCTTGAGTGACCGGTTCGCCCCGGGCCGCCTGTCGATCCTGCTGCTCGACATCGACAGCAACCGGCTCATCGTCGCCTACCACAACGGGCCGCGCCCGGTCACGACCGACGATCCGTTGCTCCAACTCGCGCTGCGGCGCGGTCCGCTCGTCTTTCCCGACAAGGTCGCCGCGCGTGCCGCCGAGCTGGGGGTGACCATCGAGGGACCGGTGCCGTCGAGCTGGCTCGGCGTGCCGATTCTTGCCGTGTCGCGCACGATCGGCGCGCTCGCCATGGAGGGCGAGCGCACCGCCGCACTCGGCGAAGACGCGCTCCTGTTCACGCGCGCCGTGCTCGCCCAGGCGGGGATCGCGCTGGAGAACGCGCGCCTCGTCGAGCTGCTCTCCAGCGGCAAACGCGAGTGGGAGCAGACCGTCGACGCGTTCAATCAGGCGATCTGCTATGTGGACCCGGAGGGGAACGTGCGCCGCGCCAACCGGGTGTTCGCCGAGCTGATCAAGCTTCCCGTCACCGCGCTCCCGGGACGCGCCTGGCTCACGCTGTTGCCGCCGGCCTGGGTCGATCCGATCACGAAGCTGTTCACGCCCGAGGGCGCGTCCGCGTCAGTCGAAGTGCGCGCGGGCGAGCGCGTCCTGCTCGCGACCGCGATTCCGACCGGCGAGCCCGGCGCCGCCATCCTGCTGTTCGAAGATCAGACCGAGAAGCGGCGCCTGCAGGAACAGCTGCTGCAATCCGAGAAGATGTCGGCGATCGGCCAGCTGATCGCCGGCGTGGCGCACGATCTCAACAATCCGTTGGCGTCGGTCGTGGGATTCAGCGATCTGCTCGGCGAAGCGGCGGACGTGCCGCCGCGGCTCGCGGAGCCGCTCGCCGTGATCCGTCAGGAGGCCGAGCGCGCGTCGGCCATCGTCCGCAACCTGTTGTCGTTCGCGCGGCGCCAGGAAGGCGAACGCCACCTGCAATCGATTCGTCCCATCCTCGAGTCCACGCACCAGCTGCTCAAGAACCAGCTGATGGCGGCGCGCGTCGAGCTGACGCTGACCTTCGAGCCTGGGCTGCCCGAGGTCGAAGTACACGCCAACCAGATCAAGCAGGTGTTCGTCAACATCATCAACAACGCATCGCAGGCGATCGCGAGTACGCGCGGCAAGACGGGCGTGGGCGGCCGCATCGACATCGTCACGCGCTGCGAGCCCGACGGACTCTCGGTGAACATCTCCGACAACGGGCCCGGCATCCCCGAAGCCGTCGCGCACCATGTCTTCGAGCCGTTTTTCAGCACCAAGTCGGAAGGCGAAGGGACGGGCCTCGGCCTCTCCATTAGTCTGGGGATCGTGAAGGAGCACGGCGGCAACATCACCGTCGATCCGGGCGGACCGGCAACGGGTCGCGGTGCGACGTTCTCCGTCGAGCTGCCGACCGGCATTCGCGCGGAGCTAAGCCCGTCGCCGGCGACCTTGGTGCCGGCCCCCGCCGAACGCGTCGAGCGTCTGCGGGTACTCGTTGTTGATGACGAACCGCACATTCTGCACTACATGCAGGCGACGCTCGAAAGCTGGGGCCACGAGGTCGTGCTCGCGCGCGACGGGAGCCAGGCGTTGAAGATCGCGCTGATGCAGCCGTTCGATCTGATCATCTGTGATCTGCGCATGCCACGCCTCGGGGGACGGGAGATGTTTCAGACGCTTTCGCGCATGCACCCCGCGGTCGCCGATCGCATCATCTTCGCCACCGGCGACACGGTGCGCGGTGACACGCTGCGCTTCCTCGAAGAGCTGGGCCGGCCGTTCCTCCAGAAGCCCTTCAAGCTCGATGCTCTGCGCCGCGTGCTCGCCGGAGTCGTGAAAGTCCCAGCGTAGCTCGGGGTGCGCGTACTTCAGGTCGATTCAGGACGTGAGTGGCGCGGCGGCCAGAATCAGGTACGGCTGCTGTGCCGCGAGCTGGCGCGCGAATCCGAAATCGAGCAGGTCCTCGTCACCAGGCAGGACAGTGAGCTCGCGCGCCGCGCCGCCGGCACGGGCGTCACCGTGGCCGGGACGGCCTGGGAGATCGGGCTCGACCCGCGCGCCTGGTGGCAGCTCCGGCGCACGATCGCGTCGTTCCAGCCGGACGTCATCCACGTGCACGACAGTCACGCGCTCACGCTGGCCGCCACCGTGGCGCTCGGACGCACGCTCGTCGCGACCCGGCGCGTCGACTTCCACGTCGGCCGCTTCGGCGCCTGGCGGCGGCCCGATCGGATCATCGCCGTTTCCGAAGCCGTGAAGCGGATCCTGGTCGGTGATGGTGTTGCCGCCGATGCCATCACCGTCGTCCCGGACGGCATCGACCCCGAAGAAATCCGCCAGGCGGCCACGCCGCCGCTCGACATGCGCGCCCAGCTCCACCTGTCGCCCAAGGCGCTGCTCGCGGTGAACGCCGCCGCGCTCGTCGACCACAAGGATCAGAAGACGCTGATTCGCGCCGCGCGCATCGCGCGCCCGCTCGAGCCGCAGCTGCATTGGGTCATCGCCGGGGAAGGGCCGCAACGCGACGCCCTCGCCGCCGAAATCACCCGCCTCGACCTGCACGGGCGCGTCCACCTCGTGGGCTGGATCGACCGCATCGAAGCGCTGATCGCCGAGGCGAGCGTGTTCGTGATGTCGTCGAAGCTCGAGGGACTGGGCAGCGTGATTCTCAACGCGCTGGCCCTGGAGCGACCGGTGGTCGCCACGGCGGCCGGCGGAATTCCCGAAATCCTGCCCGCCGAGGTCCTGGTTCCCCCCGGCTCCGCCGAAGCCCTGGCGCAAAAGGTGGTCGCCGTACTCCACGATCCCAAGCCTGTTCCCTTCCCGCCCCGCTTCACCGCACGCTCAATGGCAGGTCAAGTCTTGGATGTCTATAGGGCTGTTCTCTAGATTGCAGGGCCATGATCTACGTCTGCGTTCCGGCCCATAACGAGGCGAGCACCGTCGGGCTCGTTCTCTGGAAAGTCCGCCAGGTCTTCACCGCGTTCGAGCGGGAATACCAGATCCTGGCGTGCGACGACGCCTCTACGGATGCGACCGGGGACGTTTTGGCCTCCTATGCTCGGGTCCTGCCGTTGACGGTGATCCAGCATCGTGCGCGACTGGGATACGCGCGCAGCCTGGAAGAGCTGCTGCGGGTCGCGCTGCAGCGGACGGACCGTCCCAAGCGCGATTGCGCGATCACGTTGCATGCCGATTTCGTGCACGGACCCGAGACAATGGAGGAGATGGTCAAACGGCTCGAGTCCGGCGCCGATCTCGTGGTGGCCGAGCAGTCGCGCCTCCAGGGCGTGAGCACCTGGCAGGAGCGTTGGGTCCGTCAGTGGGCGCCGCGCCTGCTGCGCGTGGGCGGCGTCAAAGACTCCATCTCGGGATTCCTGGCGCTGCGACTGATCGTGCTGCGCCAGGCGACCAAGGGCGGCGAAGCAGCGCTACTGCGCACGGAGGGGTGGTCCGCCAACGCGGAGCTGCTCGCCCGTCTCAGCGTGCATGCGCGGCGCATGGAAGTCGTGCCGAGCGCCGCACGCTACGATCTCAAGCAACGTGCGTCCCGGTCCAAGCCGTGGCAGCAGCTCGTGGCAGCCTGGAAATCGCGCGGTGTGATCAGCGCCGCCCGCAAAGGCACCGCGGCCCTGCTGGTCGCGCTGGCCGCTGGATTTGCTTCACTGCTCGCGCAGAGCTCGACGCGGACCGATTCGGTTCCGCCGCCCGTGTCTCCGCCGCGTGTCATTCGAGCGGCACCGGCGGTACCGTTTCCGGTCGGCGAGAAGTTTTCGTTCGGCGCCCGCTACGGGATCTTCAACATCGGCAGCGCGACGATGGAGGTGATGGGAACCGACACCGTGCATGGCGTCGAAACGGTGCACATCCGGTTCCGCATCACGGGCGGCGGCCTCGGCTATCACCTCGACCAGACGATGGAATCGTGGGTGGGCCGCTACGACTTCCGCTCCCGCCGATTCTCGTCGGTGCAGGATGAGCGGGGCAAACACCGCGAGCGCCGCTACGACATCTATCCCGACTCGGGCTTTTATAGAGAAGAAGGGCGCGATACGACCTTCGCGACGGTGCTCGACCCGCTGGACGATGGGGCCTTTTTGTACTGGATCCGGACCGTTCCGCTCGAAGTCGGCAAGAAATACGAGTACGCCCGCTATTTCCGGCCGGACCGCAATCCCGTCATCATCGAGGTCCTGGGCCGCGACAAAGTCAATGTTGCCGGGAAGAAGTGGCGCGCGCTCGTGGTACGCCCCAGAATACCTCAGGCTCGAGGCATCTTTGGGGACAAGTCCGAGACACGAATCTGGCTGTCGGACGATGAGACCCGAGTCGTGCTCGCGATTCAGTCCAACTTCTCCTTCGGGACGGTGACCTTGAAGCTGAAAGACTACACAGCCTCCGGGGTGAATGCGCCATGACCGATTACCGGGAAGCAGACTTTTCCCGCCTCAAGACCGTACCGGTTGCCAAACGCCCCAACAAAGTCGATACCGCTCTCCTCGCCAAGCCTCCTGTACCGTCCGATCGATCGTTTGCCGCTTTTCTCGACGCGCTGCCGTCGATTCTCGCCGCGCAGGATCTGCGCTACGTCGTCGACCAGATCGTGGCGGCGACGGGCAAGCGCGCCATCGTCGCGATGCTCGGCGGGCACGTCATCAAGGTTGGTCTCGGCCCGCTGCTCATCGCGCTGCTGCGCCGCCGCGCGGTGAGCGTC
>DATMZX010000408.1:0-5290 GCA_035573235.1 Gemmatimonadales bacterium
CGACGGCGGACCTGACGGCGAGCAGTTCACGCGCGCGATCCTGGCCGGGCTGCCCGAGTTTCTCGAGCCGGGCGGCCGCTACTTCATGACGTGCGTCGCCACCGATCGCGTGAACGCGCCGCTCGAGCAGCGCGTGCGCGAGATGATCGGCCCGTCGAACGGTGAGTTCGACGTCGTGCTCGCCGTGCGCGTCGCCCGAGATCCCGTCGACTATTTTCACGCCGTCGCGCGAGCGGGCGGGTCGACCGAAAAGGAAGCCGAGGCCAAGATCGCCGCCTATGCCGCGATCGGCGCCGAGAAACTGGTCTACTCGTCGATGGCGGTCGAACGACACGCATCGCCGCGGACGCCGTTCACGGCGCGACGGTCCGTCGGCACGACGCAGATCGGCAATTCATTGGAATGGCAGCTCGATTGGGTGAGGCTGCGCGAGTCGCCCGACTTTTCCCGCCGCATGCTCGAGTCGCGGGTGTGGTGTCGCGACGGCCTGCAGATTCGCTCGGACCAGCGCCTCGTGGATGGTGCATGGCGGGTCGAGCGTATCGACGTATCGGTCGAAGCGCCGTTTCGGACGAGCATCGAGTGCTCGGCTGAAACCGCGGCCATTCTCACCCGGTGCACGGCGCCGATCGCGTTGCGCGACCTGGCTCGGGATCTCGTGGCCGACGGACTGGTTGGTTCGGAAGGCGTGGAGTCCGCGGTGGTGTCGCTCGCGGCGTTTTTCGTGAACGCCGGATGCCTCGACACCGAGTTACTGCCTGCACCGGCGGCCGACGCGTGAGGCCACCAACGTGTCACGCGTCCCTAACGAATTGTGTCGTGGAGTACAACGAAATCATGTTGTGCGACACGGCGCGCACGGCGAAGATGTGTTTTCTTGACACCCAGCCAGTCGACCCGTATGATCGGCGCGATGGTCTCCAGTCAGTGAAGGGTGTCCCGCACGGTTCCAGCACCGTGCGTTCCCTCGCTCCCGGATTCCCCAGCGCTGCGATCGGGCTCCACGGCTCGGTGCCGGCGTCCTGTACTTCTCTCGATTACTAACAAGCCCTACCCGTACTTTCACCGGTACCCGCACCGCGATCAGGAGCCCAGTCATGGCAAAGGAGAGCACGCAGAAGAAATTGGAGCGCGTCCGACCGCCACGCGTCAACATCAGTTACGACGTGGAGACCGGCGGCGCGATCGAGATCAAGGAGCTGCCGTTCGTGATGGGCGTGCTCGGAGATTTCTCGGGTCAGCCGGTCGAGCCGCTCGCGAAGCTCAAGGACCGCAAGTTCGTCGACGTCACGCTCGACAATTTCGATGACGTGATCGCCAGCATGAAGCCGCACTTGGCGTTCTCGGTGGAGAACAAGCTGAGTGAGGATCCGAACGCCGGAAAGTTGGGCATCGACCTCACGTTCAAGAGTCTCGATGACTTCTCGCCGGACGCGGTCGCGCGGCAGGTGAAGCCGCTCAAGGAGCTGCTCGATCTGCGCACGAAGTTGTCCGACCTGCGCGGTACGCTGCAGGGCAACGACAAGTTGGACGACATTCTTCAGGCCACATTGGGCGACGAAGACAAGATGAAGAAGCTGCGCGCGGAGCTCGGCACCGATGGAGGGTCCAATGGCTGAAGCCAAGGCCGCACAGGCCGCGCCCGCCGCCGCCGAAGCCACCGAGCTGAGTCTGCTCGACACGATCGTCGAGCAGGGCCGGTTGGGGAAGGACTCCGCCGCCAAAGAGCGCGGCAAGGACATGGTGAAGCAGTTCGTGTCCGAGGTGCTCGCGGGTCAAATCACCGTGTCCAAGGACACGGAGGTGATGATCAACGCGCGCATCGCGCAGATCGATCATCTGATCTCGCTGCAGTTGAACGAGGTGATGCATGCGCCCGAGTTCCAGAAGCTCGAGGGTACGTGGCGCGGGCTGCGCTACATGCTCGGCCAGTCGGAAACGAGCGAGATGCTCAAGATCAAGATTCTGAACGTGGGCAAGAAGGAGCTGCTGCGTGATCTGCAGCGCGCGCCCGAGTTCGATCAGAGCGCGTTGTTCAAGAAGGTGTACGAGGAGGAGTACGGCGTGTTCGGCGGCGCGCCGTTCGGCGCGCTTGTCGGCGACTACGAGTTCAACAAATCGGGCCAGGACATCGAGCTGCTCGAGAAGATCGCGCAGGTGGCGGCCGCGTCGCACGCGCCGTTCATCACGTCGACGTCGCCCGAGATGCTCAACCTGGAGAGCTACACGCAGCTCGATTCGCCGCGCGATCTCGCCAAGGTGTTCGACACCACCGAGTACGCGCGTTGGAAGGCGTTCCGCCAGAGCGAGGATTCGCGGTACGTGGCGCTGACGCTGCCCCGCATGTTGATGCGCGAGCCGTACGGCCCCAACACGGTGCCGGTGGACGCGTTCAACTACGACGAGCACGTGGACGGCACCGACCACGACAAGTATCTGTGGGCCAACGCGGCCTGGGCGTTAGGCGCGCGCATTACGAACGCGTTCGCGCAGTACGGCTGGTGCGCGTGCATCCGCGGGGTCGAGAGCGGCGGCATGGTGGAAGGGCTGCCGACGCACAACTTCCGCACCGATTCGGGTGACGTCGCCATGAAGTGCCCAACGGAAACGCCGATCACCGACCGTCGCGAGAAGGAGCTGGCGGACTTGGGGTTCGCGCCGCTGGTCCACCAGAAGGGCTCGTCGAACGCGTGCTTCTTCAGCGTGCAGTCGGCGCAGAAGCCCAAGATCTACACGAGCGATGCCGCGACCGCAAACGCGCGGATCTCGGCGCAGCTGCCGTACATCTTCGCCGTGAGCCGCTTCGCGCATTACCTCAAGGCCATGATGCGCGACAAGATCGGCGGCTACATGTCGAAGAGCGAAGCGCAGTCGTTCCTCAACACGTGGATCGCGAACTACGTGGTCGGCAACGACGATGCGCCGTTGTCCGTGAAGGCGAAGCGCCCGCTCAAGGAAGCGAACATCGAGGTGCAGGAAGTGCCCGGGAAGCCGGGCGCGTACCGCGCCGTCGCGTTCCTGCGGCCGCACTTCCAGTTGGACGAGTTGAGTGTGTCCATGCGTTTGGTCGCGGAGCTGCCGGCACCCGCGAAGTAGCACCGTTAGGCATCATTCCGAAGGTCGCGTAGCGAGACCATTTCCTTTAGGAGGGGTACGACATGGCGTTCGACGCATATCTCAAGCTCGATGGCATAGATGGCGAGACCGTGCGGGCGGGTTTCGAGAAGTGGATCGAGATCTATTCGTTCAGCATGGGCGCCTCTAATCCAGCGACGATCGGGACCAGCGGTGCAGGGGCGGGTGCCGGCAAGGTCTCTCTCAGCGCCTTCAGCTTCATGAAGAAGACCGACTCCGCGAGCCCGAAGATGTTCCAGATGTGCTGCGAGGGAAAACATTTCCCCAAGGCCTCGCTGGTGTTGAACAAGGCCGGCGGCGACAAGTCGATCAGCTATCTCAAGTACGATTTCACGGAAGTGTTCGTGGAATCGATTCAGTGGTCGGGTGCGAGCGGTGGCGATGACACGCCCGCCGAATCGGTGTCGCTTGCGTACGGTGCGGTAAACGTGACGTACACGCCGCAGAAGGCCGACGGCTCGCCTGGCTCCGCCGTCATCGCCGGCTGGAACGTCAAGACGAACGCCAAGCAGTAAGGCACGACGCTTCGCATGAAGGCGCGAGAGCTCTTTCAAGCGGGGCAGCTCGATGCGGCAATCGACGCCCTGGGTGTCGAGGTTCGGGACAACCCGACCGACACCCAGCGGCGCACGTTTCTCTTCGAGCTTCTCTGTTTCGCCGGCCAGTACGGGCGCGCCGAAAAACATCTCGACGTGCTCGCGCAGTCCGGCCCGCAGTCCAGTATGGGGGCGCTGCTGTATCGCAGCGCGCTCCACGCTGGCCTAACGCGCGACCGCATGTTCCGGGATGACGCCGTGCCGACGGCGCCGGCTTCGCGCGACGTATCGGGCACGCTCAACGGCACGCCGTTCACGTCGTTGTCCGACGGCGATCCGCGCATCGGGCCGCGGCTCGAAGTGTTCGCGGCCGGGCAGTACACGCTGCTGCCCTTCGAGCACATTGCATCGCTCCGCATGTCGGCGCCCAAGCGGCTGCGCGACTTGCTGTGGCCCCCGGCCGTGCTCAAGACGGGCCCCCAGTTCAAGGGTCTCGACTTGGGCGAGGTCATCCTGCCCGCGCTGACGCCGCTCAGCACCGACGATGCGAACGATCACGTGCGGTTAGGCCGCGTCACCGAGTGGCGCGAGCTGGCGAACGGCACGCCGATTCCCGTTGGGCAGAAAATGTTGCTGGTGGATGGGGAGGAGTTCCCGATCCTCGAGGTGCGCGAGCTGGACATCGCACCCGCGATCGCGCCCGCCACCACGTCGTAGGGAGCCCATGCCGCTCCGCGATGACCTGCTGAACCCGATCCCCGGCGACAACCCGGCGGGCGCGGACCTGCGCTACGATCCGGTCTACGAGAAGATCAAGGAAGCGCGCCGCGAGGACGACGATGCGCCGCAGGGCGAATGGCAGCACGCGCGCAAGGTCGCCGACTGGCCGCTGGTCATCAAGCTGGCGGGCGAAGCGCTCGCCACGCGCAGCAAAGACCTGCAACTCGCCGCCTGGTTAGGCGAAGCGATGCTGCGCCGCGAAGGGTTCGGCTCGTTCCGCGGCATGCTCGACGTGACGCGCGGCCTGCTCGATCAATACTGGGACCGCCTCTATCCCGAGATCGAAGATGGCGACCTCGAGCTGCGCGCCGCCCCGCTCGAATGGATGGGACTCAAGCTCGAGATCCCCGTCAAGTCGGCCGCGCTCAACCGCGCCGGCCATTCGTACTTTCAGTACGCCGACGCGCGCAGCATCGGCACGGAACAGGAAGCGGCCGACGACGCGGGCAAGCGCGCCAAGCGCGAGGAAGCGATCGCGGCCAAGAAGCCGACGATCGAGGAATTCGACAAAGCCTTCGCCGACACGCCCAAGGCGTTCGTCAAACAGCTCGCGGCCGACCTGGCGGCGACGCTCGCGTCGCTGCAATCGCTCGATGATCTCGCGCGCGACAAATTCGGCGATACGGCGCCCAGCTTTCTCAAGCTGCGCGATGTGCTGCAAGAAGAGCAGCGCGTGGTCGGCCAGCTTCTGGCCAGGAAGCTGGAACAGGATCCCGATCCGGTCGAGGCCGCGCCCGCGTCGGCGGAGGCGGGCACGGGTGACGGATCGGCGGGTTCGTTAGGCGGCGCGGCCGGCGACGGCCCGCGCATTCTCTCCGCCGAGCCCGTGGACCGGAACG
>DATMZX010000409.1:0-26835 GCA_035573235.1 Gemmatimonadales bacterium
CGCGTTCTGCGTTACGGTTTCTTCGAGTTCGAAGATCATGGTTCTCCCCTAGGGCTCAGAAGAAGTCTTGCAACCATCTCTTGAGAGGTCCAAAGAGCTTCTCGGGCGTCCCGCCGAACAGCACACCTGGGGCGGAGCCCCCCGCGCTCTTGCGCGCGGCATACAACACCAGGCCGACCGGCACCGCGTAGCGCGGCGCCTGAACGCTGTCGACCAATCCGGAAATTCCCTGCTCGGGATGCCCCGCGCGCACCGGCACCGCGAACACTTCGCGCGCGAGCTCGACCATGCCCGGCAGATGCGCCGTGCCACCGGTGAGCACGACGCCCGCCGGCAAACGACCCGCGCCGTAGCCGGCGCGCTCGAACTCGCGACCCACGAGCTGGAAGATCTCGTCCACGCGCTGATGGATGATATGCGCCACCAGCTCGCGCGACGCGCTGCGCGCGCCCTGTCCCGGCGTCGAGGGCAGCGTCACCATCTCGCCCGCGTCGACGAGCGGCGTGTAGGCCGCGCCGTGCCGCTCCTTCAAGCGCTCCGCGTCCGACTGCGTGACGCTGAGTCCCTGCACCAGATCGCTCGTCACGTGCCCGCCCGCGAACTTGAGCGACGCGAGGTGGCGGATCTTGCCCTCGTGAAAAATGGCGACGCCGGTCGAGCTCCCGCCCACCTCGACGAGCGCGACACCCAGCTCTTTTTCATCGTCGGTCAACACGGCGTAGGACGCGGCGAGCGGCTCGAGCACCAGATCGGCGACCTTGTAGCCGGCGCGCTGCACGCTCTTGCGGAGATTCTGCGCCGCCGTGGACTGCACGGTGACGAGATACATCTCCACTTCGAGCCGCGTGCCCGTCATGCCGATGGGATCGGAGATCCCGCCCTGCTGATCGATTTTGTATTCCTGCGGGATGTCGTGCAGCAGCTCGTGATCGCGCCCGAGCGACACGGCCCGCGCGACTTCGTTGACGCGCGCGACGTCCTGCAGCGTGATCTCGTCGCCGCTCACCGCGACGACGCCGGTCGAGCCGCGCGCCGTGACGTGCTCACCCGCGATGCCGCAGGTCACGTCGGGGACGCGCCCGCCCGCCATGCGTTCGGCGTCCTTGAGCGCCGCCGCGACCGAGCGCGTCGTCTCGTCGATGTCGCGCACCATGCCGCGGCGCACGCCGGTGTTCTTCGCGATGCCGACGCCGAGGATCTTGGCGAGCGGCGCGCGCGGCAGGTCACCCGCGAGCTCGGCGATCACCGCGCACGTTTTCGTGCTGCCCAGGTCGAGACCGGCGACGAGGCGGCGCTCGGACATCACGCGCTCCCGCCCGTGGCGCGCCGGCGCACGATCACCTGCCCGGCGTAGCGGCCGTCCAGCTCCGCATACGGCCGCGCCTTCGCGGCCAGATCTCTCGCCACCAGCATCACCGCCTGAATGACCTCCGGACCGGCATTGGGGCTCAGCAACACCCGGTGCGTTCCCAGCTCGAGCAGCACATCCCCGCGCTGCGTATCCGTGCGCCGCGCGGCGTCGATCGCCTGATACATCTGGGGATCGAACGCCTGCACGCGGGCCAGCACGCCGACGACGCCGCTGTCGGCCGCCTGCACGACCGGCAGGTCGAGCGTCCCCAGCTCGTACGGCAGCGCGCGTCCATCGCCATCCACCACGCCGAGCGCGCCGCGTGGATTGGCGACGAGCGCGACGGGCTCCACCTCGCGCACGATCACTTTCAGCGACGCGGGCGGCCGCCGGATCACGGTCGCGTCCGCGACGCCATCCAGCCGGCGCAGGCGCTCGGCGAGGATCTCCGTGTCGTCGAACACGCTCGCGCGCGGCGACATCCGCAGCGTGGCGAGGACGCGGTCGGCATCGAGATGGCGAATGCCGACCAGCTCGACTTGCCGCACGCGGAAGAACGCCACGCGCCGCAACCCGAGCGGCGCGGTCATCCACAGCGCGATCACGCTCATCGCGGCTGCGGCCCACCACAGCACGCGGCGCGACGCCCGCGGCATCCGCGGGATGCGGACGCGCCATTTCCCCTTCACGCGACGGCTCCCTGCTCCCGGCTGCCGTTGCCCAGAATCTTAAGCAGTTCAGGTCCGACTTTGGTCACGTCACCCGCGCCGAGCGTGAAGACCACGTCGCCTTCGCGCACGGCGCGCGCGACGTGCGTCGTCAGTCCCGCGCGATCGCGCACCGCGACGGTCGCGGCACCCGCGCGCGTCGCGCCGCGCACCACGAGGTGATGCGTCACGCCGGCCATCGGCTGCTCGCGCGCGCCATAGATCGGCGCGACCACGACGACGTCGGCCGCGGCGAGCGCCTTGCCGAGCGCTTCCCCGTGCAGCGCCGTCCGCGAATAGAGGTGCGGTTGAAACACGGCGACCACGCGGCGCCCCGGAAACGCCTGGCGCGCGGCGGACAACGTCGCGGCGACTTCGGTCGGATGATGCGCATAGTCGTCCACGATCGTCACACCACCTGCTTCGCCCAGCCGCTCGAAGCGCCGTCCCACGCCGTGAAACTCAGCGAGCGCGCGTGAGCCGGCGAGCACATCGGCGCCCAACGCGTGCAGCGCCGCCAGCGCGGCCGCTGCATTGCGCACGTTGTGCATCCCCGGCACCGCGAGCTGTAATTCGACCGTCGTACCCCCCGGCAATGAGACCGTCGCGCGCGAGCCACTCGGCTCGAGACGCACGGCACGAATGCGCACGTCCGCCGTTGGACCGATGCCCACGCGCCAGACGGGAGCCGTGACGCGCAGCGCAACCCGGTCCGCCCCCGCGTCGTCGGCGCCGACGATCACGCGCTGCGCGCGACCGGCGAATTCCGCGAACGCGTCCTCGAGCGCGTCGACGCTGCCATAGCACTCGAGATGATCGGCCTCGACGTTGTTCACAACCGCCACCGTCGGATGCAACGACAGGAATGCCTTGTCGTATTCGTCCGCCTCGACGACGAACAGATCTTCGCCGCCCAGGCGCGCATTGCCGCCCCATGCAGCGACGCGGCCGCCGGCGAGTCCCGTTGGGCTCCGCCCGGCGGCCGTGAGTGCCTCCGTCACCATGACCGTGGTGGTCGTCTTGCCATGCGTCCCCGCGACCGCCACCAGGCTCCCACTTGCGACGAGCTGCCCTAACGCGTCGGCTCGGCGGATGATCGGCACATTCAGCGCCCGGGCCCGTTCCAATTCGGGATGGTCTTTGGGCACTGCTGCCGTGACCACAACCGCGCGAGCCCCATCGACATGGCTCGGCTCGTGGCCCCGCCAAACACGCACTCCCAGGGACGTGTGATCTTCAGTCCCAGTCCCGGAAGTGTCGGCATCACAACCATTTATGGCGACTCCCCGGTGCCTGGCTATCAAAGCCAGAGCGCTCATCCCCGCCCCGGCTATACCCATGAAATGGATGGGTCGGGGATCCCCGGTTCGAAACAAGGTCATCTGTGGGCAGCTAATATAGGGAATTCATTCGACTTGCGAAAGCTCTAGGACTTTCCGGATGATGGTTCGGGCGGCATTCGGGCGCCCCCGTTTCAGGGCCGTCGCCCCCAGTTCCGACAGCCGCCGGGGGTCGGCGGCGAGTCCGGTGATCGCGCCGGCGAAGGACTCGGGGGTGAGCTCCTGCTCGCGCAGCAGCACGCTGGCCCCGGCGTCGGCGAGTGCGCGCGCGTTCGACGTTTGATGATCGGCGGCCGCAGTCGGCAGCGGCACGAGGATGTTCGGTTTGCCCCACGCGCACAGCTCGGAAACGGTCATCGCGCCCGCGCGCGCCACGACGAGATCGGCGGCCGCATACGCCGTCGCGATCGGATCGAAGAATCCGCGCACCACGATTCTGCCCGGCACCGCGAGCGGCGCGTAGCGAGCCTCGTGCGCCGTTCCCGTGCCCCAGATCAGATTCACGTCATCCAACAATCCTTTCTCGATCGCGCCCGCGACGATCTCATTCACGGCGCGCGCGCCCTGACTTCCACCGAAGACGAACACCGTGCGATCGCGCGCGCTGACACCGAGCTCGCGCCGCGCGGCTTGCGCATCGATCTGTCCCGGCGGCGTGATCGGATTGCCGAAGTCGAAGATCTCCGTGAGCGGCCCGGGCGCGAGCCGCCCGCGCGCTTCCGGGAATCCGAGGTGCACCTGTCGCGCGCGGCGCACGAGCCAGCGCGTGGTGATTCCCGGAAACGCGTTCTGCTCCTGCAGCACGGTGGGAATGCCCGCGTGCTGCGCGCGGAGCACGACGGGACCCGCCGCGTAGCCGCCGGTGCCGACGACGATGTCCGGGTGCTCGCCCTGCAGCACGCGATCGGCGCCGCGGGTCGCGCGCAGCCACGTGAGCGGCAGCAGAAAATTCCGCCACCACTGGCGGCGGTAGATCGGCTCGATCGGCAAGAGCTGGAATCGAAACGGATGACGCGGCAGGATCTGCGCTTCGATGCCGCGCTGCGCGCCGACGAGGACGACATCGTGGCCGAGGTCGGCGGCCACGCGGGCGAGGGCGAGCGCGGGCATGAGATGGCCGCCGGTACCGCCGCCGGCAAACAGAATCCTGGCCATCCGCTAAGCGTTCACACGCGGGTGACGCCGCCTTTCTCCTCTTCCGACGCTCGCCAGGATGCCCGTCGCCGCGAGCGCGACGATCAACGACGACCGCCCGTACGACATGAACGGCAGCGTCACGCCCGTCGCGGGAATCACGGCGAGGCTCACGCCGATGTGCAGCACGACGCTCAGCCCGATCATCACGGTGATGCCCGTCGCCAGCAGCTGGCCCAACGGATCGCTCGCATGGCGCGCGATGCGGAATCCCAGCCACACGAACGTGCCGAACAGCAGCGCGATCGCGAGCACGCCGAGGAAGCCCCACTCCTCGCCGATCGTCGAAAAGATGAAATCGGAGTAGGCGTACGGAAGATACCCGAGCTTCTGCTGCCCCTGCCCGAACCCGACGCCGAGCAGCTGCCCCGCGCCGATGCCGGTGAGCGATTGCTGGACCTGGGACGACGCTTCAGTCGGAGCGCCGGGATTCAAAAACGTCAGCACGCGCGCGAGCCGGTATTGCGCCATCGCAATGGCGCCGAACAGCAACGGTCCGCCCGCGACGCCGAGCGCGAGGAAGTGTCCGATGCGCGCCCCGGCGGTGAACAACACACTCAAGGCGAGAATCGTGACGAGCAGCGCCATCGACAGATGGGGCTCGAGGAAAATCAGCCCGATGACCGGCACGAGAATCACGAGGAACGGCAGCAGCCCGTGCTTGAAGTCGCGCAGCTGCTCGCCTTTCTTGGCGGCGAGCATCGCGCACCACACCACGACCGAGAGTTTGGCGAGCTCGGACGGCTGCAGCGTGAGCAGGCCCAGGTTCACCCAGCGGCGCGCGCCGTTGATCGAGGGAGAAATCGCGTGCGTGAACGGCAGCAGCGGGATCAGCAGCAGAAACCCGGTGACGCCGAGCAGCGGCCACGCCCAGCGGCGCCAGCGGTGGTAATCCATGCGCGCGAACGCGATCGCGAGCAATCCGCCCACGACCGCACCGACGGCCTGGCGCAGCGCGAAGCTCGCCCCGACCTGGCCGCCCGCCGTCGTCACGAGACTCGACGCGCCGTACACCGCGGCGATCCCGAACACGACCAGCACGGAGGTGACGACGAACAACAGCCGCCCCTCCCACAGGATCGACTTCAGAACGTTTCGACGAGCTTCCGGAATGTGGCCCCCCGCTCTTCGTAGTTCTTGAACATGTCGTAGCTCGAGCACGCCGGTGACAGCAGCACCGCGTCTCCCGGCTGGGCCGCGCGCCGCGCGCGCGCGACGACATCGTCGAAGGTGCTGCCCCGCTCGAGCGGCACTTCACCCGCGAGATCCTTTTCCACGAGCGGTCCCGCCTCGCCATAGGCAATCACGAGCCGGCAGCGCTTGGCGAGCAACGGCGCGAGGCCGGTATACGGCTCGCCTTTGTGTCGCCCGCCGAGCAGCAGCACATACGGACGCTCCATGGCGACGACGGCGACTGTCGTGGCGGCGATGTTGGTCGCCTTGGAATCATTGATCCACAGCACGCCGTTCACTTCCCGCACCGGTTCCAGGCGATGCTGCAGCGGGCGGAACGAGCGCAGCCCTGCCCCGAGAACCTTGGGGGGAACGCCCGCTTCATGCACCGCCAGTGCCCCCGCCAGCGCATTCGCGACGTTGTGATCACCGAGCAGATGGAGCTCGTCGCGTCCGAGCAGCGCCTCGTTCCCGAGCCGCAGCGTCTGATTCGCGCGGTCGTACCAGGCATCGGCCTCTTTGCTCAGTGAGAACAGCGCGCGCCGTCCCGCCGCACCCGTCGCCAGCTTGAGCACCAGCTCGTCGTCGCCGTTCAGCACCCAGACGTCCTCAGCGCTCGCGTTGCGGAAGAGCAGACGCTTGTCGGCGTAGTACGCCTCGGCCGACGGGTAGCGGTCCAGGTGGTCGGGCGCGAGGTTCGTCAGAATGCCGATCTCGGGCGCGAAGTTCGGGCTGTCGTGCAGCTGGAACGACGAGACCTCGAGGCTCAGCCATTGATACGGTTCGTCGGACATCGCGAGATCGGTCACGGGCCGGCCGATGTTGCCCGCCGTCGTCGCGCGCAGCCCGGCGGCGCCGAGCAGATGCGCCACGAGGGCCGTCGTCGTGGTCTTCCCGTTGGTTCCCGTGATCGCGATGCTGCGCGTGCCGGGCTGCAGCGCGGCGAGCGCGCGAAATCCCAGATCGAGCTCCGAGACGATCTCGACGCCGGCATGGCGCGCGGCGGTCAGCACCGGCGCATCGGGCGGAACGCCCGGCGAGACCACCAGGCCGGCCGCCTGGCGGATCTTGGTCAGATCGTGGCGGCCGATGTCGACGTCCACCCACGGCACGCTCTTCAGCGCCTCGGCGGCTTCACCGGCGTAGGGATGGTCGGACGCATCGCTCGCGTACACGCGGACGCCTTCGCGCGCGAGCAGCCGCGCCGCCGCCACTCCGCTCTTCCCCAGTCCGATGATCGCGACGAAACCGCCCGGGCGGCGCCACAGCTCCGGCACGACCGTCATCGCACCTTCAGCGTGGCGAGCGCGATCATCGCGCTCATCACGCCCAGGATGTAGAACCGCATCACCACCTGCGGCTCGGCCCAGCCGAGTTTTTCGAAATGATGATGCAGCGGCGCCATGCGGAAGACCTTGTGGGCGTCGGCGTATTCCTTCCCGTACTTCTTCTTGCGGTACTTGTACGTGGTCGTCTGAATCAGCACCGACACCGTTTCCGCCGCGAACACGGCGCCCGCGATCAGCAGCAGGAACTCCGTCTTGAGGAGAATCGCGACGGTGCCGAGCGCGCCGCCGATCGCCAGCGCGCCGGTGTCGCCCATGAACACCTGCGCCGGGTGCGCGTTGAACCACAGGAATCCCAGCGACGCACCCATCAGCGCGCCGCAGAAGATCGTGAGCTCCCCCGCGCCGGGCAGGTGCAGCACACCGAGATAGCGCGCGGCGTCGACGCGACCGAACAGATAGCAGAAGATCGCGAAGGCACCGCCGGCGATGACGGTCAAGCCCGCGGCGAGCCCGTCCAGGCCATCGGTGAGGTTGACGGCGTTCGAGCTCGCGGTCGTGACGAAGGTGACGAAGAAGAGATAGACCCACCACGGCAACACGAGCACGATGTACTTGAAGAACGGCAGCTGCGTCGCCGAAGGATCGGCGCTGTTGGTGAGCGGGAACAGGAGCAAGTACGCGCCCAGCCCGATGCCGAACGACACCTGCCCCACGAGCTTCCAGCGCGCGACGAGTCCCTGCGACTGGCCGCGCACGATCTTCAGATAATCATCGAGGAAGCCGATCATCCCCATCCACAGCGTCGCGATCACGGTGACGATCACGTAGCGGCTGTCGAGCCGCGCCCACAGCAGCGTCGGCACGATCGTGGCGAGCAGGATGATCAATCCCCCCATCGTGGGGGTGCCGCGCTTGCCGTGATGACTGGTCGGACCTTCGGCCCGGACGATCTGGCCGATGCGATGCTCGCGCAGCTTGCGAATGATCCAGGGACCGACGATGAACGCGAGCAGCAGCGACGTCACCGTCGCGCCCGCGGCGCGGAACGTGATGTAGTTGAAAAGATTGAAAATGATGTGCTGACGAGCGAGCGGCGCGAGCAGGTGATAGAGCATCAGGTCAGATAGTTGAGGACACGTTCCAAGGCGATCCCCCGAGACGCTTTGAGCAGCACCAGCTCGTTGCCCCGCAGCGCCGACTTCAGTTTGGGCCCGAGCGCTTCGGCATCGGCGCCGGTGACGAGTCGCCCGCCGAGCTGCTCGCGCAACGACTCGAACGGCCTGACGAACATCCCCACGGCCGCAACCAGCGCCGGCTTGCGCTGCGCGATCTCGCGCGCCGCCTCGGCGTGCAATCTTGCACTTTCCGGCCCTAACTCCAACATCGTGCCCACCACCACCACCAGCGGCCGGCGCTGGCGCCGCGCCAGCCAGGCGGCGGTCTGCACCGCCCGGCGCAGCGAGGCCGGATTGGCGTTGTAGGTGTCGTCGATGACCACCATGTTGCCCACTTCGCGCAGGTCGCCCCGCCCCTCCGGCAGCTCCAGGTTCGCCAGCGCGCGTGCGGCGGCGTCGTGCTCGACCCCCGCCCGCTGCGCCACAGCCAGCGCGATCTGGGCGTTATCGAGCTGGTGAATGCCGAGGACCGGGAGCGTGATCTTCTCACCGGAGTCGAGGGCGATCTGGGGACGGCCGTTCCGGTCCAGGAAGCGGTCGAGCAGCGTGTCGTCGTTGCCCTTGCCGCCCAGCGCCGCCGGAATCACCTGGGTCCGCCGCCGCGCCTCGGGCCACATCGCGTCCGGCCCCGTACCGATGATGGCCACCGGCGCGCCGTCGAGCAGCGACAGCTTTTCGGCCATCACGCCCTCCAGCGAGCCGAAGCCTTCGACGTGGGCGTAGCCGATGTTCGTGATGACCGCGATGGTGGGCTCGATGATGTCGCGCAGCTTGGCGATTTCGCCCGGCACGCTGGCGCCCGCTTCGACGACGAGCGCCTCGGTGTCCTCGGGAGCACACAGGATCGTGAGCGGCACGCCGATGCGGTTGTTGAGGTTCCTGGACGTCGCATGGACCTTGAAGCGGGCCGACAGCGCCGCGCGGATCATCTCCTTGGTGCTCGTTTTTCCACTCGAGCCGGTGATGGCGACGACCGGCGTTCCCTCCGGCAGCATGCGCCGGCGCGCGCGCCCGAGCAGGCCGAGCGCCTCGAGCGTGTCGTCGACTTCGAAGAACGGCAGGCCGTCGATCGGATGCGTTCCATGCCGCACGACCGCGGCGCTGGCGCCCTGCGCTTTGGCCTGGGACAGGAAGTAGTGCGCGTCGAAGTTCTCGCCCTTTAAGGCAACAAACAGGCTATCGGGTATCGGGTAGCGGCTATCGGTCGCGACCGATTTGAACTTGAGCTTCCTGGGGGAGGAGACACCCAGAGCCTGCGCCACTTCGTCGCTCGTCCAGGCCCGTCCGGCCATCAATTCGCCCCCAGCGCGCGCACGACCTCGCGCTCATCGAATGGCTCCTTCGTGGTGCCGACGATCTGATAGGTCTCGTGCCCCTTGCCCGCCAGCAGAATCGTATCACCGAGCCGAGCCAGCTCGAGCGCCTGGGCGATCGCGGCCTTGCGATCGGTGATGCGATAATGCGGCCGCGCCGTCATGCCCGCTTCCACGTCGTCGAGAATACGGTCGGGATCCTCGGTGCGGGGATTGTCGGACGTCGCGATCGCCACGTCGGCGAGCCGCACCGCGATCTCGCCCATCGGGGCCCGCTTGCCGCGGTCGCGATCGCCGCCGGCCCCGAACACCACGATCACGCGCCCGCCCCCCGGCGTGACTTCCCGAATCGTTTCGAGCGCGCGCTCGAGCGCGTCGGGCGTGTGCGCGTAGTCGCGCAGCACCACACAGGGATCGACCGCGATGCGCTCCATGCGGCCCGGCACCTGCGGCGCGCTCGACAACCGCGCCGCGACGTCTTTGGCCGGGACGTCGAGCCCGATCGCGCAGGCCGCCACGCCGAGCGCATTCGCGACATTGAAGCGCCCCAGCAGCGGCAACGCCACGGCGTGATTGCCCCCCGCCGAGACGAGCGTGAATCGCGCGCCCTTCGCATCGACGTTGACGTCGCGCGCAAACACGTCGGCGTTCTGCGACGTCGCCGAGAAGGTGATCCGCCGCGGCGCCTGCGGGAGCCGGGCCCAGGCGGCATCGTCGGCATTGATCACCGCGAGACCGGCATCGGCGAGGTAACCGATGAGCTTGGCCTTGGCCGCGAAGTACGCCTCGAACGTCTCATGATAGTCGAGGTGATCGCGCGTGAGATTGGTGAAGATGGCCGCGCGAAACAGCAGCCCGTCCACGCGTCCCTGATCGAGACTGTGCGATGAGACTTCCATCGCCACGCCCGCGGCGCCCCGTTTCAGGAGCGCGGCGAGCGTCGCCTGCAAGTCGATCGGCCCGGGCGTCGTGAGGTTTCCCGCCTCGCTTTCGACCGGCTCCCCTTTCGGATCGATGCATCCCAATGTGCCGAGCGCGCCCATGGGCCAGCGGGCGCTCAGGACGTGGCGCGTGAGAATGACGGAGGTCGTCTTTCCGTTCGTGCCCGTCACGCCGATCAGCTGCAGCCGGCGCGCGGGCCGCTCGTACCACGTCTCGGCCGCCACCGCCGCGGCGTGCCGTCCGTTGCGGACCAGAATCTGCGGAATCGCAACGTCCGATTGGCGCGACTCGACCAGCGCCGCCGCCGCTCCCCGTCCCGCGGCGTCGGCCACGAACTGATGGCCGTCCAGGACGGCGCCGCGCACGGCGCAGAACAGCATGCCGCGCGCGAGCCGGCGCGCGTCCGCCGTCAACCCGGTGATCTGCGGCAACGCGTCCGCCGGTGGCGCGTCGATCAGCGCCCCGGCGCGCGCCAGCGCGTCGACGATCTCTCGAAGGGGACGGCTCACGGCTTGATGGAACGCGGTTCGGCGAACACCGTCACGGTGGATCCGGCTTCGGCCTTCTCGCCGGCGACCGGCCAGCTGTGGTCGACCACTCCCCAGCCTTTGACGACGACGCGAAACCCCTGCCGGTGCAGCGCGCGCGCGGCTTCCCGCAGCGGCATCCCGGCGACGCTCGGCACCGCGCGCTCCGGCTGCTGCTGGCTGGTGTCGGGCCGGTACGGCCATTGGACGACGTACGGCACGATGCCATCCGGCTCCTGGAGCGGCGCGGTGCCGACGTCGTCCACCGTCATGGCCACGTTCGACAGGCGCGCGCGATCGATGGCGACCGTGCGCGCGGCCAACGCCTGCTCGAGCATCGAGCGCGTGACCGGCGCCGCGGTCTGCGCGGCGAAGTAACTCCCCTTTTGCGGATCGTCGATCTTCATCACCACGACGAGCTGCGGATCATCGGCCGGAAACAGCGCGGCGAACGAGGCCGTGTATTGACCGGCCGCGTAGCGGCCCGCGACGACGCGACGGGCCGTTCCCGTCTTGGCCGCCAGCTGGAAGTTGGCGAGCGCCGCGCGCTCCGCGGTCCCACCCGCTTCGACGACGCCGCGCAGTAAGTCGCGGAGCTTGGCGGCGACTTCCGCCGTCACGACGCGCCGCACCGGCTCGGCGACATGCCGGTAGCGCACGGCGCCGTTCGGTCCGCGCACCTCGCGAATCAGCGTCGGCTGCAGCAACACGCCGTCGTTGGCGATCGCGCCGTACGCCGACGCCAGCTGCATCGGCGTCACCGCGAGCTCGTATCCGATCGCGAGACTGGCCGCGCTGGGCCGCGACCATTCTGCCGGCGGGCGGAGCCGGCCCGGGGACTCCGCCGGGAATTCGACGCCGGTCGGCGCCCCGAACCCGAACGCCCGCAGCACGCCGTACTGCTCGGCGGGCGCGAGCCGCGACACGAACTTCACGAGCGCGATGTTGCTCGACACACGGATCGCGTCGGCGAGGGTCAAGGTCGGCAGCGGGTGCTCGTCCGTCACCACGCGATCGGCGAGACGATACCGGCCGCCTTCACCGGACACCCGCTCGGTCGCGCGCACGCGATTCAACGAGATCAGCGCGGCGGCCGCGAAAATCTTGGCGACCGATCCCGGCTCGAAGGTGTCGGTGAACGCGCTCGGCCGCATCGTGCCGTCGGCGCGACGCGACGCGACGGCGAGCACCTCGCCCGAGCGGGGATCGAGCATCACGACGTCGCCGCCTTCGGCCTGCATGTTGTCGATCGCGTCGTCCAGCGCGCGCTGCGCGATGTCCTGCAGCTCGGCGTCGAGCGTCAGGACGACGTCGTTGCCGGCGACCGGCTCGGCGACCACGCGCGCGGGAGATTCGTACTCGCGGCCGGAGCGGTCCTTGAGGACCACCGCCGACCCCGGCGTGCCCGCGAGGAGACTGTCGAGCAGCCGCTCGAGGCCACCGCCCCCGCCTCCAGACCCTCGACCATCCTCGCCCACCCGCCCGACCACGGCGCGCGCGAACTCGCGCGACGGATAAAACCGGCGCAGCACCGGCTCCAGGTGCACGCCGCGCAGCGCGCGAATCGATTGCACATCGAGCGACGTAAACGGCCCCGCGAACCAGGCGTAGCGCTTGCGCATCGCGCGCTGCACGTCGCTCGGCGGGAGGCGCAGCTGGCGCGCGATCTTGGCCACGTCGCGCGCGGGATCGCGCAGCTCGTTGGGCGCGACGCCGACATGATAGGTCTCCTGCGTGAGCGCGATCGCGGTGCCGTGCCGGTCGAACAGCGTGCCGCGGCGCGCCTCGAGCACGACCGCTTCCGTGCGCTGCGCTTTCGCGGCGGCCGCGTAGCGGCGGCCCTCGAGCAGCTGCACTTGGCCGGCGCGGACCACGAGCGCGAGCAGGGCGACGCTCAGGCCGATTTCCACCACGCGCAGACGGACGAGCGGTTTGGCCATCAGAAGGGCCGTTCGGGAGGCGCTGGAGGTTGGCGAGGCTCTGACGGGGTTGGAATGAGAATGATCTCCGTGTCCGCGGGCAATCTCAGCCCCTGCTTCCGCGCCTTGGGAACCAGCACGCCGCGACTCTGCGCGGTGCGCACGCGCCGCTGCAGATCGGCGCGCCGCCCTTCCAGCGAGGCGCGCTCTTCGCGCAGATCGGCGAGCTCACGGGCGGCGGTGAGCGCCGCGGTCTGCCGCGCGATGACGAGCCAGAGCGCCGCCAGCAGCGCCACCAACCAGAAGGCGATCCAGTGCCGGCCTTTAAGCGCCAATGGTTTCGAACACGCGGAATTGCGCCGACCGGGCGCGTGGGTTGTCGCTGATTTCGCTCGCCTCGGGGACGATCGGTTTCTTGGTCAGCACGCGGCCCAGGGCGCGCCCCCGGCAATTGCACACGGGCTGGCGCGGCGGGCAGACGCAGTCGCGGCCCCACTCGCGGAACGCGTGCTTGACGATGCGATCTTCGCCCGAATGATACGTGATCACGCCGATGCGCCCGCCCGGGACCAGCGCGTCGCGCAAGCGTGGCAGCGCCGTTTCGAGTGCCCCCAGCTCGTCGTTGACCGCGATCCGCAGCGCCTGGAACAGCCGCGCAAAATCAGGCGGTCCCGAGCGCGGGCCGAGCACGGCGCGAATCGCATTCACGAAGTCGTCGCTGATGATGAAGGGCTCTCGGAGCCGTCTCCGGATGACCTCGCGGGCAAGTGCCCGCGCGCGGCGCTCGTCGCCGTAGTCCGCAAACACACTCGTGAGCCGCTCCTCGGGCCAGGAGTTCAGGACGTCGCGCGCGGTGATACCCGCTCGTCCGTCCCCCGTCCCCCGTCCCCCCATGCGCATGTCGAGCGGCGCACCAGGACGGAACGTGAATCCCCGCTTGGCGCTGTCGATCTGGTGCGAGCTGACGCCGAGATCGAGCAGGATGCGGTCAGGCGTGAACGACTGGATGGCTTGCAGGATGGCCGGCTGGGCGAAGGACCCCTCGAGGTACTCGATTCCCTCCGTGCCCAGGCGTTCACGCGCCGCAGCCAGGGCGTCGGGATCTCGATCTATTCCCAAGACCCTGATCCCCAGTCCCTGCAGTATCACCGCGTGGCCGCCGCCGCCGAGTGTGCCGTCGACGGCGCGCGCGCCGCGGTCGGCCCAGGTCCGCACGGCCGCGGCGAGGACGGGAACGTGATAGGCAACCGGATCAGAAGCGGCCGTGGACACGCTCCATAATAAGAAAACCCCCGCCTGCGAGGGGCGGGGGTTTCGAGCTTCACGTCCAAGAGCGGGGCTGACGGGGCTCGAACCCGCGACCTCCGGTGTGACAGACCGGCACTCTAACCAGCTGAGCTACAGCCCCCAGCCCCCCAGCGCCAAGCCGCTTACGGAGCGCCGGAATATAGACCGGGGCTCAGGTCAATTCAACGGCGTTACAGCGGCGGACTGCACTTGAACGCTTTTTGGACCTGCGGTTTCGCCGCTTCGTACTGCCGCTGGAAACCCATCATCTGGTCCGCCGTGGGCGGATGCACGCGACGTCCCAGCGTGAGCGCATTCTTCGTACGGGTGAGGCGATCGAAAACCTGACGCGCAAGGACGCAACGCTGCGCGCCCTTGGCCTCGGTCATCTCCTTGTACGGCTTCGCCAAGGTCAGGACAGACGACAGCCCGTACCAGAAGCTCCCGTTGATGCGCACCTGTTGCTTGGGACCGAGCGTATCGGCCGGGTTCTTCGGCGCCATGACCGTGAGCAGGGTGTCGAGCCACGGATAGGCTCCATCGTACGCCTGCGCCTGCGCGAGCTTGGACCCGCCCGTCAGCATGATCACGGACGCGGCCAGCTTCTGCGTCGAGTCGGCTGAATTCAACCCGGGGCGCAGGTAGGGACGCGCCGAATCGACTTTTTGTACGAACGGCTCGCGGAAGCGCCGCGCCGCCGCCGTATCCGTTCTCGGGATTCTGTTGGCACTGGCGGTATCGAATACCGCGCGATCGATCAACAACTTCGCGATCGCGAGACTCGTCGCGACGTCGTTGGCATCAGCCGCGAGCGCTTTCTTATAGTAGAACAGTGCCGAGTCGCTTTGCCCGGCCATCTCGAACGCGCTGGCCCGCACCTTCGTGAAGCTGTGGTTATTCGGGAAAGCGCGCGTGGCCGCGCCGCTGAACAGCAGCAGCGCGGCGGTGTCCGACGCCTGCTGGGCCGCGCCGATCGCCGGCTTCAGGTATGCGCTATCGGCCAGGAGCGTCGTGTCGTGTTTCGTCTTTTCGACGAAAACCGTCGAAGAACACTTGTAGTTATTGCTTTCGTTGCAAATCGTGAGCTTCAAGTCGAGCAGCTGCTGCTCAGCCGGCATGATCGCGAGACCGCGATCGAGCACTTCAATCGCCTTGGGGAAGTTCTTCTGCTGGCGGAGCAGCTGCGCGATGCCGAGATACTTGCCGACATTGCGCGGCTCGGCGCACAGCTGCGAGATGAAGGAGTCCACCATCTTCGCGGTATCCCCCTTCTGCTGGTAGCCGCGCGCGATGTTCTCCCACGCCGTCGCGTTGCACGAATCCCCGCGCAGCGCGTTCTGCGACGCCTTGATGACGCTGTCGATCGGCATGCGCTGCGCTTCGAAGATCGTCGCGATGCACAGCCAGGCGCCCGTCGAATTCGAATCCTGCGCCAGCGCCTTGTTGGCTTCGGCGCGCGCGCGGGCGAACCGCTGCTGCCCGCGCTCGTCTCGGCAATTCCGGATCGGCTCGCTGATGCGCACGATCGCGGCCGCCTTCTGCGCGATCATTTCGGCGAGCGCGACGGTCGTGCCGGGATTCGGGTCCGACACCTTGAACGCGCCCGACATACCGGAGCTCGCGATATCGACCAGGTGCACGTCGGCTTCGGGCGTAGTTCCCTTCTTGGCGTACGTGCCCATCATGTACGCGTGCACCTGCAGGAAGCGCGCGAGCTGTTTCGCCTGCTGATCGTCGAGCAGGCCATCGCACGGAAATCCGGAGGCCTTGAGCGCTTCGCACAACTTGGCCTTCGGCACGATCAGGACTTTGTTTTTCGCCAGCGCCGTCAGCCGGTCGCGCACGGCATCCGCCAGCGCGATGCTGCCGGCCGAGTCCGCACTCGACGCCGAGAACGGCAGAATTAGCAGTCGCTGACTCGGCGGTGCCGGCGCCGCGAGCTGTGCGGCCGCGGTCGACGCAACACCGAGCATCAGAGCAACGACAAACCGAAGTGCTCTCACCGTATTGATTCCTCCGTAACAGGCTGCTACACCAATGGGCGAAGAGGGATTCGAACCCCCGACATCCTGCGTGTAAGGCAGGCGCTCTGAACCGCTGAGCTATTCGCCCGTTGCATCTGGCGAGCGGGGACGCGAGGGCGCTAGAGCGCCAGACCTACCGGGAACAGCACACAGTAGCCGAGGACGAGCAGCACCGGTGCGAGCGTCGTCGATCCCCGCGACAGTAACCAATACCCGACTGCGAGGGAGAGGAGCGCTCCACCGAGCACGACATAGTTTCGAGGCCCGAATCGCAACCGCGAGCGAGCGAGAGTTTGGTCCGCCATAAGCCCGTGAGTTTATTCGTTAATCCCAAGCTCGTCAAGCATTTGGCCTTCTTCGAGCGCCACGCGCTTGGCGCGGTCACGGCGCCGGCGCAGCATGACCAACGCGACCAGCAGACTCCCGATCGCCAGCCAGAAAAAGCCCATGGCGGTGGCCCAGGAAAACCAGCCGTAGCGCGACCCGACGTCCTTCTGCCAGCGCAGCTCGAAATCGCCTTCCGTCACGTGATAGGTGGCCCGGAGCGCCGCATCGAACGACTCCGCCCGCGCCAGGTTCGTGAGGAGCGGCTCGAGCCCGCGTTCCCCGCCCCACCGCTGTAACAGCAGCACGGCGGTGGCGGCGAGCGCATACCCCGTCTCGGCGTCGCCGCGGGCGCCGCGCAGCGCCCGGTCGACATCGTCCAGATTCATCCGCATCCCGCGCGCGACCTGCCAGTTGAGCGCCAGCGCATCGAGCCGGCCCCATTCTCGCGCCGCGACCGCCGCGTATCCCTCTTCAAACCACAGCGGCGCGCGGCGGCCCACCTCCCAGCGCAGCGCGAGATGCGCGAGCTCGTGGCGCAGCGCGTTGGACGGTTGGACGGTTGGACCGTCGGACAGTAAGACGATGGTCCCGGCGTCTGGGAACGCCGCGCCCTCACTCCACAACGGCAAACGGCCGCGCGTCAGTGAATCGTAGATGGCGCGCGTGGGGGCGAGAACGATGCGCATGGGACGATCCGGCAGCGCGCCGATCCCGGGAAAATCGCGGGCGCGATCCGCCGTCTCCGCGATCGCCACCGCCAACGCTTCCTGTCCGGGCCATGCGACCGCAGTCACGCGACCCACCTGCGTCGCACTCGGCACAGCGCCCTGCAGCAGCAGGGCGATGAGGAGGGTGGCTAGTCTCGCGGTGGCTCCCCGCCCTTAGCGACGAGCTCGAGCATCTCCTGACACTTCTTGCCCCAGGGATTGAACTTGTTCGCCTTGTAGCCGTCCTGCCATGTGGATTTCGCCTTGTCCTGATCACCGGCGAGCCAGTGCGAGCGCCCGAGCTCGTAATAGGCTTCGATCAGGTTGGGTCCGAGCTTCAGCGTCTTCTCGAAAAACGTCTCCGCGTCTTCGTACATCTCGCGCTGCAGATACACCAGTCCGAGGTAAAAATGCGCGTACAACGTCGCCTTTTTGTCGTTGTCGAGCCGGATCGCCTTGGACAGATGCTCGATGGCTTCGCCGAAGATGCGCTTCTTGAGGCAGATGTACCCGACGTTGATGCGCGCGAGCGAGTTCGCCGGCTCTTTCATCAGTACTTTCTGGAACGTGCCGAGCGCGTCGTCGTACTCCTCGTGCAGCATCTGCGCCCAGCCGAGCAGCGATTCCGCCTGCGTCTCCCCCGGGGAGAGCTGCAGCGCCTTCGTGAGCGCCTGGATGGCGCCGGCGTGATCGCCGAGCGAGATCAGGCTCCAGCCTTTTTCGATGAACGTGGTGGCGCCGATGTGGTCGGCATGAACGACGGGCCGCTGCCCCGTGAACTCGGGCGCTTGCTTGGTGTCGGCGTTCAGCTGCTTGTATTTGTCGACCAGCTGCCGAATGTCTTCCTTGAGCTGGCCGAGCTCGCCGAGCATGCCGTCGACCTTCTTGAAGAAGCCGATGATCTCGCGCTTGGCGGCTTCGCGCTCGGCGGTGCCGGGCGCGCCCTCGAGCTGCCGC
Organism: Gemmatimonadales bacterium; assembly: GCA_035573235.1. Lineage (GTDB taxonomy): Bacteria > Gemmatimonadota > Gemmatimonadetes > Gemmatimonadales > GWC2-71-9 > 20CM-2-65-7. The sequence continues at coordinate 18,233 of DATMZX010000409.1, forward strand.
GCGATCGCGTCGTATTCGCGGCGCAGCGCCGCCATCGTCGAATCCGTCACGAGACTTCCTGCAGGGCGAGTTTCTCCTTCGCATTCAGCAGCTTGTTCGTATTCAGCACGACGATGGTGCGGCCGTTCTGCACCACCAGTCCGGCGATGTACTCGGCCGCGAGGCCTTTGACGATTCCGGGCGGCGGCGTCACCGCCTGCGCGGCCACCTGCATCACCTCGGTGACGGCATCGACGATCACGCCGATCTTGCCGCCCTCGAACTCGAGAATGACGGTCCGCGTATCCTCGCGCAGCGGCGCGGCGGCGCTCAGGCGTTTGCGCAAATCGACGAGCGGGACCGCGGCGCCTTGATATTGCAGGACGCCTTCGAGGAATTCCGGCGCTTTGGGCAGCGGTGCCGGCGCCTCATAGCGCAGAATCCGCTCGACCTGGAAGATATTGAAGGCGAAATCCTGCCCGCCCACCTTGAAGGTGACGAGCTGGACGTCGTCGCCGCTGGTCGTCGTCGTCAGATGCGATCTCCCAGCGCGTCGAGGTCGAGGATCGGCACCAGCCCCCCGGCCTGCTCGGCGACCCCCATGGCCCACGGCAAGGCCTGACCGCGCGGCGCCGGCAGCGGCTGCTCGCGCACGACGGCGTCGACGTCGTCGACTTCAAACGCCACCTGCTTGCCGTTCGTCCCCAGCTCGACCAGCACCACGGTGCGCACGGCGCTCCCTGCGGCGGGAGGAACGTCGCTGCCGCTCAGGAACGCGCCCAGATGCACGAGCGGCACGAGCCGGCCGCGCAGCGGCGTCAGCCCGCGCACCGAGCGCACCTTGCGGGGAATGTTGAGCACCTCGGTGGTGTCGCCGACTTCGAGCACGCGCGAGACGGGCAAGCCGTAGGGCTTTCCTTCGGAGCGGACCAGGAGATAGCCCTTCATCTCCCGCTCCGCTTCAGCAACTCCGCGCTCACCCGATCCGCGATTTGCCCGAGCGGCAGCACGACATGCACGCCGCCCGCCTGCACCGCCGCGTTCGGCATGCCCGCAATGATCGACGTGTCCTTGTCCTGGGCGATGCCGGTGGCGCCCGCGTCGCGCATCGCGCGCAGGCCCGCGGCGCCGTCGCGGCCCATGCCGGTCAGCACGACGCCCACGCCGCGGCCCGCGTAGACCTCGGCCAGGGACCGAAACAACGGATCGGCGGCGGGACGCACGCCGTGAATCGGCTCGGACTGATCGAGCGCGATGACCGGACCATCGGAAGCGGACCGCACCCGCATATGATAATCGCCGGGGGCAACGTATGCCGTGTCGGCGAGCACCGGCGCGCCGTCGTCTGCCTCGACCACGCGTAACGCGGGGGGGCTCATCGAATCGAGCCGCTCCGCGAGACTGCGCGTGAACTTCGGCGGCATGTGCTGGACGATCAGCACCGCGGCGCCGCGACCGGTCGGCAGGCGCGGCACCAAATCGGCGAGGGCGCGCGGCCCGCCCGTCGACGCGGCGATGCCGACGGCGAGCGTCGCGCGGCCGCGCAGCGCGAGCTCGGGCGGGTGCACGACGGGTCCCGGCGGCCGCGCCAGGACTCGGACGTGCGACACATCGGCCGCGAGCGCGCGGCGTACCGCGGCGATGAGCTGCGGCGCGAGCGCTTCGAGCGCCGCGCGCGACGGTCCCGCGCCTTCGGCGGGCGGCGGCGGTTTGGCGACGATTTCGACCGCGCCCAGCTCGAGCGCGCGGATCGCCGCCTGGGTGCCGGGTCCCGCGTGCGCGCTGACGACGACGATCGGCCGGGGCGACTCGGACATGATGTAGCCGATCGCGCCCAGACCGTCGAGCTGCGGCATTTCGAGATCGAGCGTGACGACGTCCGGCTGGTACTGGTGCACCTTTCGCAGCGCGTCCAGACCGTCGCGCGCGGTCGCGACGACGCGAAACTCGCTCCCCAGAACGTCGACGAGGACGCGCCGCATGAGCGCGCTGTCGTCGACCACGAGAACCCCCGGCCGCTCAGATGACATGCACGTCCGCGCCCACGGACCGGACCTCGACCCGGCCGTCGCCGACGTAGAACCGGATGCTGCGGCCGCGCTCGCCGCCCACCGACTCGCGCATGATCGGGATGCCCGCGGCGCGAAGCACGCTCCGCGCCGCGAGCACATTGCGCTCGCCCATTTGAATCGTGCCGGGCGTGACGAGCTGGCTGAACATCGACGCGCCGCCCGCGAGCTTGGCGACGAGGCGCCGCGGGTCGGCGCCCAGCCGCTTCAGGCGGTCGACGAGCAAGGGCACGGCGGTGTCGGGAAACTTCGCGTGGTTGGTGCTGTCGCGCGCGAGACTCCGCGAGGGGAGCAGCACGTGCGCCATGGCTCCCGCCTGCGACTCGGCGTCATGCAGCATGATCGCGACGCACGAGCCCAACCCGAGCGTGACCAGCACACCGTCTCCCTGCTCCACCGCCCATTCCGCCACTTTGACGATGGTTTCTTTCACGACGGCTTCACGTAAATCCGCTCGCGCGGGTCTTCGAGCACGAGTCTGTTACGCGCGGGGCCGAACAGCGTTTCGACCTTGCCGAGCAGCAGCACGCCGCCCGGGGACAGGGCGTCGACGAAGACCTGAAACAACCGCTCCTGCGCGCTGCGCTCGAAGTAGATCACGACATTCCGGCACACGATGAGGTCGTACGGAGGCCGGGGCGGCGGCGCGCGCGTCAGGTCGTGCGTCTGACTCCGCACCAGACTGCGCACCGCCTCGATCGGCTGCCCGTCGCGGAAATAGCGCCGTTTCAGGCCGGCCGGCATCTCGCTGAACGCCGCTTCGGGGTATCGCGCCTGCCGTGTGCGCTCGAGGCTCAGGCGGTCGATATCGGTCGCGTCGATGGCGCCGCGCCCCGCACCGAGGCTTTCGAGCAGCAGGATCGCGATCGTGTACGGTTCTTCCCCGGAGGCGCAACCCGCGGACCAGACGCGCAGCTCGCGGCGCGTCGTCCCCAGCGTGACGAGATACGGCTTGAGCGCGTCCCACGTCTCGGCGTTGCGAAAGAACTTGGTGACGTTGATCGTGAGCGCATCGAGCAGCTCCTGGTACTCGTGCGCGTCGCGGTCGAGCAGCTTGGCGTACTCGTCGTAGGTGTGGATCCCGCGGGCCCGCATGCGGACGGCGATGCGGCGCTTCAGGCATTTGTCCTTGTACGACTCGCAGCTCATGCCGCGGGCCTGCGAGATCTTGCGCGTCAGTGCGTCGAAGGTCTTGTCGTCACCGTCCGGCATCAGGACAGCGAGCTCAGGGTCTCGAGATTCGCCTTGACGAGCTCGTGCTTGGGGTTCAGCTCGAGCGCGCGCCGCCACAGCTCGCTGGCCTGCTCACGCTCGTTCCGCTTGTACGCGATGTTGCCGAGCTTGAAGTAGACGTCGTCTCCCAGCTCGGGCGACAAGTCGATCGCGCGCTGGTACAGCGTCCACGCTTCGTCGTAGCGCGAGGCCCGGTAGGCGAGGTCGCCGAGATTCTTCGAGAGCTGCGGGAGCGAGGGCTCGTCGTGCAGCGCGGCGCGCGCCAGCTCTTCCGCCTTGGGGAGATCGCCCGCGAGCTCGTGCAGCACGGCGAGATTGTTGCGGAGCACGCCGTGCTGGGGGTAGGCCTCGACCGCCTGCGCCGCGACCTGCTCCGCGATTTCGAAGTCGCCCGCCGCGGCCGCCGTGAGGGCGCGCGCCCAGTACCAGATCGGCGGCACGCTCTCGGCGAACAGCTCCTTCGCGCGGTCGAGCCGCCCCGCGGCGCCGGCGTGATCGTTCTGCTTCAGCGCCACGATGCCCCAGCCCATGAACACGCGCGGATCGGTCTTGGCGCGTGACGCCGCCTCGGCATACGCGGCCTCCGCGTCGTCGAGGCGTCCCAGCTGCTCGTAGGCGAGACCGAGATTATGGAGCACCGCGGGCCGGGAGCCGCCGCGCTCGGCGGCGAGCCGCAACGCCTCCATCGCTTCGCGCCAGCGCGCCTGCTTCAGGGCGACGAGCCCGATGAAGAAATGGGCGCTGGCGTCGTTCTGGCGCAGCTCCGCCACGCGGCGAAACTCGCGCGACGCTTCGTCCAGCATGCCCGTCTTGTAGAAGGCGATGCCGAGGTTCCGGTGTTCTTCGACGCGGGCGTCGGTCATCTTGGCGTCTTCGGCGCTGGCGGTACGTCCCGCGCGATGCAGGAAGCCGGCGGTCACGAGGCCGTACAACGCTTTCCCGACCTCGAACTCACCCAACCCCGAGTCTTCGATCACGCCGTTGATGTCGCGCGAGCCGTCGAGCAGGGAGAGCAGCCGCTCCTGCACCTCGGTGAGCTTGGCGTCGCTGATGGCGAGGCGGTCGCGATCCACGAGGAAGATGAGGTCGAACGAGGGAATCTTCTTCTCGATCAGCCCCCACTCGTCGACGCGCCGCGCCCCCTCCAGCAGCAGTGATTCGGGGTTGATCGACACCAGGAAGTCCTGCTGTTCGGGCCGGACGTCGGCCTCGAAGTTGAACGTGCCCTGCGTCCAGGTGAACAGGTAGTAGACCGACTCCTCGATCTGCATGCGCATGTAGCGCTCGAGCTCCTGCTGCGACAGCACGTTCTGGTTGACGAGGATCTCGCCGAGCTTCTTGTCGCGCTCCTTCGCCTGGCGATGGATCGCGGCGTCGAGCTGCTCCTGCGTGATCTTCTCGTGCTTGACGAGGATGTCGCCGAGGCGATCGCGGCGGTTGACGATGGAGGCGTAGGCGATCCGGCCCCTGTCGAAGTAGATGTAGCCGAAGTTGGAGCGATCGGCGATCGAGAGGCATCCGGTCTTCTGCCCGAGCGCGAGCAGCTGGAGCACGTCCGGCAGCGACGCTTCCTTGAGCGAGCCTTTGATCGCCATTAGCGCAGATCCTCGATCACGCGATCGGCCGCCGCGGGCCAGTCCCACACCATCTTCTCGCGGCTGCGCACGCCGCCGGCGCTGGACACGACGATGCCGCTCGTGCGCAGGCCCTTGGTGGGACGGGGCGCGGGCGGCCCTTCCAGGACCTCGCGCGCGAGTCCCGCGCTGACGGCTTCGTCCTGTGCCGTCGCCGCTTCCGCGACCCGCTGGACCAGCGCGCCGAGCGTGCGCACCGAGTCGACCGGCCGGTCGACGAGGTAATCGACGAGCGCCCCGTCGGCCGTGACGCGCTGGCTCTTGAGCAGACGCTCGAGCGCCGAGCGCTTCAGGTCCTTGTCGGGCTCCTGGATCTCGGCGACGAGGCCGCCCTCGAGCCGCGACACGATGCGCTCCTCCAGGCCTTCGAGCGTATTGGGGTGCGCCGGCGCCGTGAACACGAGCTGGCGATCGGCATCGAGAAATTGGTTGAACAGATTGAACAGCTCTTCCTGCGTGCGCTCCTTGCCGCCGAGCAGCTGAATGTCGTCGAGCAGGAATGCCGTGGCGCGGCGATAGCGCGCGCGCCACCAGTCCACGCGATTGCCGTCGATGGCCGCGATCAGCTCGTCCACGAACTGCTGCGTCGAGAGACAGGCGACGACCGCATTTTTCTTTTTGCCGAGCTCGAGCCCGATCGCGTTCAGGAGATGCGTCTTCCCCAGCCCGCTCTTTCCCACGAGCACGAGCGGATTGTATTTCTTGCCCGGCTTGGCGATCACCTCACGCGCCGCGTTCAGCGCGATTTCATTCGACGCCCCGGCGTAGAATGCCTCGAGCGTGAACGCCGCGGAGGGAGCCGGCGGCGGCGCCGCGCCTTCGCGCACCTTCGCGGCCGCGGCTTCCGCCGCCTCCATGTCGTCGGGGTCGCGGAACACCTTGTCGCCCGCGGCCTGCGGATCGAGCACCGCGACTTCCGCCTCGAGCGCCTTCAGTCGCTCGACGTCCTGCACGTACGCCGTGATCATCTCATCCACCGCCGCCGGCGTATCCTGGTGCAGCAGTTTCTCGAGCCGGCCGGTCCGGTACCCCTCGCCTTCCCACCGCATGACCGCCTCGGCCACGCGGGCGCGCCAGGCTTCGACCGCCTTGCCGACCGTAGCGGTGACATCGGTGAGAAATTGTGAAAACTCGTCGGCCGATGTGACCGCGGCTGGTGCAGCGGCCGAGGAGATTCCAAGAACCTTCCGGACCGTTTCTTCATTCATCGGGGCGTCGTTGACCGCCTGGTACGCGATCAAGCGATTCAACGCGCCCATCAGCTCGCGCACGTTGGGGAATTCGACTTTCGCCACGGTCTCGAGCACGCCAGGCTGGAAACTCTGTCCGCGTTCTTCGGCCTTGCGCCGCAGAATCGCGACGCGCGTCTCGTACTCCGGGATGCCCATGTCCACGACCAGGCCGCCGGAGAAGCGGGAGATCAGACGCTCGTCGAGATCCGGGATTTCCGCGGGCGGGCGATCGCTCGCCAGCACGATCTGGTGACCGGCCTGCTGCAGGGCCTCGGTGAGCCGCAGCAGCTCCGTCTGCATCTCTTTGCGATTGGTGAGGAACTGCACGTCGTCCACGAGCAGGACGTCGACGTTTTGAAAGCGCCGCCGGAACGCATCACCCTGCCCCGCCGCGATCGCCGCGTGGAACGCCTCGACGTATTCGTCCAGCGTCAGGTACTCGATGTTGAGCTGCGACGCGATCGCCTTGGCGGCGTGCCCGATGGCCATCAGCACGTGGGTCTTGCCGAGTCCCGAGCTACTATAAATGAAGAGCGGGTTGTAGGCCGAGCCCGGATTCTCCGCCACCGTGCGCCCCGCGGTGACCGCGAGCCGGTTGGCCGCCCCCACCACGAACGTCTCGAAGGTGAAGCGCGGATTCAGGGTGCTGGTCATGTCGTGGGACTCCCGGAGGCCAGCTTCTTCAGGACCAGCTCCGAAATCGATTTCAACGTTTCAAACACTCCTGTGCCGTGCAGGGCATCGGCCGGGAAACTCGGCACGCTGCGGAAGTTGAGCGCGTCGTCCAGCTCGGGCGGCGTGAGGATCAGCTCGGGCGGGAGGTCCTGTTTGTTGTACTGCATGACCAGCGGCATCGCGCGCACGTCCACGCCGTGCTCGAGCAGGTTGCTCTGGAGATTCTGCAGGCTCTCGATGTTCTCATCGAGCTGGCGCGCCTGGCTGTCACCCACGAACACGACGCCGTCCGCGCCCTGGAGCACGAGCCGGCGCGTCGCGTTGTAGTACACCTGGCCGGGCACGGTGTAGAGCTGGAAGCGCGTCGAGAATCCGGAGATCTGGCCCAGATCGATCGGCAGAAAATCGAAGAACAACGTGCGGTCGGTCTGCGTCGCGAGCGATACCATGCGCCCGCGCCGCGTCTCGGGCACGCGCCCATAGACGTAATGGAGATTGGTCGTCTTGCCGGACCGTCCCGGTCCGTAGTAGACGATTTTGCACGTGATCTCGCGGGTCGTGAAGTTGACCAGGGACACGGGCTATCTCCCGAACAACGTGTTGAGGCTGTCGGTCAGCTCGCGCTCGAAATCCGCGGCCAGCACCTGTTTTTGGGCCGCGCCCTTGGGGCTCGCCGCCTTCAAGTCGGCCGCGAGTTGCTCATAGAATAACTGAACCAGGCCGAGCGATGAAACATCGAGATCGTAAACGGCGAGCACCGCGAGGGTGCCGCGCTCGGTGGCGAACGTGGCGAGGAAGAACCCGTGCTTCGGTCCCTGGTGGCTGAGCGCGGCAAACGGCGGCTGCTTGAGCTGGCGCGCGAGCTCGCCGGTGGACGCGACGATCGCGGCCGCGAGCGCCGCGGCCGACATCACGTCGACCGCGCGTGAGAACCCGGACTGCGCCAGCACCTGGCCCGCCGGGGTCAGGACGAGCACCAGGCGCACCGACGATTCGCGGACGAAGTCGGTGAGCGGCTGGAGCGTCCAGCTCTCCACGGCGCGCGTGTGCGGACTCAAATGACCGCCGCCGCCGCGCGCAGCAGCTCGAGTCGCACCAGGCCGATGTTCACGTCCGGTTCCGCGACCGCCACCACCAGGATTCCTCCCTCGGAATTGCCGCCGGGAACGACGAGCAGGGCGCCCTGCTCCGCCTGAAGATGCCAGAAGACGCTCGTTCCCGTGCCGGCGGCGCCCATCGCGCGGCGCAGCTTTCCGGCGAGACTCGCGGCGAGCGCGGCAACCGCGCTCCCCTTGATCCCTTCCATCAGCTGCTCGGCGATGATGAGCCCGTCCTCCGCCGAGACGAGCATCGCGCCGCGGACGCCGCGCACGCGCGTGATCAGATCGAGCGCCGCGCTCATCCCTGCTGCTCCAGCCAGCGGCGCGCCATCGCCGTGGCCCGCTGCGCGAGGATCGAAAGCCGTCCCAGCGGCATGCCCCGCTCCCGCACCACGAGCAACAACGCCTCAGGCGTCGGGTGCGCCAAATGGACGTTGCCGTGCTGTCCTTCCGCCGAGAGCCCGTTCCACGCGCCCAGGCCGAGCAGCTTCGCGGTCCGCGCGGCCTCCTGCGACACCCCGGCGAGATACGCGGCGACGGCATCGGTGACGTCCTTGCCGCCGCCATCCTTCAACGCTCCGCCCAGCACACGACCCGCGCCGTCGATGAGCAGCAGCCCTTCGTTCGCTCCTTCCAATCCGGCGAATACCCGCGTTTCGTCGAGAGATCCGACGGGGGGGG
>DATMZX010000410.1:0-2829 GCA_035573235.1 Gemmatimonadales bacterium
TACGACTCGATCGGCTGCCGCAAATGCCATGGCGACCTCGGCCGCGGCGACGGGCCTTCGTCACCGACGCTGAAGGACGACGCCGGTCATCCGATCTTCGCGGCCGATCTGCACCAGAACTGGTTGTTCAACGGCGGCGGCACCGCGGAAGACATCTACCACCGGCTCCGCACCGGCCTGGACGGCACGCCGATGCCGTCGTTCAGTGATCTGCTCGAGCAGAAATTCCTCACGGAGACCGAGCTGTGGCGGGTCGCGCAGTACGTCCGCAGCCTGTCGCCCGCCGAGCCGCCCGCGGTGCGTGACGTGATCCACGCGCCGCTGATCGATCGCGCGCTGCCGCATGCGGCCGACGATTCGGCCTGGGGATCGGTCGACGCGTACTGGTTCCCGCTCGTGGGGCAGGTGATTCGCAAGACGCGCTGGTTCGCGCCGGCGGTGACCGGCGTGTCGGTGAAGGCGGTTCATACGGCCGACTCGATCGCCATCCAGCTGACGTGGGATGACCGGTCCGAGAGTCCCGATACCGCCTGGCTCGATCATGTAAATCGCGTATTCGCATCGCTCGAACAGGATTCCGGCGGATCGGAGCAGCCCGCACTATGGCCCGATCAGATCGCCGTCCAGTTTCCGGTGACCATTCCCACCGGGATGGAGCGGCCGTATTTCCTGATGGGTAATTCGACCGGCCCCGTTTATCAGTGGCGCTGGGTGAGCAACGCCCGGACCGCCGCCGTCGCGGGGCTCGCGCGCGGCGTGGAGCGCTTCGATCCGATCTCGGGAGCCGGGGTCGGGGCGCAGGCGGTGTACGACAAGGGCCAGTGGCGCGTCGTCTTTACCCGCGCACTTGCCTCGCCGGATACTGCGACACAGCTTCCGTTCCGTACCGGCCGTGCCATTCCGGTGGCGTTCTTCGCGTGGGACGGGTCCAACGGAGAGCACGGCACCCGAATGGCAATCAGTACCTGGTATTTCCTCGCACTCGATGAACCGGTGCCGGCTCGTGTGTTCATCTCGCCGGTGCTCGCCATGATGCTCACCCTGGGGTTGGGCATGCTGGTCGTGTGGCGCGCGCAACAGAAGACTTCATTCCGGAAGGGGAGACAGCAATGAAAGTCCGAATCTTCAGCGTGGTGGGCGCGATGTTGATGCTCACCGTGTGCAGCAAGGGCTCGCAGACGAACGCGGCCCCGCCAGCGGCGAACGAGCCCGCTCCTACTCCTGTTCCTGCGACTTCATCCGCGGCCGGCGGCACCATCAGCGGCAAGATCAAGTTCACCGGGACCGCGCCGCGCAATCCCGCGATCGACATGAGCGAAGAAGCGGCGTGCAAAGCCAAGTACAAGACGACGCCGACCGAAGAAAACGTCGTCGCCGGGCCGGCGAACGCGCTCGCGAACGTGTTCGTGTACGTGAAGGCGGGCGTGCCGGCGGGTCAAACGTTCACGGCACCGACGACGCCGGTGGTGCTGAATCAGGACGGCTGTCGCTACCATCCGCACGTCTTCGGCATCATGGTGAACCAGCCGCTCGAGATCAAGAATTCCGATCCGCTCCTGCACAACATCAAAGCCATCGCCAAAAAGAACCGCCCCTTCAACATCAGCCAGCCGAACGCCGGCATGCAGACGAGCCGGACGTTCACCGCGCCCGAGGTCATGGTGAACCTCGAGTGCAACGTGCACGGCTGGATGAAGGCGTTCGTCGGCGTGCGGCCCGATCCGTTCTTCGCCGTATCGGGCGAGGACGGCAGCTTCACGATCAGCGGCCTGCCGCCCGGCACCTACACGATCGAAGCGTGGCACGAGAAGCTGGGAACGCAGACCGCGACGGTGACGATCGCGGGCACCGAGACCAAGACGGCCAACCTTACCTTCGCCGCGCACTAAAGCGCGAGGAGAGCTCGATGCGTTGGTGGCTTCCCGACGCAGGATCGACGTTCGCCGGGCCGATCGACACGATGTTCACGGTGATTCTGATTCTCACCGGCATCGCGCTCGTGATCGTGGAGGTCGGCGTGATCGCCTTCATGATCCGCTACCGCGCGCGCCCGGGTGGACGGGCGTTTTACACGCACGGCTCGACGCGCGCGGAAGTGATCTGGACGGCGATCCCCGCCGTCACGATGATCGTGCTCGGCCTGGTGAGCAATCACTACTGGGTCCTGATGAAGGACAAGAAGAGCATCCCCGCCAACGCGACGCACTTCGGGGTGCACGCCAAGCAGTTCGAGTGGCAGGTCACCTACGCCGGCGCCGACGGGAAGCTCGGCACGGACGATGACTTCACCGTCCGCAATCAGCTGCACATTCCCGTCAATCAGCCGGTCGCGGTCGAGCTCTCCTCCGAGGACGTGATTCATTCATTCTTCGTCCCCGAGTTCCGCGTCAAGCAGGACGCGGTGCCGGGCATGCACATCACGGCCTGGTTCCAGGCGACGAAGACGGGGGAATTCGAGATCGGCTGCGCCGAGCTGTGCGGGATGGGACACTACAAGATGCGGGCGCGTGTGTTCGTGCACACGCCCGAGGAATACAATGCCTGGCTAACCCAGCAAGCCTCGGGAGGAGCCGAATGACGAGCGTCGCGCACGCGAAGCACGATGCCCATGGGGGGGACGCGCATCACGCGCCGACGAGCTTCTGGCAGAAGTACATCTTCTCCACCGACCACAAAATCATCGGCATCCAGTTCCTGTTCGTCAGCCTGTTCTTCCTGCTGATCGGGGGGCTGCTGGCGATGCAGATCCGCTGGCAGCTCGGGTTCCCGGGCAAGCCGATGCCGGGCGGCGGAATCCTGCCGGAGCGCATGATCTCCGGGGGCGTGATC
>DATMZX010000411.1:0-5753 GCA_035573235.1 Gemmatimonadales bacterium
TCGGTGGGCGACGTCACTCCGAAGCTCGAGCTGCGTGACGTGAGCCTCAAGGAATTCAACGGGCGCCTCACGCCCGCGGCCACGTTCCACAACAGCGGCACTTCGCACGGCAGGCCGGAAGGCGTGCTCGAGGGCCGCGACGCCTCGGGCAAGACCTACGAATTCGTGGTCTCTCCTTATCCGATCCTGCCGGGAGAGACGCGCGAGATCGCCTTGTGGCCGCAGGAAGGCCCGAGCAAGAAGGCACCGGACCTGGTCTATCCCCTGCGCCTGCACGGCACCATCGAGTGGGACGGCGGCAGGCAGGACGTCGACTCGACCCTCGCCGTCAAGGCCGGATCTTCGTGAGCGGGATGTCGACCTCGGCGTCGCCGCGCAGCGGCACGTTCGCGACCGGCAGATGCTGGTCGTCGACGCTCCACGGCAGCGGAAGCGACTCGTTGAGGATACGCAGGCTGTGCGTGCCCGGCGAGACGACCGGAAACGCGAAGCGGCCCTGCGCATCCGTCGTCACCGGGAAGCGCGAGTCGAGGTAGATCGTCAAGTTCGCCGCGCCGCGCTCGGTCGGCTGGCGGATGCCGTCGCCGTTCTCGTCGAAGAACACGATGCCCGAGAGGCGTCCGCTGCCCGGGCCGTTTCGCAGCCCGAGCGCGGAGTACGGCCGGCCCGACGATTCCTCGTAGCGCACGCCGAGCAGGATGCGCTTGTCGTAGAGCGTCGTGGGCGCCACGTCGGTGCCGGGAAGGATCGGCAACGCCTGGAACGTGGTCCAGCTCACCTGCGCGAGCGCGACCCAGTTGCGCGCGAACGGCCAGGTCGCGTTGGCGCTCACGTTGAAGTCGTTCTCCGGGCGCTGCGGCCCGTCGATGCGGCCGTACACCACGCTCGCATCCCACTGCGAATCGCCCAGCAGGGGCCCGTGCCCCGAGATGCCCATGCTCGAGCGCCGCGTCCGCAGCCCCAGCTCGTCCTCGCTCGAATAGGTGAGCGTCGAGCTCCAGCGCACCGGACCCGCCGCCGGCCATTCCTGGCTCCAGGAGAGCGTGTCGATGGTGTTGTCCGGAGTGGCGGTCGCGCTGCCGCGGAACGACGTGAGGTCGAAGCGCGAGAGCCCGATGGGGTTGGTCCATGTCGCGTACGCGTTCAGGGTGACCGAGGACACGTCCGGCGTGGACGAGAAGCGCTCGTGCCCGTGCTGGTAAGTGAGGCCGCCGCCGAGCGTGAGGTTGCGGTCGATCCGCAGCGAGAAGATTCCGTATCCGGATCCGGAGCGCGTAGCGGTGCGCGAAGGATCGTCGTGCAGGTTCGTCTGCAGGAGATCCACGCCGCCCGAGACGGTGTAGCGCAGCATCTGGTAATCCCCGCGCCAGTAGGCGCCGCGCTGGTCGTTGATCATCGCGGCGTCGCTCCACTGCAGGCCGGGATCGAGGTGGTACAGGCCGAAACGCTGGCGCAGCCGTCCGCTCGTCCAGTCGCCGTCGAACCATGCCCCCAGATGCGAGTGGTCGTCGGCAACCACCTGCGCCTTGTCGTGCACCACGTCGCCCAAGGTTCCATATTCGACGCCGAGCGTCGCCGCATCGTGGTCGGGCACGACGGCGCTCCCCGCGACGCGGATCGCCTGCGCACCCATCGTCCATGCACCGATGCGCTGCGCGTATGCGAGCCCCGCCACGTCGCCCGTCGTGGGATCGAAAGTCTGCACGGCCGAGCCCTCGAGGCGACCGATGTGTCCCGCATAGCCCACGAACGAATGGCCGCCGTCGGAGACCACCGTGCTCGCGCCGGCGAACAGCGAGGTCGGAAGGTAGATGCGATACGAGGAAGTGAGGAACACCGGTGGAGTCCTCGCGACGCCGAACGTCGAATCGGCGAGCCAGCCCTCGGTCACCGGAAACGATTGCTGGTAGAGCGTGAACCGTCCACCGTAGCGCCTGCCGACGCTGGCATCACCTGGAGCTAACTTCGAGTCGCGCAGCGCCGTCTCCAGGTAGAGGTCGCCGTAGTTGAGCGTCTCGCGGCGCGCGTGCAGCTCCACGCCCTGCTCGAACCCGTGACCGCCTCCGGGCGGCTCGCGCAATTCCGCGCGGTACTCCGCCGAGAGCGATCGCTGCCCCGGAAGCATCGCCGCCTGCTCCTCGGCTGCCGTGGGCTGCGCTTCCTCGGCACCACCTTCGATGAGCTGGTCCACGTACGGCGCCGGCGCGGGCTTCGCCGCGGCCGCTCGAGGCGCGTTCGAGAACTCCGGGACGCCGGCCGAGTCTGCAGAGGGTGCCGGTGGTGCAATGGGTGCCGGTGGTGAAGGGGGTGACGATGGCGCGGTGGCACGCTTCGAGTCGTTCGCCGAGACCGGCACCTTCGCGCGGCTCGGCGGATTCGCTGGCACCAGGTCGGCCGGCAGCTCCAGCCGCGCACCGGGAATCAACCGATCGGGATCGCCATGGACGAATGCCGCCGGATCGTGCTCGACCAGCCACGCGCGAAGGCGCGCCTGCCGTTCGCGATCGCCATGGAAGAACTGCTGCGCGATGAGGCGCAGGTGCTCGCCGCGCTCGACGATCCAGTAGCCGCGCACGCGCGCCTGCGCGGCCTTGTGGTCGCGCGCCGCGAGGTTCGCCTCGCGTTCGTGCGGGCCCTCGGCCGGCCCGGCGACGCTCCGCAGCGCGACCAGGCTCGCGAGCAGCGCGGCCGCGGTCCAGGCTCCCTGGCGCAGCATCGTCGGTAGGCCGTTCCGCACGGGGCGCATTATCGATCATCGGCCCTCCATTTCCTACCCGCGCGTGTAGGGCGGTTGGACCCGCGCCGGAATTAACGTTTGCTTAGGATGTCGCGAGGCTCCCGTGCACTCCTCTCCCCTGCTGCTCATGGTCGGACTCGCCGCCGCGCTGCCTTCGGCCGCGTCGAGTGCGTCTGCCGGCGCTCGCGGAGGCGCGAACGCGAGTGCCGCGATCGACCTGCGCATCGCCGTGCCGAAAGTGCTGGAGCTGCGCTTGCTCGATCACCCGAGCACCGTGCACGTGAGCGCAGCAGACGCCGCGAACGGCGAGGTCGTCGTGACCGGTCCGCGCATGCAACTCATCTCGAATGCGTCGCACGGATATGTCGTCCAGGCGGCCATCCGCGGCCCGTTCACCGCAGCGTCCATCGAGGGATTGCCGCAACCGGTGCATATCGATGCTTCCGGCGCTCGCATCGCGATGCCCTCGATGGTCGGGCAAAGCCGGCCCCTACCTTTCCGCGTGCGCTATCGGCTGCGCTTGCGCCAGGACACGCCGCCGGGGACGTACCCTTGGCCGGTGTGCGTATCGCTGGAAGCGCCCTAAAGGCGGAGGGTCGCGCGGCGGCAGATCATTCCACGCGCAGGTCGATGGGCTCGCGGATGAAGATGAGCGGCGGCTTCCCATCCACGATCAATTCATCGGAAGCCCGCTCGTATTCGGCTTGCAGGACCGGCCGGGGGCGGCCGTCGGCCCTTGCGCGAAGGAAGACCTTCGAGCCGAGAATCCAGTAACCGCACAGGGTCTCGTGCGCAATGCCCGTGGACGCATCCCGCGTTGCCACGGAACAATGACCATCGGCATCGAGGTTGATCGAAATGGATCGAGGGCCGTCTTCGTGCGCCCAGGTGGCGACGAGATCACCGGCGAAGCCGCTGTCCGGCGCGGCGATGTTCGGACCGGTCGAGAGGACGGCGGCGATCAGGATGGGGAACACGGTTGTCAGCCCAGGGTGTCTACTTTATCGGGTCAAGATTCCGGTCCGCCTCCAACGCGTTGTTAGGCAGCTTCCTCATGCGTCCACCCCGGGAAGACCAGCACGCCCGGATGACACTTCAGCGCCCGGGCCAGGACCTTCGCGCGCTCGACGCCGAGACGCACCCGGCCATTCTCGATCGCGGAGATGGTGGTCTGGGAAATGCCCGATGCCTCGGCGAGCTGATTCTGGCTCATCTCCTGAAGTTCGCGAAGAATCCGAACCGACTCTCCGACGCTCACCGTCGCTCGCTTCTTGGCGGGGCGATAGTCTTTCATCAAGGTCTCCGATAGTCGTGAGCAGTGATTGACGCGACGTGAAACAGCGTCTCGTCCGCCACGACGCGATAGATGACGCGCCACTGATCTCCCAATCGGGACGACCGATAGCCCTTCCACTCCCCGGACAGAGCCTCGTCGCGAAAGCCCTTGATGAGGCGAAGCCCCATCGGCCCGGACATCGCGGCAATGTCCTTCCACTTCTCGTAGCGCTTGAGGATCTCGGAAGGCGCGCCGGTGACTTGTTCGTCCATGCGACGATGTTCCTCGATGCGCCACATGCCATATTGTGCCTAGGCCATATATGACATGTCAAGCGGGCACACCGCCCCGGAAGCTGCCTAACGACTGCGTTCAGCGGCGGTCCACGATTGGACATCTCGACCATCGAAGGCGCCCGCCTGGCCTTGACCTTCGGCTTTGTCTTCGGCTTTTTGGTCAGGAGTCCCTCCCGCGCCAGCTTGCGCCACCTCGACAGCATGAACGGATGGATGTCGAGAGACTCGGCGACGTCCTTCACCCGAGCCTCCGGCGCCTGTGTCAAGCGCACCGCCGTGCGCTTCAGTTCCAGCGAGTACTTGTTGACCTTCTTCGATCCCTTTCGGGCTGGCATTAGACACCTCTGGTTGTTAGCCCAAGGTGTCTACTTTATCGGGTCAAGATTCCGGTCCGCTCCGACGCGTTGTTAGACGTCATTGCTTACCCCGCTTTGCGCAAACGCTTGCGCTTAAATGGAATTCCAACGCCAAGCGCGATTACTACGCCCAGGACAAACGCGTTCATGACAATGAGCGCATTTGGAACGACACCGCGAACAATTGGATAGGCCAAATATGTGATTACGCCCACAGTAACCGACGAGCCGACGATCGCCCACGCGTATGACTTCACGAAACAATGCCAAATTGCCGCGCTCGCCATCGAGACAATGATCACTGCACCGAGAAGGATGAGGCTGCGGTCCAATGACGTCTAACGATCGAGTTGAGCGGCCGGGCACAACGACCGTGCCGCGGCCAGACGCGGCCCACCATGCCTTACGGTCCGCTCCAACGCGTTGTTAGCGGGCATTCCTGCCTCTTTGCCTCCAGAGATGTGGATCCCGCGCAGTGTGCAGGATAGCGAAAACGACCGCTCGCTCTGCTTGCACTGAGTAGAAGACCGCATATGGGAATCGTCGTGTGAGTACACGGCGAAACTCGCGATATACCTTGCGGCTCGCCTCGGGATTGACACGAATATGCTCGAGAGCTGCCTCGACCTCGGCGAGAAACTCTTGGCCGAGACCGGGAACCTGCTCGTTGTACCAGCGAAACGCTTGGAGGGTGTCGGCCTCAGCCTCGGGCCGGATGACGAGTTCGACGCTCATCCATTGCGAAGGATTCGCGCTCGGACATCCGACCAGGGAGAGCCCACCGACGGATCGCGCTCAAAGGCTTCCCAGCGGCGGTCGAGCTCTTCGCGTTCAGCATCCGAAAGTTCAAGTGCGTCGGGGGCGGCAGCGATGCTGTCCCAGATCGCCTCGACCAGGCGAATTCGCTCGGGCACGGGCAATTTGAGCAATTCGGAAAGGGACATTTGGCCCATGCGGTTACTCTATCACCGTCGTTGAATGACCGCTAACGACCGAGTTGAGCGGCCGGCCAAGGTGCCGCTTGACGCACTGAGCAACTCAACTGTTGTTGGGTGAAAGGGTGCGGCTGAACCGCCCCGGGATTCCCG
>DATMZX010000412.1:0-10166 GCA_035573235.1 Gemmatimonadales bacterium
GACGAGCTGAGCTCCCGGAAGAACAAGCCCGGCGACACGTTCACGGCCAAGGTCTTCAGCGCCGTGCGTGACGCTTCAGGTGCCATCGTCATCGACGAAGGCTCGACAGTGAACGGCAGCATCGTGGCCGTGAAGCCGGCGCCCAACCGCCGCACCCCAGGCACGTTGACGATCGCCCTGTCGACGGTCGAGATAGACGGCAAGACGTTCCCGATCCGCGCGACGATTGATTCGGTCCAGCGCGAGTATCGCAAGCAGCCCGTGAACGCCGGGGACGCCGCGAAGGTGGGCGTTGGCGCCGCGGCTGGTGCGGTCGTCGGTCAGGTCATCTCCAAGAACACCAAGGGCACCGTCATCGGCGCCGTGGTGGGTGGCATTGCCGGTGCCGGCGTTGCCGCTGAGACCAAGGACCTCGATATCGTGATCCCGGACGGCTCGCACGTCCTGGTGACGATCACCGAGCCGATGAAGGTCGCAATCGATCGCGACGAAGTGACGAAGCACTAATCGGTAGTCAGTAGCCTAGTGCGCCGCCGGCGGACCGTGGGTCGATGACACCCACCCATCCGCCGGCGGTTTTTTGTATGGCCGCGACGGTGCCGCTGCCGCCGTGCGGATCGATCGCATGGCCCATCGC
Source organism: Gemmatimonadales bacterium (assembly GCA_035573235.1). Taxonomy (GTDB): domain Bacteria; phylum Gemmatimonadota; class Gemmatimonadetes; order Gemmatimonadales; family GWC2-71-9; genus 20CM-2-65-7. The sequence continues at coordinate 638 of DATMZX010000412.1, forward strand.
GGTCAGCGCCTGAATCGTTTCTTCGCGCAGCCCGCCCTGCTCCAGACGGATGACGTCGGGCAGCGCCTGATGGTGAAAGCGCGGAGCCGCGACGGCGTCAGCCAGCGACATCTTCTGGTCGATCACGTTGAGGAGCACTTGCGTGACAGTCGTGATGATCGTCGGGCCGCCCGGTGTGCCCAGCACCATGTACAGCGAGCCCGACTTGTCGAGCACGATCGACGGCGTCATGGCTGAGAGCATCCGCTTGCCGGGCTGAATCGCGTTCGCCTCGCCCTGAATCAGCCCGAACATGTTCGGCTTGCCGGGTGCCGAGGTGAAATCGTCCATCTCGTTGTTGAGCAGGAACCCGGCGCCGGTGACCGTGACGCCGCTGCCGAATCCGCCGTTCAGGGTCGTCGTGACGGCCACCGCACTGCCGCTCGCATCGACGATCGAGTAATGCGTCGTATGCATCGGCTCACCGCCGCCGCTCGTCGTGGGCGGTGTGGGGGTCGCGTGCAGCGGATCGATCTGTGCCCGCAGCGTGCGCGCGTATTCCTTGGAGAGCAGGCGGTCGAGCGGCATCTGCACGAAATCAGGATCGCCCAGGTAGCGATTGCGGTCGATGAACGCGCGCCGCATCGCTTCCGTGACGAGATGCACGTACTCCGGCGTCCCGAACCGCGGCAGCGAATCGTAGCCCTCGAGGATATTGAGCAGCTCGCCCATCGTGACGCCGCCCGAGCTGGGCGGCGGCATGGAGTAGATCGTGTACCCGCGGTAGCTGAGCTGCACGGGCGTACGCCATTTCGCCTGATAGCGCGCGAGATCTTCCTTGGTGATGAGCCCGCCGCCCCGCTGCATCTCGGCGACGATCAAGTCGGCGATCTGGCCGCGATAGAACACGTCCGGTCCCGAATCGGCGATCAGCCGCAGGGTGCGCGCGAGGTCGGGCTGGCGCCACATCGTGCCCGGCGCCGGCGCGCTGTCGTTCACCAGAAACTGCGCGCGGCTCGCCGCGAACTGCAGGAACGTCTCGCGCTCCCACCCGATCGACCGGCTGCGCGCGGAGTCGATGACGTGCCCTTCGGCGAGCTTGATCGCGGGCGCGATGAGCCGCGCCCAGGGAAGGGAACCGTACTTCTTCCAGGCCTCGTACATGCCGGCGACGCTGCCGGGCACGCCCGGGGCGAGGTGTCCGACCAGACTCTTTTCCGTGACGTTGCCGGCCGAGTCCACGTACATGTTGCGCGACGCGCCGCTCGGCGCCATCTCGCGATAGTCGAGCGCATGCACTTCGCCGGCCGAGCTGCGATGCACGATAAAGCCGCCGCCGCCGATGTTGCCGGCGTCGGGGAGCACCACTTCGAGCGCGAACCCGACCGCGACGGCCGCATCGATGGCGTTGCCCCCCTGTTGCAGGATCTCGACACCGGCCTGGGTAGCCAATGGCTGGGCCGTGACCACCATGGCGTGCGGCGCCGTGACCGGCTGTGACCGCAACGTCCACGTCGAAGGGAAGGGCGAAGTAGCGCGGTGGACGCACGCCAGCACGAGAACGGCGCCGATCGAGCAGAAGAGGATCTTTCGCATTTCGTAATCTTCCGTCTAATTCCCTGCCATGGCAAACCCCGATTTCAAGGACCCTCGCCCAACCGAGCAGCGCAATTCCAGGACGCAGCGCATCGATATCGCGTCCAGCCTTGATATCGTCGACCTGATGAATGCCGAGGACGCGCGCGTTGCCGAGATCGTCCACGGCGAGCGGGAGAAGATCGCCCGTGCCATCGACCTGCTCGTCACCGCCTTCAAGACGGGCGGCCGGCTGTTCTACGTGGGGGCGGGGACCTCGGGCCGGCTCGGCGTGCTGGATGCGGCGGAGTGTCCTCCGACGTTCGGGGTCCCGCCGTCGATGGTGACGGGGGTGATCGCAGGGGGATATTCCGCGCTGGTGAAGAGCGCCGAAGGTGCCGAGGACGATGTGAACGCCGGGGCGGCCGACGTCGATACCGCCGGCGTTACGAACCGCGACGTGGTCGTCGGGATTGCCGCGAGCGGGACCACTCCCTATGTCCGCGTCGCGCTGAGTCGAGCGCAGACGGTCGGCGCGAAGACCGTCTTGCTCACGTGCGGCACTCCGCCTAAAGCGCTCTCCGAAACGTGCGACGTCATCATCAATCCGGTCACGGGTCCCGAAGTGCTCACCGGCTCGACCCGGCTCAAGGCCGGCACCGCCACGAAGCTGGTCCTGAACACGCTCACAACCGGCGCGATGATCCGGCTCGGCAAAGTCTATGGGAATCTGATGGTCGATCTCGTGGCGCTGAGCCAGAAGCTGCACGATCGCGGCGAGCGCATCGTCATGGAGGTCTGTGGTGTGGGCCGCGCCGAAGCGCGCGCGGCGCTCGAGCGTGCCGACGGCAGCGTGAAGCTGGCGATCGTGATGGTCCGCAAGCGCGTCGACAAGAATGAAGCGAAGCGCATGCTCGAGGGCGCTGGCGGATTCGTGCGGCCGGTGATCGGCGATCCGCCCGCCGTGAAATCATGACGAAGACACTTGCGGTGGGCGTCATGTCGGGCACGTCGCTCGATGGGATTTCGACGGCGCTGGTGCGGCTCAACGACAGCTCCGTCGACCTCGTCGCATTTCGACAGGAACCCTACAGCTCCGCCGAGCGTGGCTCGATCATCGACGCGATCGCGCGCGGCACCCCGAAAGACGTTGCCTTCCTTCATGTCGCGCTGGGTGAACGCTTCGCGGGGGCGGTGCTTGCGCTGCTCGCGCAGGCCAAGGTCTCACCCAGGGACCTCGCGTTCGTCGCCTCGCACGGTCAGACGATCTGGCACGAGCCGGGCCGCGCCACCTTCCAGCTCGGCGATGCCGCGGTGCTGGCGGAGCGCGTGGGCGTGCAGGTGGTCAGCGATTTCCGCGCGCGCGACGTGGCCGCGGGGGGGCAGGGGGCGCCGCTCGTGCCGCTCGCGGACGTCATGTTGTTCGGCCATGAGACGCAGGGGCGCTGGCTGCTCAACGTGGGCGGGATCGCGAATGTCACCTGGGTGCCGCGCCGCGGCGTGAGCGAAGGCGCGTTCGCGTTTGATACGGGCCCCGGCGTTGGGGTGATCGACTCGATTACCCGCCGCGTAGATCCCGACGCGACGTACGACAAGGATGGCGAGCGCGCGCGCCGCGGCCGGCCGATCACCAAGGTGCTCGATCAGCTCCTGGCCGACCCCTACTTCGACCAGCAGCCGCCCAAGAGCACCGGCCGCGAACGATTCGGCGTCGAGTACGCGGATGCCCTGCTCGCCAAGGTGAAGAAGGCGGGGGGTTCGGATAACGATGCGATCGCCACGGCGACCGCCCTCACCGCCGAGTCGATTGGACGCGCGGTCGAGCGCTGGGGCCGGGACAAGACCTCCGAGATCGTGATCTCGGGGGGTGGCGCCAAGAATCCCGCCCTGCTGGAGCGTCTGGCAGCCAGGGTGCAACCGCGACCGGTGGTGCTGTTTGATCAGGTTTTCTTCGAAGGCGAGGCAAAAGAGGCCGTCGCCTTCGCGTTCCTGGGCATGCAGACGGTCTCCGGTAAGCCGGGGAACCTGCCGGCCGCCACCGGAGCCCGCGGGCCGCGCGTTTTGGGGCACGTTACTCCGGCCTGAATCCCGGGTAGTACCTCCGAGTGCGAAAACGCTTTCTCTCTTACTCGCTTGCTCTCGGTCTTACGCTGCTGGCCGTGCTCGCGCGCTGGCTGCTCGATCCGGTCCTGGGCGATTCGTTCCCGCTCATTACGTTGTTCGGGGCGGTCGCCGTGGCCGTGCAGGTCGGGGGCGTCGGGCCTGCCGTCCTAACCAGCGTCGTCGGGTTCGCCGCGTGCGATTACCTCTTCATTGCGCCGCGGGGCAGCTTCGATCTCGTTCATGATCAAAACGTCGTGGGGATGCTGGCCTCTCTCCTCACCTGCGTCGTCATCATCGGATTCGGGGAGACGGCGCACCTGTCGCGCCGCCGCTTCGAGGAGCTGGCGCGGCGCCAGGGACCCGTCGGGCCGCCCGTAGGCTCGATCGAGATTCTGCGCCGGCGGCACAGCGTGCACGAAGTCGTCACGGTCGGGTTCGCCCTCACGCTCGCCGTGCTCCTCGCGAGCGGGATTCTCGGGTATCGCAACGTCCAGCGGCTGAGGACGCACGACCGGTTGGTGTCGCACACGCATGAAGTGATCGGCGAGCTGGAAGGCCTGATCGGGACCTTGATCAGTGCCGAGACGGGGCATCGCGGCTACCTCCTCACGATGGACCCCCGCTACCTCGCACCGTACCGGCAGGCAGTCAAAACCGTTCCCGATGCGCTGGTGCGTCTCCACGCGCTCACCGACGACAACCCGGCACAGCAGGCGCGCCTCAAGGCGCTGCGGCCGCACGTGGACACGTTCCTCGTCGAGCTGCAGCGCTCGATCGACCGCGCCGAGCGTCAGGACCGCTCCGGCGCTGAGGCGCTCGTGGCAGGCGGGAAAGCGATGATGGACGATCTGCGCGCGAGGGTTGGGGCGATGCAGAACGCCGAGGAAGCGCTCCTCACCCGCCGGTCCGCCGAATCGCGCGAGAGCGCGAACTCGGCCATTCTGTGGCTCGTGCTGGGGACGTTGATCGGCGTGATTCTGCTGGGCGGGTTTTTCTCCCTGACGCAGCGCAACATCCGGCTGCGCCAGTCGAACGTCGAGGCGCTCGCCGAGCATCGCGAGCTGCTCCGCGTCACCCTGGCCAGCATCGGTGAGGCCGTGATCACGACGGATCTCGTGGGCGAGGTCACCTACCTGAACGCGATGGCCGAGAAACTCACGGGTTGGACGAACGCCGAGGCGGTACGACAGCCGCTCGGCGTGGTGTTTCGCACGATGAAGGAGCAGCCCGATCACGCAGTGCTGATCACGAAAACCGGGGCGAAGCTGCCGATCGACGACAGCGTCGCGCCGATCAGGGACGAGGGGGGCCGGGTGGCGGGATCCGTTCTGGTCTTCCGCGACATTACCGACCAGAAGGCCGCCGAGGCGCGGCTGCACGAGGCCGACCGCCGCAAGGACGAGTTCCTTGCGATGCTGGCGCACGAGCTGCGCGGCCCGCTCGCGCCGCTCGGCAATGTGCTCGAGATCATGAAGCGCGCCGAGCGCGAAGACGGCCCGATGCGCCAGCTCCGCGGCACGATCGAGCGCCAGGTCAAACAGCTGGTGCGGCTCGTGGACGATCTGCTCGACGTCAGCCGCATCACCCGCGGCCGGCTCGAGCTGCGCCGTGAGCCCGTCGAGCTGGGGTCGATCCTGCGGCAGGCGATCGAAACGTCGCGACCGCTCGCAGACGCTCAGGACCAGCAGGTCAGCGTCACCGTACCGCCCGAGCCGATCTTCCTCGAAGCCGATCGCGCCCGTCTGGCCCAGGTGTTTTACAATCTGCTCCACAACGCCAGCAAGTACACGCCGCGCGAAGGGCACGTCTGGCTCGTTGTCGAGCAGGGACCGCACGAAGTGATCGTGCGGGTCGGGGACAACGGCGTCGGAATCGAGCGTGGAATGATGGCGACGATCTTCGAGCCGTTCCGACAGGTGCCGCACACGTTGGAGCGCTCGCAGGGCGGGCTCGGAATCGGGTTGACGCTGGCCCGGCGGCTCGTCGACATGCACGGCGGCTCGCTGACGGCGACGAGCGGCGGCACGGGGAAGGGGAGCGAGTTCACGGTCCGGTTGCCGCTCACGAAAACGCCGCCACCTCCGACGCCCGCTCCGTCAGGACCGCCCGCGACAAACCTCCAGGGCAAGACGCCGCGAGTCCTGGTCGTGGACGACAACCAGGACTCGGCGACCTCGCTGGCGACGCTGCTGCAAATGGGCGGCGCGGAGACGCATCTGGCACACGACGGCGAAGAGGCCGTCACTGTCGCCGAAACGCTTCGTCCCGAGGTCGTGCTGCTCGATATCGGCCTGCCGAAGATCAACGGCTACGACGTGTGCCGGCGCATCCGCTCGACGGAATGGGGCAAAGACGTGCTGGTCGTGGCGCTGACGGGGTGGGGCCAGGATGAGGATCGGCGCCAGGCGCGCGAGGCGGGATTCGACCATCACATGGTGAAGCCCGTAGACTATACGGCGTTGTCGGAGGTGCTGTCGCGCGTCGAGCGACCGACGCACGCGTGAGTTTCTCAGTCACTCCTACGGGAGAGCACCCATAGTCAACCACGCGCGGCTGGTGTGCCCGGCGTTGCGGTGGCGGCACGGGTCGTTCCAGTCCGAGCAGACGAAGGTCAAGCAAGCACTCGCCGCGGGCGTCGGCGGTTTCATACTGTTTGGCGGTACGCGCGCCGCGGTCAGTACCCTCACCGGCACGCTCCGCGCGCGCGCCGGGCGCCCGCTTTTGCTCGGCTCCGATTTCGAGCGTGGGACCGGCCAGCAGGTTCGCGGCCTGACCGAGCTGCCGCCTCCCGCCGCGCTCGGTTTCCTCAACGACCTCGATGCGACCGCGCGCTGCGGCGCCATTACCGCGATCGAAGCGCGCGCCGTCGGGATCAACTGGATCTTCGCGCCAGTCTGCGATCTCGATCTCGAGCCGAGGAATCCGATCGTGCAGACGCGCTCGTTCGGCGTCGACCCCGCGCGAGTCGGCGCGCACGCCGCGGCCTGGATCAGCGCGTGCCAGAACGAAGGCGTGCTTGCATGCGCCAAGCATTACCCGGGCCATGGCCGCACGACGACGGACTCGCACGACGGCGTGCCGGTCGTCGCCGCGCCGCCGACCGAGCTGGAGCAGACGGACGTCGCGCCGTTCAAGATGGCCGTGCAGGTGGGAGTATCGAGTGTGATGCCCGCGTTCGTTTCGTTTCCAGCCTGGGATCCGAGTGGGGCCGCGGCCGGCTTTTCCAAAACGATTCTCGACTATCTCCGCGCGACGATCGGATTCAGCGGCCTCGTGGTGACGGATGCTTTCATTATGGGTGGTGCGACGGCCGCGGCGCCGGAAGCGAGCGCGGCGGTCGCCGCGTTGAATGCCGGCTGTGACATGCTGCTGTATCCAACCGATTGGGCAGGGGTGGTGAAAGCACTCGAGAAGGTCGAGTCGGGACGGGCGCAGGAAGCGTTGGGGAGGTACGGGAAGGCGCTCGAGCGGGTGGGGAGCCCCGGGGCCGTGGCCCCGGGGCACGCCACCCTGGACGATTCGATTCTCTCAAGTCATCGGCAATTCGCCGATGGGCTCGCCGATCGCGCGCTGCACCTGCTGCGTGGCGAGCCGGCGCCGCTCGGGAAATCGCTCAGCGTGACGATTATCGATGACGACGCCGGCGGACCGTACACGATTCCGCCGCGAGACGTGATCGTCCGCGAGCTCGTGGGGCACGGGGTCGGCGTTTCGCGACAACCGGAGCCCGGGACGCGGCACATCGTTTTGGTATACTGCGAGCCCCGATCCTGGAAGGGGCGCGGCGATCTCGGCGCACAGACGCTGGAGCAGCTCGAGCGCCTGGTACCCGACGCATCACTGGTGATTCTGTTCGCTCATCCCCGGCTCGTTGCGCAGGTCCCCGGCGACATGCCGGTACTATGCGGGTGGCACGGCCAGGCGTTGATGCAGCGGGCGGCGGCACGATGGGTGCTTGCCCGGGTAGTGTAGGAGCCTAGCGCGCTCGCGACAGTGTCGGCATCGTTTATTGGCCACGTTCGAGAAGTTCCCTTCCGGAGGTCGCATGCGCTCATTCCGCTTCATGCTGGGCGTGCTCGCGCTCTGTGTCGCGACCCACGCCGCTGCGCAGCAGCTCACACCCGTCGAGCGTGCGCAGATCGACAGCGCCGCACTCGGCGTGTTGAGCGCGACCGGAGCGCCCGGCGCGTCGATCGCGGTCGTGCGCGGCGCGCAAATCGTGTACGAGCATGCCTACGGTAACGGCCGAGACTCGGCGGCGGCGCAATCATCGATGCGGTACGCGATCGGCTCGGTCAGCAAGCAGTTTACGGCCACCGCCGTGCTGCTGCTCGTCGAAGAAGGCAAGCTGTCGCTCTCCGATCGCGTCGCGAAGTGGTTTCCGCAGCTGACGCGCGCCAATGAGATCACCCTGAGCGAGCTGCTCTCAATGACGTCCGGATACCAGGATTACTGGCCGCAGGACTATGTCTTCCCGGACATGCAGCGGCCCGCCACCGCGCAGGCGATCATGCAGCGCTGGGCGCAAAAGCCGCTCGACTTCGATCCCGGCACGAAGTGGCAGTACAGCAATACGAACTACGTGATTGCCGCCGCGATCGTCGAGCGCGTGGCGGGGATGCCGTTCATGGATTTTCTGCGCCAGCGGATCTTCACGCGGCTCAACATGACCTCAGTCGCCGATTTCAATGCCGGGCCGCTGCAGCCCCAGGATGCCGCGCCGTATCTCCGCAACGCGCTGGGACCCCTGCGCGCCGCGCCCAAAGAGGGCAGGGGCTGGCTGTTCGGGGCGGGGCAGCTCGCGATGACCGCGCACGATCTCGCGCTGTGGAACATCAGCGTCATCAAGCAGTCGGTGCTGCGGCCCTCCTCCTACAAGCAGCAGCAAACCGAGGTCCTGCTGCGGAACGGCACGGGGACCGGGTACGGGCTCGGCGTAGGGATCGGAACGCCTGGAGGACACCGCAACATCGGGCATGGCGGCGCGGTCTCGGGGTACACGACCGCGAATCGCATTTATCCCGACGACAGCATGGCGATCGTGGTCTTCACCAACATTTATCCGGGCGCGGCGGGCGCGGCGGGGCAAATCGCGCAGCGCATCGCCAACGTGATTCTCGCGCGCGTCGACACCACGGACGCCGCGGCGACCGATCTGGCACGCCGAATTTACGATGGGCTCACGCGGGGCACGATCGATCGCGGGCTGCTCACGCCCGGCGCCAATGCGTACTTCAGTCAGGAGGTCGTGGCGGATTACGCGGCGAGTCTCGCCCCGTTGGGAGCCCCCAGTGAATTCGCCTCCAACGGAGATTTCCTGCGTGGCGGGATGACGATCCGGTCCTATCGCATTCGCGCCGGCAATGTCGTGATGGATCTCACGACTATGACGCTGCCGGACGGCAAGATCGATCAGTACATCGTGTCGCGGGAGAATTAGGGCTTTATGGACGCCAGGACGCGCTGCACGATCCCATCGACGGCGTCGTTCTTGACCCAGCGCGCGACGATCACGAGGTCCTGATCGGGGAAGGCGCAGATCACATTCACGCCCGCGCCGCGATGGCAGAACGCGTTAGCCGGCGCGCTCGGCAGCATCTTCCGTTCCGTGTTCAAGAACCAATTCATGATCCCGTAGCCGGGCTCCACCGACGTTGGTGTGAGCGCGAGGGAGACCCATTTCTCCGACAGCAGCTGCCGGTCTTTCCACTTGCCGCGCCGCAGCGTGAGCAGGCCGAACCGGGCCTGATCGAGCGCGCTGATGAACATCCCGCCGCCCCAATGCCCGCCGCCGCTCACCGACTGGATGCGCTCGCCATCGAGCGTCACCCACGAATTGTCGTAGCCGTACCAGCGCCAGGTGTTGGACGCG
>DATMZX010000413.1:0-7906 GCA_035573235.1 Gemmatimonadales bacterium
GGAAGATCGGCGTGAGCGAGGCCGTGTTGCACAAAGCGGGCAAACTGTCGGACGCCGAGTACCGCCACATCATGGAGCACACGGTGATCGGGGCGCGCATTCTGGGGCCGTTGATGCGCGATGCGCCCGGCGCCCTGGCGATCGTGCGCTCGCATCACGAGCGGCTCGACGGCACCGGCTTCCCCGACGGTCTCAAAGGCGACGTCATTCCGATGGAGGCGCGCCTGGTGAGCGTCGCGGACGCGTTCGACGCGATGACGAGCGTCCGGCCCTACCGGCCATCGCTCACGGTCAAGCAGGCGATGCGCGAGCTGGATGAAGGAACGGGCGTGCAATTCGACGGCGCCGTGGTGAAGGCGTTCCAGAAGGCATTCGCCGAGCCGGCCGCGCTTCCCATCCCCACGCCTCAACTCCAACCGCTGCGCCTACCTACGAGGGCCGTCGAGGCTCGTCGCGCCTGACCCATTAAATTAGCCGTTCTATGTCCGACACCTTGATGATCAGTGTGTCGGGAATTCGAGGTCTGGTCGGCATCGATCTCACTCCCGAAATGGTGGCTCGTTGGGCCGCGGCGTTCGGTGTTTGGGCAAAGACCGTGAAGGGGGACGGGGGACGGGGGAAGGGGAAGGTCGCGCGTGTCGTGCTCGGGCGGGACGCCCGCACCTCGGGTCCGATGTTCGCCATGGCGGCAACGGCCGGGCTGCAGTCGGTCGGTTGTAGTGTGGTCGATGTGGGACTAGTTGCCACACCCACGGTACAGCTGGCGGTGGAGCACCATAGGGCAGCGGGCGGCATCATGCTGACCGCCAGCCACAATCCTATCGAATGGAATGCGCTCAAGTTCGTCGGGCCTGATGGCATCTTTCTTGATACTCAGTCGGGCACGCGGGTACGCGAACTGGCAGCAGGGGGCGACAGCCAAGCCCTGCAACGAGCCAAATACAATGCGATCGGCGGTGTTGAGGCGGATTCCGAAGCGATATCACGCCATCTCGCCGCCGTGCTCGCGTTGCCGGGACTCGACGTCAAGGCGATCAAGCGGCGTCGATTCCATGTCGCGCTGGATACGGTGCGCGGCGCCGGCGGCGCGGTCATGCCGGAGCTGTTGAAGCGACTCGGTTGCCGAGTGACGGCCATCAATCTGGAAACGGACGGGTTGTTTCCGCGTCCGCCCGAGCCGGTGCCGGAGAATCTGAAAGCACTCGGTGCGCTGGTGCGACGGTCGAAGGCTGATGTAGGGATCGCGGTGGATCCGGATGTGGACCGTCTGGCGATCGTGGACGAGAATGGACGAGCGATCGGTGAAGACTACACGCTCGCGTTTGCCATACGAGCAGTGCTGGGGAAGAGGGACAGGGGAAGAGGGAAGGGTAAAACGGTCGTGTGCAATCTTTCGACGAGTCTTGTCGTCGAGGATGCCGCGAAAGAGTTCGGCGCGACGGTGGTGCGAGCGCCAGTTGGTGAAGCCCACGTCGCCCGCAAGATCATCGAGCTGCAGTCGGTGATCGGCGGCGAAGGAAACGGTGGAGTGATGTATCCGGCGCTGCATGTCGGACGTGATGCGCCGGTGGCTGGGGCGTTGTTGCTGGGGCTGCTGGCGCGCGAGCGCGTCACGGTGAGCGAGCTGGTGGCCCAGGCACCCCGCTACACGATCGTGAAAGCCAAGAGTCCTCGGGGCCCGAAACTGGAGCCGATCTACGACGGGCTGCGGCGCGGATTTCAGGACGCGACCGTCGATACACAGGACGGACTGCGGCTCTCCTGGCCGGATCGCTGGCTGCATGTGCGGCCGTCGGGCACCGAGCCGATCATTCGGTTGATTGCGGAAGCGCCTTCGGGCGCGGACGCGGAACGCTTAATAGAAGAGGGGCGGCGGTTATGTGCGGCATCGTAGGGTACACGGGCAAGCGGACGGCGGCTCCCGTCGTCCTCGAGGGCCTCAAGCGGCTCGAGTACCGGGGCTATGACTCGGCGGGGCTCGCGGTCGTGAACGGCAGCCTCGAGATCTTTCGCGCGCCGGGCAAGATCGCAGTGCTGGAGCGGGAGCTGGGCAGCCAGCTGCCGGAGGGCACCACGGCCATCGCGCATACGCGCTGGGCGACGCATGGCGCGCCGAATACGGTCAACGCGCATCCACACGCCGATTGCGGCGGCACGCTCGCGCTGGTCCACAACGGCATCATCGAGAACGCCGGCGCGCTGCGCCAGGCGCTCACCAAGCGGGGCCACGTCTTCCGCTCGCAGACCGATACCGAAGTGCTGTCCCATCTCATCGAAGAGACGCACACGAAGGGCACGCCGCTGGTCGATGCGACCGCCGAGGCCCTGCGCCAGGTGGAAGGCACCTACGGCATCGCGGTGATTTCGAGCCGCGAGCCCGAGACGATCGTCGCCGCCCGCAAGGGCTCACCGCTGCTGATCGGGATCGGGAACGGCGAGAACTTCGTCGCCTCCGACGCCTCCGCGGTGCTCGCGCACACACGCTCGGTCGTATATATGGACGACGGCGAAATCGCCGAGGTGACGCCGAACGACTACCGCATCATGGACCTCGAGTCGGCCGAGAAGGAAAAGGAGATCATGCAGGTGGAGTGGGACCTCGCCACCATCGAGCGTGGTGGCTTCGCCCACTTCATGCTCAAGGAAATCATGGAGCAGCCCGAGAGCGTCCAGAACACGATGCGCGGGCGTCTGCTCGAGGAAGAAGGCACGGTCCGGTTCGGCGGTCTGAACCTGAGCGACGAAGAGCTGCTGAAGGTGCAGCGCATCGTCATTACGGCCTGCGGCACGTCGTGGCATTCCGGCCTGATCGGCGAATACATGATGGAAGAGCTGGCGCGCATTCCGACCGAAGTCGAATACGCGTCCGAGTTCCGCTATCGCAATCCGATCGTCGACGAGCGCACGCTCGTGATCGGGATCTCGCAGTCCGGCGAGACCGCCGATACGCTGGCGGCGCTCCGGGAAGCCAAGCGGCGCGGCGCGCGCACGCTGGGGTTGATCAATGTCGTGGGCAGCACGATCGCCCGCGAAGTGGACGGCGGTATCTACCTCCACGCGGGCCCGGAAATCGGCGTCGCGAGCACCAAGGCGTTCACGAGCCAGATCGTCGCGCTCGCGCTGCTGACGCTCAAGATGGGACGTCTGCGGGCGCTCTCGATTCTGCAGGGACGCGAAGTCGTGCGCGCCCTGGCCAAGCTGCCTGAGCTGGTGAAGCAGGTCCTGGCGAAGGCGCCGCTGGTCGAGCAGATCGCGGACCGCCTGGTGCGGACCCAGAACGTGCTCTACCTGGGCCGCGGCTACAATTTCCCGGTCGCGCTGGAAGGCGCGCTCAAGCTGAAGGAAATCTCCTACATCCACGCCGAGGGCTATCCCGCGGCGGAGATGAAGCACGGGCCGATCGCGCTGATCGACGACCTGATGCCGGTCGTGTTCATCGCGCCGAAGGACGGGGTGCATCAGAAGGTCGTGAGCAACATCGAGGAAGTGAAAGCGCGCGGCGGCCGCGTGATCGCGATCGTTACCGAAGGGGATACCGCGCTCGACAAGCTCGCGGATTATCGCATCGAGATTCCCGAGACGCTGGACGTGCTCACGCCGGTCTTGAGCGTGGTGCCGTTACAGCTGCTCGCGTACTACATCGCCGTCCGCCGCGGCTGCAACGTCGACCAGCCGCGCAACCTCGCCAAGTCGGTGACGGTGGAGTGAGGGTAGTTCTGCAGCGGGTGTCGCGTGCCGAAGTACGAGTCGCAAGCCGGGTTACCGGGAAAATCGGGCCCGGCTTTCTCGTGCTCGCCGGTTTCGCGCCCACGGACAGCGAGGCGCAGCTCGCCTGGATGGCCGAGAAGATCATCGGCCTCCGCGTCTTTGGCGATGCCGAGGGCAAGATGAACCGCGATATCACCGAGGCGGGCGGCGGCGTGCTCGTCGTTTCGCAGTTCACCCTGTACGGCGACGCGAGCAAAGGCCGGCGCCCGAGCTTCATCGACGCGGCGCCGCCGAATATCGCGATCCCGCTCTACGAACAGTTTGTCGCGTTACTGAAGGAAAAAGGGGCCGGGAAGATTCCGGTGGAGACTGGCGAATTCGGCGCGATGATGGACGTCGAGCTGGTCAACGACGGGCCGGTGACGCTGATCCTGGAGCGTTAGTCGAACTCCTTTTGCACGACTGGGACGGCGACGAGCGCGAGCCGATCTCCCTTGGCACTGACGGCGAGTCGCGTGATGTTCGTAAGGCCGGCGCTCGCAACGTCCGCAATCTCCTGCCACGCGCCGCCGCGGCGCGAATCCCACTGATACAGCTTCGTCCCGCCCGCCGTGAGCACAATGCCGTCCGGCGTCCACGCAAAGAACTCGGCGCCGAGCGGCGTTTTCACCAGCGGCGTCACGCGACGCGTGTGCACGTCGACCTCCTGCAGCGACGGCCCACCCACGGAATCCCGCTGCAGGAAACTCACCGCGGGCCGTCCCGGTATCCGCTGCAGGGATCGCCCGATATCGCGGGCGAGGACTTCCCCGCGTGCGCCCGGAGACGCCCCATCGGCGATCTGCAGCGTCGCCGGAGTGCCGAGCACGAACAGGATCAGCGTGTGATCATCGCCCCACGCGTGATAACCGACGGGCTTGATCGAATCGAGCACGAGGCGGGGATGCGTGCCGTCGAGATCGAATGCCCAGAGTCGCTGCGTCGAATCCGCTTCCACGCGAATCACGGAGAACCCCACCTTGTTCGGCAGCGGGGTGGGGGAGTACTCGCTCTCGCGCGTCTGCGTGACCGCGCTGTTCGTGCGCCGCTCGATGTCGTACCGATAGATGTCGGCCTGACTGTCCCGCACCGACGTGTAGAGAATCGAGCGGCCGTCGGGCAGGAACGACGGCTGATTGTCGTAGCCGGGCCGGTTCGTGATGTTGACCGGCGTGCCGACGGTGACGCGGCCCTGGACGACACGAAGGTCGGCCAGATAGATGTCGGTCGCGGGCGGAGCCTGAAGACTGAGGAGCGCGAGCCAGAGCACGCTGAAACTTAGCTCGCGCTATCTTTTTCGGCGTGCAACCGATCGTCCTGGCATCCGGCTCGCCGCGCCGCAAGCAGCTGCTCGAAATGCTGCGCATCCCGTTTCGCGTGATTCCGCCCGACGTGGACGAGCATGTCCTCCCCGGCGAAAAGCCCGACGCCTATGTGACCCGGCTGTCGCGCGCCAAGGCCGAAGCGGTCGTGCGGCGCGCCCCCGGCGAGGTGATTCTCGCGGCAGATACGACCGTCGTGCTGGGCGGCAAGATCTTCGAGAAGCCGACGTCGCCGGCGAACGCGGTCGAGATGCTGCTGCAACTGCAGGGCAAAACGCACGAGGTCCTGACCGCGGTCGCCGTCGCCGAGAACGGGCGGCTCGAGCAGGCACTCGATATCTCCAAAGTCACCTTTCGGTCCAGTACTCCCGAGACCTTGCAAGCCTACGTTGCGACCGGTGAGCCCTTGGACAAGGCAGGGGCGTACGCCATTCAAGGGCTCGGCGCGCCGCTCATCGAGCGCGTCGAAGGAGACTTTTTTGGCGTGATGGGGTTGCCGCTGCGGCTCGCGCTCGACCTGCTCGCGAAATTCGGCCGGCCTTACCGCTTCACGCGGTAGACCGGCACCTTCTTCGCCTTTCCCTTGACCTGAATCGGCTCGAGCGCCTCCACCGGCGGGGGCTTCTTGAGCGCCTTGTAGAACGGCTCGGAGATCAGGATTTCATTCCCGCCGGCCGACGAGCACAGGCGGCTCGCGGTGTTGACCGCGTCGCCGATGACGGTGTACTCGAGGCGCCGGTTGGAGCCGATGTTGCCCGCGAACACTTCGCCGAAGTTGATCCCGATGCCGATCGCGAGCGGCTTGCGGCCGGACTCCTGCCACTTCGCGTTCATCTTCTCGAGCGTTTCGATCTGATCGATGGCGCACTGCATCGCGCGATCGGGGTCGTCCTCGTGGGCGATGGGAGCGCCCCACAGCGCCATGATCGCGTCGCCCATGAACTTGTCGAGCGTGCCCGAGTGCTCGAACACGATGTCCACCATCTCCGTGAAGTACTCGGTCAAGAGGCCGGCGATCTCGTCCGGGTTCATCGCTTCGGACATCGGTGTAAACCCGCGGATATCCGAGAAGAAGATCACAACAGGCCGCTTCGTCCCGCCGAGCGCCACCTCACCTTCCTGCTGCGCGATCTGGGACGCGAGATTGGGCGCGAAGTAGCGCTGAAAGTTGGACACGACCACCGCCTCGCGGCGCAGCCGGTCGGACAGCTGCGAGTTCTCGATGGCGACGGCGGTCAGGCCGCCGAACGCGATCAGGAACTCGAGATCTTCGTCGGCGAACGAGTGCGTGGCGGTGAGGTTATCGACGTAGAGGATGCCGAGCACCTTCGAGTCGGAGCCCATGAGCGGCGTGCACATCGCGCTACGCACGCTCTGAATCAGAATCGATTTCCCCTTGAAGCGCTCGTCGGCCGCCGCGTTGTCGGACAGGATCGCCACGCGCTCCTCGACCGCCTTGCGCGCGATCGACTGCGGCACGTGCTTCGCGGCGCTCGCGTCACCGGTGCGGCTCTTGGAAATGCGCGGGATCAGCTCGTTCGACTTGCCGTCGAGCAGCAGAATCGACACGCGGTCCACGTTCATGATCTGGAACGTGAAGTCCACGACTTTGTCGAGCAGGCGGTCCAGCTCCTGCTGCTTCGAGAGCTCCTTGGAGACTTCGAGCAGCAGCGAGAGCTTCTTCTCCCGCCGCTCTTCCTGGTTTTCGGCTTTGACTTTCAGGTGGGACGCCCCCGAGGGGGAGTCCATGACGATCGCCGGCACGCCGCCCGACACGCTGACCGGGAGCGCCCGCACGATAGTCCCACCCGGGACGCCGCCCTTGCCCGACTTGAACTCGGACGCCGGCACCACCTGGGGCCGCGGCACCGGCGCGGTCACTTCCTTCACGCGGAACGCCACTTTGCCGAACGTCACGACGTCGTTCGCCGCCGCCTCGGCGTCGGTGATCTTGGCGCCGTTCAGGAACGTGCCGTTCGAGGAGCCGAGGTCCGTTACGCGCACGCCGCTCGTCGTCAGGACGATTTCGGCGTGGCGGCGGGAGATGGTGGGGTCGTAAATCGGGACGTCGCTGGTGACCGCGCGTCCCACCACGAGCTTGCGCCCGAGCTGGAGGTCGATCGACTGTTCGCCGGAGGTGCTCAGCAGCTTGTACACAGGCCCGCAAATATAGGTTGCGAGGCCCTAATCACCAGTTTTTGCCAAGGCGAGCGCCCGTAACACCGCTTGCGCCTTCGCTTCGGTCTCGGCGAACTCGCGCGCGGGATCGGAGTCCGCGACGATCCCCGCTCCGGCCTGCACCACGACCTGGTTCTTGAGCACGAGCGCGGCGCGAATCGCGATGCAGGTGTCCATGCTGGTGGCGCCCCACCCGACGTAGCCGACGGCGCCGGCGTACGGGCCGCGCCGCTCCGGCTCGAGCTCGTCGATGATCTCCATCGCTCGGACCTTGGGGGCGCCCGTCACGGTGCCCGCCGGGAAGCAGGCGCGGAATACGTCGAGCGCGTCGTAGCCGGGGCGCAGCCGTCCACGCACTTCGCTCACCAGGTGCTGCACATGCGAGTAGCGCTCGATCGCGAGCGCATCGGTCACGCGCACCGATCCGTACTGCGCCACGCGGCCGACGTCGTTGCGCCCCAGATCCACGAGCATGCGGTGCTCCGCGAGCTCTTTCGCGTCGCCCAGCAGCGCGGCTCCGAGGGCTTCATCCTCCTCGGGGCTGGCGCCGCGCGGCCGCGTGCCCGCGATCGGGCGGACCGTTACCTCGTCTCCCTCGACCCGCACCAGGACCTCGGGGGAGCTGCCGACGACGCCCAAGTCGTCGAGCTTCAGGTAGA
>DATMZX010000414.1:0-11089 GCA_035573235.1 Gemmatimonadales bacterium
GACTACCCATGAACTGATGCCCGGTTTCGAGGTCCACGCCGCCGACGGTCAGACGCACCGGTCCATAGGTGCTCTTGAGGTTCGACGTCGTCGTCCCCGCGCCCAGATTGACCCAGCGCCCCAGCACCGAGTGTCCCACAAAGCCATAGTGACTCTTGTTGGCATAGCCGAGCACCGCGGTCGTGGACAGCTCGCCATGCATCACCGACCAGGGGCCGATGGCGCAGTTCCGGATCGGACCTCCCACGATGCGGCTATTGGCCCCCACCCAGAGCGGTCCCTCGAGGCGGGTTCCCGACCGGACCTCGACACCCGTTTCGATCACGACCGGGCCATTTCTCGTATCGAACACGACGCCCGGCTCGATCCCGGACTCGTGGACGGCGATCCAGGCGGGATCTCCGATGACGATGCTGCCTTTCGGGACGGCGTCCGTGTCTCCATGCGCGAGCAGCCGGATCACGTCTTCGCGCAGCAGCTGCTCGAGCGCGGTGATGAGATCGAACACACCGCGCAGCAGTACGCCTTCGACCTCGATCGCTCGCGCGTGCGCCACCGGTCCCGTCCACGTTTCACCCGCCGGCACCGCCCAGCCGACCGTGATTCCTTCATGGATCAGGCGCGCCGGACCGTCGGGGAAGGGAGCGGCGAGACCGCGCGGCGCGAACGTCGACGAGCCGATCACCGCCGGCCCCTGGACCGCTCGGCGCGCTTCCACGGTGGGCACCCCGGCTTCGGGAAAACCGGCCAGATGCGGCAACGAGAAAATGCCGGCGGCTTCCGTCCCCACGAAATTCTCCCAGCGTTCCCGGATCAGGTGCGCGCCCGCGCGCAGCTCGGCGATCGGGCGGATGCCCGCGAACGGCTCCCACGCGGGACCGGGTTCCGGATCGAGCAGGTAGAGCGCGTGCGTCATAGCCGCTGCACCAGCTCTTTGAGCTTGCCCGGCTGACCCGTCGGCATCACGAGCGTTTGGCCGTTGGCGCGCACGACGACCATGTCCTTGATCCCCGTGACGGCGATGTGCTCGCTCTCGGACCACACGACCGAATTCCGCACGTCATCACCGAGCGTGACATTGCCGACCGTGACGTTGCCCTTCGCGTCGCGACGGCGGACGCGGAGCAGGGCGTCCCACGAGCCGATGTCGTCCCATGGAAATGCGCCGGTGACGACGGCGAGACGATCGGTGCGCTCGAGCACGGCCACATCGACGGCGACGGGCGTGACGGCCGCGAAGAATCGCGCCACATCCCCTTCGTTGAGCGGACCCCAGCCGGCGGAGAGTTCTTCGGCGTACGCTCCCGCTTCGCCCAGAAACCGTGCGGCACCCCAGGCGAAGCAGCCGCTGTTCCATAGCGCTCCGCGGCGCCGGAGCAGTGTCGCGCGCGCGGGACTCGGCTTCTCGACAAAGCGCTTCACCTTGCGCGCGCTGCCCAACGGCTCACCGGGCACGATGTAACCGTACCCCGTTTCATTCCTATTTGGCTTGACACCGACGGTGACGAGCACGTCGTGCTCCGCCGCGACTCCCAGCGCGTGCGTCGCCGCGGCCCGGAACGCCTTGTCGTCTCCCACGGCCCAGTCCGCGTGCAGCGACAGCATCTGGCCGCCGGGATCGTGCTTCGCGATCCAGTGCGCGGCCCACGCCAGTGCCGGCGCGGTGGACGCAGCGCGCGGCTCGGCGAAAATGTTGGCTTCCGGGACTTCGGGAACGGTCGCCGCGACGCGCTCGACGAGCGCGGGGCCGGTGAGGATCAACACCCGCTCGGGCGGAACCAGACCACGCAGGCGCGCGACGGCCTGCGCCAGCAGCGGGCGGTCGCCGGTGAGCGGCAGGAATTGCTTGGGTCGCTCCGGCGTGGAGAGCGGCCAGAACCGCGTTCCCGAGCCGCCGGCGAGAATCGCCGCCCAGATACTCATCGCGCTGGGTCCTTCGGAGCCGGCGGAGGTGGCGCGGCATCGGTGGAGTCCAGGAAATCGGGGTCGGCATCACCGAACATCATCGCGATGCGCTGGCTGAGCTTCGTGGGGGAAAACGGCTTTGTCACGAGCGCCGCGCCGAGCCGGCGGGCTTCGCGCAGAATCCGGTCCTCACCCTCGGCGGTCAACACGAGGACCGGCATCCGCGCCGTGCCGCGCTGGTTCCGCAGGTCACGCAGAAAATCGAGTCCCGAGCCGTCAGGCAGGTGCAGGTCGAGCAGCAACCCGTCCGCGGCGGGGTTCGCCCGCAGCGCGCTACGCGCCTCGCCGAGTGTTTTGGCGATGCTCACGCGGTAGCCGAGCTGCTCCAGAAAGGGACGAAGGACGAGACCGATATGCGGCTCATCGTCGACGACCAGAAGGTGCCGTGCCGAGATGGTCAACGGCGGACTCCGATTACAACAGACCTGCGATAGCGGTGCGGTGGCGGCGAAGATCGAACAGGAGGGCGCCTACATTCGTCGCAGGCTGCACCAGCACGATGAGCAGGGCTTCCGCATGGAGGACGGCGACGATCGCCAGCCCGCCTCCAAACTCGAGCACCGCGGTGTTGAAATCCCCGCGACCACCCGCGCCCCCCAGCTCCGCCATGTGCTTGATGGCGGCCGGAAGCATGGCGGCGACGCTGTCGGCGTCGACCCCATTGGCCACGCGCGAATCGATGGGGATGCCGTCGCGACCGACCACGACGACGGCGTCGACACCGTTCGCCCGACTCAGCGCTTCCACCACGTCGCGGATAGTCGCCATAGGAGCGGGCCAACGTAGGTTTTGGGGAAGTCGAAGTCAAGCAGCCACTATGGGTTGACCCACTCGAACGGTGCCCTGTAAGTTCTCCAGCACCTCCATGCGTACCGTTTCCTTACTCTTTGTTGCTGCCGCGCTCGCCGCGGCCTGCGGCGACCCGCTCGGCCTGCCGCCCCCCGGGGTCCCGAATCGCCTCGATTCGCTGGTCTCGTTGTACGCGCTCAGCGGCACTGCGATCTCGAGCCCCTCCGCCTACATCATCACGTTCCGGCAGCCGGTCCGCACCGACCAGAGCTCGCAGGGGTTCGATTTCGCATTCGACATCGACAGTCTCGGACGCGCCCTGTTGTTGCCAACCGGTGCGCTGAAGCTGGCCAAAGGATCCGGGATCCAGCGCACGTTGCATTCGTTCGACTCGGTGACCGTGGCGCCGTCCGGCGGCTACAACTCCGACAGCGCCACCGTGGTCGATTCGAACTCGGTGGTGATCGTCCATTCGCGGCCGCTCGTCTGCTCGTTCGGTATCACGTCGATCTATTACGCCAAGCTGCACGTGCTCGCGATCGACACTACCGCGCGCCGGATCGACTTCGAGATTCTCAACAACGTCAATTGCGGATATAAGGGGCTCGAAGAAGGCCTGCCCCGGCGGTAACCCGTGATCGATCTCAAGCTGCTGCGCGCCTCACCCGGTCAGGTGCGGGCGGCGCTCGCCCGTCGCGGCGACGCGTCGCTGACACGCCTGCTCGACGAAATCGAAGCGCTCGACATGAAGCGGCGTACGCTCACCGCGCAGCTCGACACGCTCAAGGCCGAGCGGAACGACGCGGCGAAAGCAGACGCGCTCGCCGCCAAAGCGGGTGGGCTGTCCGCGACCGTCGTCGCCGAGCGTCGCAAGCTGGGCGACCGCATCACCGGTCTCGAGAGCGAGCTCCGTCAGATCGAGACGACGCTCGACGCCAAGACGCTGTTCGTTCCGAATCTTCCGTTGCCCGACGTGCCGGAAGAGCAGACGGTGCTGCGGACCTGGGGCACGCCGGTGCCGAAGGGGGGCAAGCCGCACTGGGAGATCGCGGAGAAGCTCGGCATCCTCGATCTGCCGCGCGGCGCGAAGCTGTCGGGCTCGGGATTCCCGGTGCTGATGGGAATGGGCGCGCGGCTCGCGCGCGGGCTGATCAACTTCATGCTCGATCTGCACACGCGCGAGCACGGCTACGTCGAAGTCGAGCCGCCGCTGCTCGTGCGGCGCGACGTCATGACCGGCACGGGACAGCTCCCCAAGTTCGAAGAGGACATGTACAAGCTCGGCAGCGACGAGCTGTACCTGATCCCCACCGCCGAAGTTCCGGTCACCAATCTCTATCGCGACGAGATCCTCGACGGCACGACGTTGCCGAAGGGTCTGGTCGCGTACACGCCGTGCTTCCGGCGCGAAGCCGGCGCGGCGGGAAAGGACACGCGCGGGTTGTTGCGCGTGCATCAGTTCGACAAGGTCGAGCTCGTGCGCTTCTCGCTCTCGGCGGATTCCGCGGCGGAGCACGAGAAGCTGACGGGGCACGCCGAGCAGGTGCTGCAGCGTCTGGGACTGGCGTACCGCGTCGCGCTGCTGCCGGCGAACGATTTCGGCTTCGCCGCCGCCAAGACCTACGATCTCGAGGCGTGGGCTCCGGGGGTGGGGCAGTGGCTCGAAGTGTCCAGCTCGAGCACGTTCAGCGACTATCAGGCGCGGCGCGCGAATATCCGCGCGCGTCCCCGGCCGGGTGAGAAACCGGAATTCGTGCACACGTTGAACGCCTCCGGCGTCGCGCTGCCGCGCACGATCGCGGCCTTGCTCGAGACCCACCAGCAGCCAGACGGCTCGGTGACGATCCCGCCGGCGTTGGTGCCGTATGTCGGCACTGACCGCCTTGCCTAGAGGGTTCGTGCGTCGCGCGGGTCCGCCCGCGCTCATCGCCGCGGCGCTGCTGTTCGGCATCCTCTCCGTGGGCTATGCGTGGATCGTCGCGCGGCATTTGCGCAACGACGCGCGCGAAACCAGCCGCATGCTCGGACAGGTATTCGCCGGATTGAACGATCCGCGCGAGGGCGCGGCCGCCGACGCGCTGCTCGAGCTGGCCGACGAGGTCCGTCATCTCGGGATTCCGCTCGCCGTCACCGACACGGCCGGCCGGATCACGGCGCTCGACAATGCGCCGTTCGGTCCCGGGGCGAGTGAAGCCACGCGGCAGGATTGGATCGCGAGGCTCGATCGCATTCATCCGCCGCTGACCCAGCCGGGTGTGGGGACGATTCACTACGGCGCGCTGCCGGCGGCGCGCGCGTTCACCGGCCTCGCGCTGCTGCAGGGCGCCATGTTTCTCAGCCTGGTGCTGCTCGCCGTCTGGGCGATGCGCGAGCGCGTGACCTCGGCGCGCGACCGGCTGTGGGTCGCGATGGCGCGCGAGTCGGCGCACCAGCTCGGCACGCCGCTGATGAGCCTCACGGGTTGGATTGATTACCTGCGCGAGAATCCGGGTACGCCGGGCAGCGACCTCGTCCATCATCTTGAAGCCGATGCCGAGCGGCTGCAGCGCGTGGCGAAGCGGTTCGAGCGCATTGGCCGGCCCGCCCGGCGCGAGCCGGTGGCGCTCGGCATCGTGGCGGAGCGCGTCGTCGGCTATTTCCGCCCGCGCCTCCCGACGCTCGCGCATTCGGTGACGATCACGCTGGCTTCACCGGGTTCCGGACCGACGGTGACCGGTGATCCCGTGCTCATCGAATGGGCGCTCGAAGTAATCGTGAAGAACGCGGTGGATGCGCTGAGTGGCCGGGGCGGACGGATCGAAGTGGATGTGGAAGCAGCCGATGCGAGGGGGCGCGTGAGCGTGCGGGACGACGGGCCGGGCGTGGCGCCCGAGATGCAGCGCCAGCTGTTCGAGCCGGGTACCACGACCAAGACGGGGGGGTGGGGGATCGGGCTCGCGCTGGCGCGTCGCATCGTGGAGCAGCAGCACGGCGGTCGCGTGACGTTTCGCCCCGGTCCGGATGGACGAGGCGCGGTTTTCGTATTGGAGTTTCCGCTTTCGTGACAGGGTTACCGCCGCTTCCGCTCAATCCAGCGCAGCGCGAAGCCGTCGAGCATGCCGCAGGACCGCTGCTGGTGCTCGCCGGCGCGGGCTCGGGCAAGACCCGCGTGCTCACCGCGCGCATCGCCCATCTGATCACGAGCCACAACGTCGCCCCGCAGCGGATCTTCGCGGTCACGTTCACCAACAAAGCGGCCGGCGAGATGCGCACGCGCATCGCCCAGCTGCTCGGCCGCGATCCCCGCGGCCTCTGGATCGGCACGTTCCACTCGCTGTCGGCGCGGCTGCTGCGGCGCGAGGCGCCGCTGCTCGGCTTCGGTCCGAACTTCACGATTTACGACACGGACGACTCCGAAGCGCTGGTCAAGCGGCTGCTCGAGGCGCGGCAGCTGTCCCCCAAAGCGTATCCGCCCCGCGCGGTGCACGGGGTGATTTCGGGCGCCAAGAACCGGATGCTGAAGCCGGAGGAGCTCGCGCAGCAGGCGGACACACCGCTGATCCAGGTCGCGGCCGATGTTTACGCCGCGCTCATCCCCGCGCTGCAGCAGGCGAACGCGATGGACTTCGACGACTTGCTGCTGCACCCGCTCGCGCTGTTTCGCGAGCATCCGGAGCGCCTCACGTACTGGCAGGACCGCTTCCAGCACGTGCTGGTGGACGAGTTCCAGGACACGAATGCCGCGCAGTACCTGCTCGTGAAGCACCTCGCGCGCCGGCACGGCAATCTCTGCGTCGTGGGTGACGACGATCAGGCGATCTACGGCTGGCGCGGCGCCGACGTGCGGCACATGCTCACGTTCCAGAATGATTTCCCGGGCACCAAGCTCGTGCGGCTGGAGCAGAACTACCGCTCCACGCAGGTCATTCTCGACGCCGCGAACGCGATCATCGCCGAAAACAAGACGCGCCTTGGGAAAACGCTCTTTACGGAGAAGAAGGGTGGCGCCGCCGTCACCTTGCTGAGCACCTCCGATGAGCGCGATGAGGCGGAGTGGCTGGCCAACGAATTCTCGCGGCGCGGGGCCGAGGGGGACGCCAACTTCGACGAAATGGCGGTCCTGTACCGCACCAATTCGCAATCGCGCCCGCTGGAAGAGGCGTTCCGGTTCCGGGGCATCCCCTACCGCCTGATCGGCGCGATCAGCTTCTACGAACGGCGCGAGGTGAAGGATCTCCTCGCCTATCTGCGGCTGATCGCCAACCCGGCCGACAACGAGGCCTTCCTGCGCGTGGTCAACGTGCCGAGGCGGGGGATCGGTGACGCCTCGCTGGCGGTCCTGGCGCGCTCCGCCACCGGCTGGGGCAAGCCGCTGCTGGCCTCGGCGCGGCAGGCGTCCACGATCCCCGAGCTGCGCCCCAACGTTCGGGAGGCCCTCGCGAATGTGGCGTCACTGCTCGATCGTCTCCGGGAATCGGTGGGCCAGGCCGATCCCGCCACGGCGCTCGAGACGATCCTCGCGGCCTCCGGGTACGAGCAGTACCTCGCGGAGGAGGGATCGGAAGGGCTCGAGCGGATCGAGAACGTCCGCGAGCTGGTGGCGGGCGCGGCGGCGTGGGCGGAGGTGCAGGACCCGGAGCTGCTGGAGGGGATCGGCACGCCGGTGGAGCGCTATCTCACGCAGGCGACGCTGGTGACGCCCGCGGACGAGCAGCGCGACGAGCCCGGCGTGACGCTCACGACCACGCACATGGCGAAGGGGCTCGAGTGGCCTGTCGTCGCGCTCGCGGGTCTGGAGGATGGACTCTTCCCGCTCGCGCGCTCGACCGAGCAGCCGGGCGGGGTCGAGGAGGAGCGACGACTCTGTTACGTGGGTCTCACGCGCGCGCGCGAAAGGTTGTATCTCTCATGGGCGCGAACCCGCTACCGCAACGGCCGGCTGGAGCTCGCGGAGCCGTCGCGCTTTCTCGACGCGCTACCCGCGGATGTCGTCGAAGAAAAAAGCACGACACCATCATGGCGGCCGGGGCGTGGAATGTCCGGTGCGATGCCGCCGCGTCCGTCCCGGCCTCGGGGCGCCGCGGCCCGGCGTCTGCCGGACCTCGAATTTCCGGAAGAAGTGTCGCAGGACGCGCCGCGCTTCGTCAGCGGCGAACGCGTGCGGCACCGGAAATTCGGCGGCGGCGTGGTGCGCGCGGTGTCCGGCGAAGGGCGCGACCTCCGCGTCAGCGTGGACTTTGACGATCCCGACATCGGGACGAAGCAATTGCTCGCGGCGTACGCGGGACTCGAGCGAGACTGGGAAGGAGAGAGTGCATGAGTGTGTCGCGGGAGGAAGTGCTCCGCATCGCGCAGCTCGCGGAGCTGGATGTCGACGAGGACACCCTGCCGGAATTGGCCGAGCAGATGTCGCGGATCATCGATTACGTCGCGCAGCTGAGCGCGGTGCCGTCGAACGGCGGCGCGAAAATCTTCGTGCCCGGTCCCGACGCGATCCGGTTTCGCCCCGATGAAGTGAACCCCGCGCCGCTCGAGCTCGAGCCGAAACAGCTCGCGCCCGCGTTCAAGGAGGGCTTCTTCGTCGTACCGAAGCTCGGTCAGTTCGAGTGAGCGACGCCAAAGCGGTCGCCGACCGCCTGTCGAAGGTCAAGCGTCTCAACGCGCTGCTCACGCCGCTCAAGGATCTGCGCAAATCCCTCGCCGCGCAGACCGCGGCCGCGCGTCCCACCGGCGTGCTCTACGGCATGCCGGTCGCGGTCAAGGACAACATCTGCACCGTCGAGTTCACGACGAGCTGCGGCTCGCGCATTCTCGAAGGATATCGCTCGCCGTACGACGCGACCGCCATCACGAAACTGAAAGCCGCGGGTGCGGTGATCGCGGGCAAGACCAACTGCGACGAATTCGCGATGGGCTCGTCCACCGAGCACTCGGCCTATGGGCGCGTCCTGCATCCGCTCGACAAGGCGCGCGTGCCCGGCGGATCGTCCGGCGGCTCCGCCGCGCTCGTCGCCGCGGGGGCAGTGCCGGCCGCGCTGGGGTCGGAGACGGGCGGCTCGGTGCGCCAGCCGGCGTCGTTCTGCGGTGTCGTCGGCATCAAGCCGACCTACGGCCGGGTGTCCCGCTACGGCCTGGTCGCGTTCGGATCGTCGCTCGATCAGATCGGTGTGTTCGGCCGCAGTGTCCACGATGCGGCGAGAGTGTTGTCGGTGATCAGTGGTCGGGATTCGCGTGATGCGACCTGCGAGGACCGCGATCCGCTGCGGCTGCCCACCGTGCCGGAATCGCTCCAGGGATTCGTGATCGGCTTGCCGCGCGAGTATTTCCCGCCCGAGCTCGATCCGGCGGTGCGCCGCGCCTGCGAGCGCGCCGTGCGCCTCATGAAGGAGCAGGGCGCCTCGGTGCGCGAGGTCTCGCTGCCGCACACGCCGTACGCGGTGCCGACCTACTACGTCATCGCGCCGGCGGAAGCCTCGTCGAACCTGGCGCGCTACGACGGCGTCCGGTACGGGCCGCGCTTCAACGGCTCCGCCGATGTGCGGGCGCTGTACCGCTCCACTCGCGGGCAGGGGTTCGGGCCCGAGGTGCGCCGGCGCGTGCTCGTCGGCACGTACGTGCTCTCATCGGGCTATTACGACGCGTACTACAAGCGCGCGCAGCAGATGCGGGCGCTGATCGCGCAGGATTTCCGCAACGTGTTCGATCGCGGCGTGGACCTGCTGTTCACTCCCACGACGCCGACGCCCGCCTTCAAGGCCGGCGAGAAGCTCGGCGATCCGATTTCGATGTACCTGTCGGACATCTTCACGGTGACCGCGAACCTCGCGGGCCTTCCCGCGATGTCGATCCCGATCGGCCGCATGAAGGGACTGCCGATCGGCGGCCAGTTCATCGGCCAGGCATTTCTGGAAGACGAGATGCTCGAGGCCGCCTACGCGCTGGAGCGCGTCGTGCCCGCGACGGACGAAGGCTGATGGCCGGCTGGGAGACCGTCATCGGGCTCGAGACGCACGTGCAGCTGCGGACGCGCTCGAAAATGTTCTGCGGCTGCTCGACGGCATTCGGCGCCGCGCCGAACACGCACGTGTGCCCGGTGTGCCTGGGTCTGCCGGGCGCGCTGCCCGTGCCGAACGGCGCGGCGATCGGGCTCGCGGTGCGCGGCGCGCTCGCGCTCGGCTGCACCGTGCACCCGCGGTCGATTTTCGCGCGCAAGAACTATTTTTATCCCGATCTGCCCAAGGGATATCAGATCTCGCAGTTCGATCAGCCGCTCGCGACCAACGGCACGCTGTCGTTCCTCTCGTCCGAGCGCGGCATCGTGAATGCGACGATCGTGCGGCTGCACATCGAGGAAGACGCCGGCAAATCGATCCACGATCGTTTCGCGAAAGCGACGGCGGTCGATCTCAATCGCTCGGGCGTGCCGCTGATCGAGATCGTCAGCGGTCCCGACCTGCGCTCCCCCGCCGAAGCGCGCGCTTACCTCCAGATGCTGAAGCAGCTGCTCGAGTACATCGGCATCTCCGACTGCGACATGGAGAAGGGCAGCCTGCGCGTCGATGCCAATCTTTCGATCCGCCGCGCCGGCGAGACGGTGCTGAACACGCGCACGGAGGTGAAGAACATCAACGCGTTCTCGTTCGTCGAGAAAGCGCTGAGCGTCGAGCGCGACCGCCAAGTGGCGCTGGTCGAGTCGGGCGGCACGGTGACCCAGCAGACGATGCTGTACGACTCCAAGGAAAGCACGGTCCGCCCGCAGCGCTCCAAGGAAGAGAGCCACGACTACCGCTATTTCCCCGAGCCCGACCTGCCGCCACTGATCCTGACGCCGGAGTTCGTGGCCGAGCAGCAGAGCGAGCTGCCGGAGCTGCCGGGCGCCAAGCGGGACCGGTTCATGGCCACCTACGCGCTGAGCCGCGAGCACGCGGCGGTGCTGACGGCCAGTCGCGCGGTGGCTGACTATTTCGAGAACGTCGTGCGCGCGCCGGCCGAGCCGCAGGCGGCGGCGAACTGGATCATGACGGAGGCGCTGGCGGACGCGAAGGACCATCAAGAGCAGCTGCGCGTGCCCGCGGGCGCGCTGGCGCAGATCATCGCGCTGGTGAAAGGCGGCACGTTGAGCAACCAGGCCGCGAAGAAAGTGTTCGCGGAGGTCGCGGCCAAGGGCGGCGATCCGCGCACGATCGCCGAGTCGCTCGGCCTGGTCCAGGTGGCGGACACGAACGTGCTCGCGGGATGGGTGACGGATGTGCTCGGCGCGCACGCGCCGGAAGTCGGCCGCTACAAGAATGGTGAAACGAAGCTGATGGCGTTTTTCGTGGGGCAGGTGATGCGCGCGTCGAAGGGCAAGGCGGAT
>DATMZX010000415.1:0-5790 GCA_035573235.1 Gemmatimonadales bacterium
AGTCGCGGGCGAGCCGCCGGAAGCGCGTCAGCCACGCGAAATGGCTGCAACCGACCCGGCCTGGCCGGCCAAAGTTCATCATCAGGAGGGGAAAGTCTCCCGGGGGCTCGGACGTGTGACTCAGGCCGTCCTGGCGCGCAACCCCTCGAACAAAGCTACCCCCGCCTGCCGCGCGTGCCGCTCGGCGTCGTCGGTCGAAACCCCAAGGAAGCTCACGCGCTGATCGATCAAGAGGGTCGTGAGTCCGTGCACGAGCGACCATGCCGCGAGCGCCTGATCGCGGACGGCCCCCTGGCGAAGCTGGCCCGAAGCGTGGCCGCGCTCCAGCACGCCGGTCAGCACCGCGAAGGTCGCGTCGCTGGCCGCTTGCAGGACGGGGTAGCGCGCCTTCTCGGCCAGTTCGGCCCCGAACATCAGGCGGTAGTGCGCCGGCTGCTCGACCCCGAACCGGACGTAGGCGGCGGCGATGGCGGCGATCGCCTGGCGCGCTGAGCGCGGCTGCCCTCGGGCAGCGGCCTCCAGTGATTGCCTGAGCGATTCAAAGCCGAGCGCCGCCACTTCAGCGAGCAGCGCTGCCTTGTCCTCGAAATGGTTGTATGGGGCCATGTGGCTCACGCCGGTCCGGCGCGCAACCTCGCGGAGCGTGAAGTTCCACGCGCCCTCCGCGGTGACCATGGCGAGCGCCGTGTCGATCAGAGCGCGCCGGAGGTCGCCATGATGGTAGGGCGTGGCGGGCCGCGCGGGCGCGGCTGACGGGGCCTGGGGCTTGGGCATGCGGCTCCTTCAAGGGGAAATGTTTACAGGGGATATTGACACTGGAAACATTGCGGTCAATATTGACATTGTAAATATCGGCTGGCTCGCGAGCCCGTGCAACCCCGCCGGGGCAACTCGACCGCCAGCACAACTCCGAAGGAGGCACCCCATGTCTCGCACCATTCGCTTCCACTCGCGCCGGCTGCTCCTCGCGACCGGCCTCGTCCTGATCGGCCTGGCCGCGTCAGCCGCGACTACCCAGGCGCAGAGCCCGGCTCCCGACCGGGCGCTCCGCAACCGGATTCCGGCCGCCACGTACCGTGTGGTCGCCACCGGCAACGAGTCTCCGACCGCCATCGACGGCGATCGGGCCAGGAGCAAGTACGTCGCCGAGTTCACCGGCGTGGGCGCCGAAGGGCGCGACATGGTCTGGCGCGGCACCGTTGCGGGTGTCGCAGTCGGCGAGCTGACGGTCCGGCTCGCGCACGTGGGTCGGGATGTCGACACCGCGAAGCCGACGTGGCCGGTCGAAGGCATCATTTTCGTCTCGGGTAACGACCCGCAGCGCGCGTTCGCCGCCGAGGTGCACGGCACGATCGACTGGCCGACGAAGCGTGTGAAGCTCGCGGGCGAGATCTCCGTGGGCTACATGCGGGGCGCGCACATCGAGCAGACAGCCGACCTCGTTAACCTCGACCTCTCAGGCGAGCTGCGCCTCACGCCGGCGACGCTCGCCGCCGACCGGTAGCCGCCCAATGCGCGCGATGGACGCGATGAACGTGTTTCGGCCGCACCCCTCGGCACTCGGCGCTCTCGTGCGATGGTGCCGAGGGCGGCCGCAACCATGGGAGAGAGCCCTCCCATGCTACACAGTTACTTGGTCGAGAAATCGATCCGACAGAGCTTCGACGGGGCAAAGTATCTGCGCTCGATGAATATCAGGATTCACAAGAAGTGGCTCGTGGTCTCGCTGCCCAGGCGACAGCCGGCCTCAAAGAGGCTGTCGCCGAACAAATCGTCAGCTGGACAGAGGAGCCGATATCAGTCTCGCCGCTCTCCATTGCTGGAGGGGGCCAACCTCAGGGAGGGTACCACGATGGCTCGCATCGACCACGCTCACACGGCGAATTCGCTCGGCGTCCCGCAAAGCGGCGAAGTTCTTCCGCGACGCGCCGCGCAGAGTGATGCGGGCGGCCCCGCGGCCCCGCCGCTCCCCTGGGCGCCAAGCATCCCTGTCCACTACGTCAGCGTGGACGGCACGCGGATCCGCTACCTGGTCACGGGGAGCGGACCGGCCCTCGTGCTGCTGCACACGCTGCGGACGCAGCTCGACATGTTCCAGAAGGTCATCCCGGAGCTGGCCACGCGCTTCCGCGTCTACGCCCTCGACTACCCTGGGCACGGGCACTCGGACGCGCCGGGCGCGGATTACGCGGCGCAGTTCTTCGTCGCGTTCGTGGCGGGATTCCTGGACCGGCTGAACATCCAGGACGCCATGCTGGCCGGCGAGTCGATCGGCGGCACGATCGCCCTGCTGCTCGCCGCGCGGCACAACCCCCGCGTGCGTGGCGTGGTGGCGGTCAATCCCTACGACTACGATCGCGGCCGCGGCCTGCGCCGAAGCTCCGCGCTGGCGAATCTCTTCATCGGGATGAGCGGCGTCCCGCTGATTGGCGGCGTGATGGGGCACATGCAGCCCTATCCGGCGGTGAAGCGGATTCTCGAGGGTGGAGTGTATCGGAAGGACGCATTCCCGTCCGCGCTGCTGCGCGAGCTCCACGCCGCCGGAACGGCGCCGGGCCACCCGCGTGCATTCGTGCAGCTCGTGCGTCACTGGCCCAGTTGGGAGCAGGCACGTGCCGAGTACGGAAACATCGGCCTGCCGGTGCTCCTGCTCTACGGCGACCACGACTGGTCCCGCGACGCCGAGCGTGAGGCCGATCATCGGGCCATCCCGGGCTCGCGCATGCGCATCGTGAAGGATGCCGGACACTTCCTCGCCCTCGATGCCCCGGACGCGTTCGTGCAAGCGGTCGTTGAGCTCGATGCGCACCTGTCGGCTTGAGAGGATAGCGTCGGTGTCTGCCGGATCCGAGCCGCGATACCTCAGCGCTCTATCGTAATTGGTCGCAGCCGACGGTTGTGCATATCGTTGGCGCGCCACTCCATCAGGGCTGTGGAGTGCTTGGATACTCGAAGCCGGCATACACGAATGCACCTCGCACCGCGTGACAATCCGCAACGGTGCCACCCTGCCGACGGATCTCGGCCGCCCATTCGCTTGTGATGATCGCTCGCATGCGGTCGATGAGCCCGTGCGCGTCGTCTACTGTCAGAGAGAAGCGCGGAGCGAGCGAGACAAGATTGTCGCGCCGTGCGACTCGGCCGAACTGGCCCGCTTCCAGCGCGAGATGCCGCTCGTCGATTGCCGTCGTTGGCTGCGGTGTCACATCGTACACCGGCGCGAGATGAAACTCCGATCCGGGAGCGACGAAGGCATGGTTGCGCGGGTGGTCGTCCGTGTTTGAGACGAGGGCGTTCAGCACCATACGCAGGAAGAGTTCCTGCCGGTCCGCGGCCGGGCGCGATGACCAGCGCTGCATCTCGTCGGCCAGCCGCAGGTATGACCAGTTCTTGCGCTCACTCACATGGTCTTCGGCGTCCAACACCGTCAGCGCGCTGACCATGCGATGGCGCAGATGGCGAGCGCCCGCTCCCGACCCAGTCGAGGGTTGCGCAACCCGATCGCGGTCGAAGCGCTTCACGAGGAGCGCCGACTGCGAGCCGATCCGCTCGATTCGCGTGGATGGCGCCTGGATACCACAGCGGCGTGCGAGCTCGAGCATGGCGGCTTCGACGGGAGCATTATTCCATCGGTCCCCCTTGGCGGGGAACTTGGCCACCCAGAGTCCATCCTCGTCCTCCACCTCGTTTTTCGGTCGTGCGCCACCGAGTGCGGAACTCCCCTGCACGAGCAGGTCGTGCATCTGGGGATCCAGCGGTCGGTCAGACACGGACTCTTCCTCGATTTGGCGCGCGACCTCAAGGAGCGCGGGGAGTTGAATGACTCGGTTGAACGGCCGCACGATCGCCGGCGGCGTCGGCCCGTTCCCGAACGACAGGGCCCCGATGCGATCCTCCGGGGAGTGGAGGAGCAAGTCCAGGATCGAGATCTCCGTGCGACCGAGCGCGCGCTCGATCACCCGTTGGCCCCAACTGTCAGGGACCGCGTCGCGAATGGCGCCGAAGACCCCGCCTAACCGAGCGGTTTCCACGGTGCCCCGGCGCAGGCGCAGATGCGTGGGGTCGATGGGGACCGCATCACGGCGCGCCAAGTAGGACTGGCCGTACGCGAATCGACCGACTCCACTGCCGTTCGGGAGCACCTGGTGCTCATACCGCCCACAGGTGACGACCGTGGTCGTACCTGGCAGTTGGATGTAGACGTAGCAGCCTGCAGACTGCGCGGAACGCGCAGCCGATCGTGCGAGACGTGGAGTCATGGCCGATGGGCGATCAGAAGTTGTCGTCGATCGTTGCGGCAGGGCGCACGCGTTGCCCGAGTCGCGCTTCTTCCAGCGCCAGGCCTTCGGGGTCACTCTCCAACGCGGCGATGGTCGTGAGCGGTTGATCGAGTCTCATGGCCCAGAGCACGGCCCCGAGGACAGCCAGACTCGTTCCGGGAGCGCCAGCCTCCAGCTTCTGAAGCGTCAGGCGAGCGATGCCGGCCTTACGCGCAAGATCAGCCTGCGTCCAACGGCGCCGACGGCGCGCCGCAGCGATCTGGTGACCGACCTGTGTAATCGTGTCGGTGACGGCAGCGGGTGGCGGTGTTCGGACGGGACGATGCGGCATAGGACTCTCGGTATGGAATGTGTATTATAGTATATCTTATCGTCTGTAAAGGCAAGAATAATATACATCTCACCATCAGCCAGCAGAGATTATCGTTGCCCCTCTTGAACGAGGAAAGCTCGTGAGGGCGATGCTATCACGCGACCACGCCCGGCTGCTAACGGGTGCGGATTGGTCGAACGCGCACCGCCCCGTATTCTCACGTCGTCGTCCACAACCAACAGCAGCCCATGGATATGAAGCAGCCTCCCCCACACTCCGCCTCTGGTTCTCGGCCGATCTTCCGTGAACGGCTCGAGGCGCGATACGGCTCACCACCGGACCGCGCCGCAGCCGCACGCGAGATGACTCCCGCCCCCGGCTGGGCCCCGCTCGTCGAGATCGCCCTCCGCGCCGTGTGGACGACCGCATCACCGGTCGATCTGTCGTTCGGCGTTAAGGACAAGTACGGGAAGCTCGTGTTCGAGCAGCTCCGGGTCACGGACGAGCTGTACACTCTCTTGGACCAGCTCGAACACCTCTCTGCGTCGCTCTGCGAGGTATGTGGTGCGCCGGCAGCAGCCACCGAGACCCATGGCTGGATTCGTACCCTGTGTCCGTCACACCGGGTGACGATCGAGCAGGCCGGAGAGGCGTTCCGTGCCATTTACGACGAGGGGTACGCGGCTCTGACGCCATAGGCCACCGATGCGGCGGATCGGGAGCGCGGGGCCTTCCAGGAGGCAAGGCGAAGCGGCCTCGCATCGATCCATGACGTCGTGCGCGCCCGGTTAGATCGAGGACCGGACTGAGCGGATACACACGGTGGCCCGAGCGCGAGCCCAGGCCACTGGTCGATGTTACGATAGAAAGTGAACAGAATTGCGATAGAGTGTGAGCAACTCTTACGATAGAGTGTCGGTTCACGAGCTCTATCGTAATTCTGTTCACGCTCTATCGTAAGTTACTGGCGTGTTTGCGCGGAGCTCTATCGTAATTGGGGAAAAGTCATTGCAGCAACGCGGGATACTGGCGGGAATCCGTGCGGCAGCTCGGGGCCTTGCTTGCCCCAGTAGCCGCCCCAGTTGCCGCCGCCGAATGAGCCGAAGCTGTCGAGGCGGGAAAAGACGTCGAAGGTGTAGGTAGCGGTCATGATGCTCTCCTCGAGCACGGTTGATCGGGTGTCTGGATCCGGCGATA
>DATMZX010000416.1:0-10286 GCA_035573235.1 Gemmatimonadales bacterium
TAGGTGAACAGCGGCACGTCGGTCTGGCCGGCCATGCTGAGCCAGTTGATCACCGGGCAGCGCACGGCGGCCGCGGCGAACCGCGTCGTGTGACCGATCACCCAGCTCGACAGCACGCCGCCCCCCGAGCAGCCGCCCACGTACATCCGGTCGGTGTCGATGTACCCGCGGCCCACGACCGTGTCGACGCCCGCCATCAGGTCGTCATAGTCCACGCTCGGATACGCGCGCATGATCGCATTACCGAACGTGCTGCCGTAGCCCGTGCTGCCGCGCGGATTCGTGATCAGCACCACGTAGCCGTTGGCCGCGAAATTCTTGAGCGCGAAGTTGAACGAGCCGTTGTACATCGCGTGCGGCCCGCCGTGGATCTCCATGATGAGCGGGTACTTCTTGGCGGGATCGAAGCCGGGCGGCTTGAGGATCCACCCCTGCACGCGCGTGCCGCCCGTCGACGTGTACCACACCTCCTCGGTCTTCCCGGTCCGGATGCCCTGCAGCACGTCCGCATTCACGTTCGTGAGCTGCACGAGCGGCTGCGGCTTCAGGACACTGAACCGCACGACGTCGGCGGGGTTGTCGAGATTCGCGCGCACACCGACGGCGCTCCCGTTGCGCGCGATCGACGTCAACGACACCATCTGGTTGCCCTCGGTCACCTTGCGCGCGCCGCCCCCGGCTTTCAGCGCGGCGAACTGCACGTTGCTCGTGCCCTGATCGGCCAGCGCGAAGTAGACGCCGGTGCCGTCCAGGCTCCAGCGCACGCCGGCGGGATCGCGGTCGAGGCTCGTGAGCGCGCGCATGCCGTTGCCGTCGATGCCCACGACCCAGACCTCGTCGGCATGGTAGGAATAGGTGCCGGCTTCACTGCCCGTGAACGCGACGCTGCGCCCGTCGGGAGAAACCATCGGACTCGACCAGCTGCCTTTCTTGCTGACGAGCGACCGCACGGCACCGCTCTTCACGTCGACCGCGTACAAGTACGACTCGCGATAGCGATAGTCGGCGTCGGATTCGCGCAGCCCATCGAACACGATCGTTTGACCGTCGGGCGTCCAGTCGTAGTTCAGGCCCGAGCCGAGCTCGCTCGTGCCGAAGTCGCCGCTGGTGAGCTGGCGCTGCGTGCCCCCATCGGCGGGGACGAGGAAGATCTGATTCGTGCCCTGCTCGATGTAGCCCGTGCGATCGCGGCGATAGTGCAGCCGATCGACCACGCGCGGCGCCGGCGTCCACTTCGCCCCTTCGGGCGCGGCGGGCATGCTGATCTTCCACGGCGTCTCGCTCTTCACGAGCATCGTGAACGCGATCGAGCGGCCGTCGGGCGACCAGCTGAGGTTGCTCGGGTTCTCCGAGACGCGCGTGACCTGCGACGTGGCGCCCTCGGCATCCATCCAGCGCACGAACACCTGCGAGCCCTTGGGCTCGCCGTCGGCGAAATAGGCGATCCGCGTGCCGTCGGGGGACCAGCGCGCGTTCGACCCCTTCGTCAGAAACCGGTTCTTCGTCCCGTCGGCATTCATGATCCACAGACCCGCGTCCCAACGGTCTTCGATCTTGTTCACCCACCTGCGCGTGTACACGATCTGCGAGCCGTCGGGTGAAATCTGCGGCTCGGCGACCTGTTCCCAATCGAGATAATGATTGACGGTGAGCAGCGTGTCGGAAGCGGTTTCCTGGCCTGTCGCTACGGATGGGACGACGAGCAGCGCGGCCAGCAGCAGGGAACGCATAGAACCTCCGCGGACGGCGAACTTTTGGAAGGATTACGAAATCAGTAGTAAGAGAACCTGCGGTACTTCATTGAGCCAGTCCCGTCTTGGGCACGCCAACCAGGTACGTTCCGCGTAACGGTGACCAGCCGCCCCGGATCTCCCCGATTTCCCATTCGTAGCGGTCGAGACCTCGCACCAGCTCGCGCAGCTCCCGGGGTGAATACGTCCGAAGACATGACACGATCCCGTCGAAGGTACCGACGAGCGGCAGCAGCGGCGGCAGATAGGTCCAAAAGAAGCGGGACCAGCGCCAGGGACGAATGAACGGTTCGGCCAGCAGGACACCGAGCCAGGTGAAGGCGATCACGAACATTTCCCAGGGCGCGCGGCGCGCCACCTCGAAAACGGCGATCCCCTGTCCCTTCGCGACCGCGTCGGCGAGAATCGCCCGCGCCTCGTCCGGGCGGAAATGGTGGAAGGCCGTGAATACCGTGCGGAATCCGTCCAGCGCCTCGGGCACCGCTCGAGCATCGACGGGGTCTGCGTGAAATGGCAGCCGGCCGGTCAGCCGCGGCCCCTTGTGCGGATAGAGGTCGGTGAGGATTACCGGGACACCGACCTTGCGTGCGATCCGGCTCCAGGGCCCGCCGGCGCCGGAGCACAGGTCGATGACGCGACGCGCCCGGGTGCGCGCGACGGCGCGCTGCAGCAAGGGGCCCGCCGGGTCGTAGGCGCGGGCAAAACTCAGCGCGAATGCGAGAAAGTCCGTCAGTGCGTCCCGCAGCGACGGCGGGCAGTGGGGGAGATCGTGCAGCTCGACGAGGTGACGGCGCACCGGAGTAATTTGCACGAATCCCCTACCCAAGTGAGATTTCGCGCCCGCATGGAGAATTTCGAGCTGCCTCGGCTGTTCGCCGAACGCCCCGCCGGACACAACTACTTCGAGCTGATTCGCGTGCCCGCGATGTCGGCCGGCCTGTATGTGCTCCAGCCCGGCGAGCCGGACCAGCAGAAGCCGCACCAGGAAGACGAACTGTACTACGTCATCGGCGGCCGGGCCACGATCCGCGTCGGCAACGAGGATCGGCCCCTTGTCCCCGGCTGCGCGATCTTCGTTCCGGCGGGGGTGGAGCACCACTTCCACTCGATCCAGGCGGAGCTGCAGGTCCTGGTCGTGTTCGCGCCGGCCGAAACGGCTACAGCGCAATGAGCCTGCGGACCACACCGTTTCATCCCCGGACGGGTCCGCTGTCCGAGGGTCAGGCGTGGCGTCGCTGGGCGGGCTACGTCGTCGCCAGCTCGTACGAGCTGTCGCACGAGCGTGAGTATCACGCCATCCGCAATTCGGCCGCGCTGTTCGACGTCTCTCCTCTATACAAGTATCTGATCACAGGCAAAGACGCGGCCCGCCTGCTCGATCACGTCGTCACCCGGAACGTCGGGAAGGCGAAGGTCGGGCAGGTCCTGTACACGCCGTGGTGCGACAACGAAGGCAAGCAGATCGACGACGGGACCGTCTCCGTGCTGAACGAACAGACCTACCGCATGACCTCGGCCGATCCGACGCTGCGGTGGCTGCATCTCAACTCGTCGGGCCTGAGCGTCACGATCGAAGACGTGTCCGAGAAAACGGCAGCGGTTTCACTCCAGGGCCCCAGCTCGCGCGAGATTCTGCAGCTCGCCGCGCAGCAGGATCTCTCGGCACTCAAATACTTCCGGCTCACCCCCGCGAAGATTCGCGGCATCCCGGTGACCATCTCCCGCACCGGGTACACCGGCGACCTCGGTTACGAAGTCTGGGTCGACGCGGCACAGGCGGTGCCGCTGTGGGACGCGATCGTCGAGACGGGCACGCCGTACGGGATCACGCCGGCGGGGATGCTCGCGCTCGACGTGGCCCGCATCGAAGCGGGGCTGCTGCTGATCGAAGTCGACTACTTCTCTTCGCGGCACGCGCTGATCGAGTCGCAGAAGTCGTCGCCGTACGAGCTGGGACTCGGCTGGACAGTCGCGACCGACAAAGCGCGCTACAACGGACAGGCGGCGCTCGAAGCCGAGCGGCTGCGCGGGTCGGCGTGGCAGTTCACCGGATTAACGGTCGACTGGGATTCATTGGAGCTGCTGTACGCGGCCGTCGGGTTGCCGCCGCGGCTGCCGTCGCAGGCATGGCGCACGAGCGTGCCCGTCTACGCCAAGGGCCGAGGCGGCCGCCAGGTCGGATACGCGACGAGCGGCGGCTGGTCGCCGCTGCTCAAGCAATACCTGGCGCTCGCCCATCTCGAATCGCAGTTCGCCAAGCCCGGCACGGAATTGCTGATGGAGATCACCGTCGAGCATCACCGCAAGGCGGCGGACGCGCGGGTCACGCCGTTGCCGTTCTTCAATCCTGAGCGAAAGCGCGCCTGATGTCGAAGCGCTACGACGTGATCGTGATCGGCGGCGGGCACAACGGGCTCGTCACGGCGGCGTATCTCGCGCGCGCCGGCAAGTCGGTGCTCGTGCTCGAGAAGCGCCCGCGGGTCGGCGGCGCGGCGGTGACGGAAGAAATCTTTCCCGGCTTCAAGTTCTCGATGTTCTCCTACGTCGTGAGCCTGCTCCGGCCCGAGATCATCCGCGATCTCAACCTGCCCCGCCACGGGCTGCACATCCTGCCGCTCGAGAGCACCGTCACACCGATGGAGAACGGCGACTACCTCGCCGGCTGGGCCGATCACGACGAGACGCGGCGCGAGCTGTACCGCCACTCGCCGCGTGACGCCGAAGCGTACGACGAGTACGGCCGCCTGATGCACTTCATGGCGCAGGCGGTGAAGCCGATTCTCAGCATGGTGCCGCCCGATCCGACCTCCTTCGCCCCCGGCGATCTCGCGGCGCTGCTCAAGCTCGGCAGACATTTCCGCGGCCTCGGCGCGGAGCGCCTGCATGCGCTCGTGAAGCTGATGACGATGAGCTCCGCCGATTTCCTCGACGAATGGTTCGAGACCGACGTGCTCAAGGCCACGAAGTCGGCGAGCGGCATCATCGGCACGTTCCTGGGGCCCCGCTCGCCCGGCACCGCCTACGTTCTCCTTCATCATTACATGGGCGAGCTGGACGGGGTGTTCCGCGCCTGGGGCTTTGCGAAGGGTGGCACCGGCGCGGTCAGTGAAGCGATCGCCTCGGCGGCGCGCGGGTTTGGCGCCGAGGTTCGCTGCGATACGGGCGTGTCGAAGGTCCTGGTGAAGGGCGGCAACGCAGCGGGGGTCGTACTCGAGAACGGCGACGAGCTCGCGGCCGGCACCGTCGTGTCCAGCCTCGATCCCCGCCGCTCGTTCCTGCAGCTGCTCGACCCGAGTCACCTGCCGGATGAATTCCTGTCCGACATCCGGCGATTCAAGTTCCGCGGCTCATCGGGCAAGGTGAACATCGCGCTCGATTCGCTTCCGGTCTTCACGTGCATGCCCGATGGCGGTCCCGGCGGTCGCCTGCATCGCGGCGCGGTCTCGATCAGCCCGAGCCTCGAGTACGTGGAGCGCGCCTACGACGAAGCGAAGTACGGCGAGTTCTCGCGCCGGCCGTACATGGACATCGTGTTTCCGTCGATGA
This sequence comes from Gemmatimonadales bacterium, assembly GCA_035573235.1. Lineage (GTDB taxonomy): Bacteria > Gemmatimonadota > Gemmatimonadetes > Gemmatimonadales > GWC2-71-9 > 20CM-2-65-7. The sequence goes on from DATMZX010000416.1 coordinate 5,298, forward strand.
TCGATCCGGGGATGGCGCCGCCGGGCAAGCACGTGATGTCGATCTTCGTGCAGTACGCGCCATACCACCTGAACGGCGGCTGGACCGACGCGAAGCGCGAAGCGTTCGGCGACGCCGTCGTGAACACCGTCGAGAGCTTCGCTCCCGGATTCAAGTCGAAAATTCTGCATCGCCAGGTGATCACGCCGCTCGACATCGAGCGTATCACCGGCCTGTCGGAGGGCAATATCTTCGCGGGCGAGCTGGCGCTGCATCAGCTGTTCTTCCTGCGGCCCGCGCCGGGGTGGGCGAAGTTCGCGACGCCCGTGCACGGCTACTATCAGGCCGGGTCCGGCACGCACCCGGGCGGCGGAATCATGGGCGCGTCGGGGCGGCTCGCGGCGATGCGCATCCTGAAGGACGGCAGGTGAGCGACTCCCGCTACGACGCGATCGTCATCGGCGCGGGCGCCAACGGCCTGGCCGGCGCGCACTATCTGGCGCGCGCCGGCAAGCGCGTCCTCGTGGTGGAGCAGCACGAAGCGATCGACCAGTCCGCCGACATCGGCTGGGTGCCGCCGAGGGTGCTGCGCGAGCTCGGCGTGAACACCGTGAACATCGAAGCGCCCGATCCGTGGCTCACCGTCCCGCTCGCGGCCGGCGGCACGCTCGAGCTCTCACGCGATGTCGCGAAATCGGCGGAGGCGATCCGGCGCATCAGTCCCGCCGACGCCGCCAAGTGGCCCGAGTTCAGCGCGCGTATGCACACGCTCGCGAGCGTCCTGGAGAGGCTCTACCTCGCGCCGCCGCCCGATATCGAGACGCGAAATGTCCGCGAGCTGGCACGCATCGGCGCGTTGGGACTCTACGTCCGGCGCCTCGGCAAGCAGGCCGTGATCGATCTCGCGCGCATTCTGCCGATGTCGATTGCGGAGCTGCTCGATGACTGGTTCGAGAGCCACGCCCTGAAGGGCGCACTCGGCGCGCTGGGCATATGGCACCTGAAGCAGGGACCGCGCGGCGGCGGGACCGCGTTCAACTTCCTGCACCATCACGTGGGCAGTCCGGCCGGGGTGTTCCGGCCGGCCCGGTCGAACGTGACGCAGGCCCTGCAGGCATTGCAGGGAGTCGAGGTTCGCCGAGGTCAGCGCGGCACTGTGCTCGCGAAGAACGGACGCGCGACCGGTGTCGTGCTGGACCGGTCCGGGGAAACGATCCTCGCCCCGCTCGTCGTCTCGAGCGCCGATCCGCGGTCGACCCTCGAGCCCATCGCGATCGAGCTCGATCCCGAGTTCGCGTGGGCGGTGGGCAACATCAAAGCCCGCGGCGTGGTCGCGCGCGGCACCCTGATGCTGGACCGCGCGCCCGGCTATGCGACCCTCTGCATCGCTCCCTCCCTCGACTACCTGGAGCATGCCTATGACGACGCCAAGTACGGCCGCGATTCGGCGGCGCCGTACGTCGAAGTGCAGCGGACCGGCGCCCGGGTCGAGGTGCACGTGCAATACATCGGCACCAGCGGCCACCCCGACCTGCCCGCCCGCGTGGCGCAGGCGCTGGACGTTCGTTCCGATCAGCTCCAGCTGCAGGCCGCGGAACAGAGCCTGTACCACGGCGAGCTCACGCTCGATCAGATTCTGTTCATGCGCCCGGTTCCGGGCTGGAGCCGCTACCGCACGCCGATCGAGGGCTTGTATTTGTGCGGCTCGGGCACGCATCCTGGAGGTGGAATCCCGGGGGCCGCGGGACGGAATGCAGCGCGGGAGATCGTATGACGACGTTCGTCAAAACCATCGAGAGCTATCGCCAGGGCGCGCAGACGCTGCCGGGCCGCTACTACACGGCGCCGGACGTCTTCGCGCAAGAGCAGGAGCGCCTGTTCGCGCGGAACTGGATCTGCGTCGGACGCGACGCATCGCTCGCCGCGCCGGGTGATTACTTCCTGGTCGAGCTCGCCGGTGAAAGCATCATCGTGTTGCGCGATCAGTCGGGCGAGCGGCGCGCGTATTACAACGTGTGTCGCCATCGCGGCACGCGCCTGTGCGAAGCCGCGAGCGGGAAGCTCTCCGAAACGATCCAGTGTCCCTATCACGCCTGGACCTACGCGCTCGACGGACGCTTGATCGGCGCGCCGCACATGCACGAGGTCGAGGGTTTCGACAAGAAGGCCTACCCGCTGCACCGCGTGGCGCTCGCCGAGTGGGAAGGATTCCTGTTCGTCAATCTCGGGCCTCAGGCGAGCGCGGCGGAGTGGTTCGCTCCGCTCGCGGGACGTTTCTCGCGCTACAACCTGCCCAGGCTGCGCACCGTCCGGCACATCGAGTACGACGTGAAAGCCAACTGGAAGCTGGTTCTCCAGAATTACAACGAGTGCCTGCACTGCCCCACGATTCATCCGGAGCTGTCGACCAAGCTGCCGTACACGAGCGGGGCGAACGATCTGATCGAAGGTCCCTTCCTCGGCGGCTACATGGAGATCAAGGCGCCGAACGAGAGCGCGACGATGACCGGCCGTGCCTGTGCGCTGCCGTTGGGTCAGTTCGGCGCGGACGATCAGCGCCGCGCGTTCTATTACGCGCTGTTCCCGTCGATGATGCTGAGCCTGCATCCGGACTACGCGGTGTTCTACATGGTGTGGCCGCTCGGCCCCCTGCACACGCGCGTCGTGTGCGAATGGATGGTGCACCCCGACGCGCCCGGCGCCGCGGGCTACAACATCGAGGATGCCGAGCAGTTCTGGGACCGCACCAACCGCCAGGACTGGCATATCTGCGAACAAAGCCAGCTCGGCATCAGCTCGCGCGTGTACGCGCCGGGACCGTACTCGCCGCGCGAGAGTATTCCTGCGGCATGGGATCGGACTTACCTGAGGGCGTTTGAAGCGCGTTGATGAAGTACTGAACGACGTCGCGGAGCGCCTCAAGGACAACTACCCGTACGGCGATCCGCTGTACGCCGGTCAGATGTTGAAGCCGCCGCATGAAGTCGCGCGCCGCGCGTACGAGATGGCGCTCACGATCAATCCCAACAACCACGCGCTCGACGGCGGCCGCGCCAGCTCCGCGATGGAGAAGGAGGCCGTCGCTGATCTGGCGAAGATGATCGGCTGGGACACGCACCTCGGTCACCTCTGCGGCGGCGGCACCATGGCGAATCTCGAGGCGCTGTGGATCGCGAGCCAGCTGCACCCGGGCAAGGCCGTGGTCGCCTCGACGCAGGCGCACTACACGCACCAGCGGATCACCGGCGTCCTGAAGATTCCGTTCGAGACGATTCCGTGCGACAAGCGCGGGCGCATGGACATCCCGGCGCTCGCGCGCCGGCTCGCCGCGGGCGGCGTCGGCACGGTGGTCGCGACGCTGGGGACGACGGCCACCGGCGCGGTCGATCCGCTCGCCGCCATCGTCGAGCTGCGCCGCCGCTTCGACTTCCGGATCCACGCCGATGCGGCGTACGGCGGGTACTTCCGGCTCGCGGACACCCTCGCCGACGACACGAAGCTGGCGTTCGAGTGCCTGCGCGAAGCCGCATCGGTCGTCATCGATCCGCACAAGCACGGGCTCCAGCCGTATGGCTGTGGGTGCGTGCTCTTCAAGGATCCGTCCGTCGGCCGTCTGTACCGCCACGATTCGCCCTACACCTACTACACGTCGACGGAGATGCACCTGGGCGAGATCGCGCTCGAGTGCTCGCGGCCCGGCGCCGCCGCCGTCGCGCTCTGGGCGACGCACCAGCTGTTTCCCCTCGCGCGGGGCGGCGCGTTTGCAAAAGGACTGGACGACGGCCGCGCGGCCGCGCTCGATCTGTACGAGCGCCTGCGCGGCGACGGCCGATTCGTGACCGCCGCCCCGCCGGAGCTCGACATCATCGTCTGGGCTCCGCGCGCGCCCAGCGTGACGGAAGCGTCCACTCTTTCAAAACGGATTTTTGCGGAAGCGGCGAGCCGGCAGCTGCACCTCGCACTCGTGTCGCTGCCGTTGCATCTGCTGGAGGTCGGGCCGATGCAGCGCGACCGCGACACGATCATCTGCCTGCGCTCCGTATTGATGAAGCCGGAGCACCGCGGGTGGACCGACCGGATCTGGGAAATACTCGACGCAGCTACGCGCGCGGCCTGATCAGTCTCCCACGATGCCGGTCGAGAACCGGACGATCACGTTGCGCCCCGGATCGTCCGCGAAGGTCTTGTAGCGACTCAGGAAACTGCGATAGCGCTTGTTGAATGCATTCCGAATCGACACATCCACCCGCACCACCCGCCCGAACATCTTGACGTCGCCCCCGCCCCAGAGATTGAGCAGCGTGTAACCGTTCGTGGGAATATCGAGCGCGTTGAGATGCTTGGGGCTCGCATGGCTCTCGAACTCGAAACCGGCCTGGCGGCGGTAACTCAGTCCCGCGGCCCCATTGAGCGGCGGAATGAGCGGCAGCGGCTCGTGCACTTCGAGATTCGTGCCCCGCACCACGTCGGCGCGGCCGTGCACGATCAGTCCCTTGCCGATATCGGTTTCCAGCATCGCTTCCCCGCCATAGAGCTCGGCTTCCGCCTGCGTGTACTGGTAGACCGGCAGCGAGTCGATCACGAGCGCGGTGGGAGTGACGTAGATGAAATCGGAGATCCGATTGTGATAACCCGAAAGCTCGAACCGGGTCTTGGCGCCGTGCCACCGCACGCCGAGGTCGAGCGCGCGATTGGATTCCGGATCGAGCGTCGAATCGCCGAGCTCGTAGCGCGCTTCGCCGATGTGCGGACCGTTCGCGAACAGCTCGAACAACGTCGGCGCGCGCCAGGCGCGGCCGAGATTGAGGCTCAGGGTCCAGGCGGACACCGGCGCAAACACCAGCCCCACGTTTCCGGACCAGGCGCTCGACGACTGATCCTGGTTGCCGTTGCCAAGGGTCGTGTCGGCATCGACGCTGAGATGACGCGCATCGGCGCGGGCCCCCGCCAACAGCGACCAGCTCCGTCCCAGGCGCCACCGTCCGAACGCGAATGCCGCGCTGGAGATCG
>DATMZX010000417.1:0-2609 GCA_035573235.1 Gemmatimonadales bacterium
ATCGCGAGCTGGCGGCCGTTGCGGCGCTGCGGGCCGGCCGCTGCGAGGACGCCGCGGCAGGTCTCTTGGAGCTGCTCGATTTTGCGATGGATCGGGCCAATGGGCCGGCGCTGGTGCGCGACTGCTGGACCGGCCGGGGTCTTACGGGGGCGGGTTCCTCGATCCCCGGCGCTGTGGCACGGCCGGGGACAGCGGCGCAGCCCCGCCGCTGAGCACGTCGCGGATCTCTCCGGCGGCGGCAATGGCGTGATCGACGTCCCGTGACAGCGCGCGCGCCTGCTGCGTCGCGTGCGTCAGATCGCTGAGCACCGCGGCAACACCGGCGGAGCGCAGCCGCAGTAAGTCAAACCGCACATTCTGCATCGCGATCACGCAGGAATCGATCTGCTCCTCGACGCGCCTGCGTCGGCTGAGCAGGTCGCTCAACGCCTGCCGTTGCCGCTCGAGCAGGCTCAGCTGGCGCTCGCGCTCCGTGCCCTCTTCGTGATTCTTTACCGCTTCGATCCGCGCGTCGATACGCGCCACCGCGCCTTCATCGACGTCCGCGCTCATCCCGTGGAGCATGCGCGCGAGGTCTTCGGCGCGCTTCATGAGCGCGTCGATCGTGACGACGACGTCCGGCAGCAGCTTCTGCTCGGAAGCCGGCACGCGCTCCATGATCTTGAGAATCGCCTCGCGGTCGTTGCGCGCGAGCCGGATCGTATCGACGTGGCGACCGAACTCGTCGGCGTCCGGCGCGGGCAACGGCCGGCGGGCGCCGCCGAGGCCCGGAGACAGCTGCGCGTCGGGCGCCGCCGGCCGATTGAGCACATCGCGCCATGAGTACCCCGTCTGCCACAGCTTCATGTATTGAGGCAGCAGACCAAAGCCCGCCCAGGGAATGGCGACCCACTGCGCGAAGTTGATTCCCCCGCCCATGATGAGATCGAGCACCGCCAGGCCACCGCACACAGACGCCCAGGACACGAACGAGTCGCGGAACCTCGCGACCATCTTCGGCTCGCCGCTCGGCGTAAGATCCGACTTCGGATCCTTCTTGAGCGGACGGGTCGAACGCCGGCGTTCCAAGGGGCGACCGCCCCCCGACATGCGCGCCGGGGGCGCGCTCAGCCGTTCGGCGCGCGTCCCCGCGGCTCCGCCGCTCGTGCGGCGCGAAGGCCGATAGGGGGGCGCACTGCGCGACTCGAGCGCGCGCCGCAGCGCGTCGGCTGTCGGCCAACGGGCCTCGGGTTCCTTCTCGAGTGAGCGCATCACGCACGATGCCAGGTCTTCGGGACACGTCGGTGAACGGTCGATGAGGTTCGGCGCCTGCTCGGTGATCTGCTTCAGCAGAATTCCGGGGACCGTCGGCGCGGAGAACGGCAGCTCGCCGGCGAGCATCTGATAGCCGACGACGCCGAGGCTGTAAATGTCGGAACGCCCGTCGATTTCGCGATCACCCGCGGCCTGCTCGGGACTCATGTAATGCGGTGTTCCAATCGCGACGCCGGTCGCCGTCAACGTCCCCGGGCCTGTCGTCGACGTGAGCGCCTTCGCGATGCCGAAGTCCGTGAGCACGGTGCGGCCGCGGCTGCCCTCGAGCAGGATGTTGTCCGGTTTGACGTCGCGGTGGATGATGCCAAGCGCGTGTCCGGCACCGAGCGCGTCCGCCGTCTCCATCAGGATCCGGCGGGCCTCCTCGGGTGGCAGGCGCTCGCGGCGTTTCAAACGCGCCGCGAGCGATTCACCATCCACGTAGGCCATGACGAAGTAGACGAGCCCGTCCGGACCCTCGCCGACGGAGTGGATCGGGACGATGTGCGGATGCGACAGTCGCGCGGCGGTCTCCGCCTCGCGCAGGAAGCGTATGCGGATTTCTTCCCGAAACGCGAGCTCGGGCGGAAGGACCTTGACGGCCACCCGCCGCTTAAGCCTCTCGTCGCGGGCGTTATAAACGACGCCCATCCCGCCGCGGCCTATCTCCCCTTCGAGTGTAAACGAAGAGCCAAGGGCCTGACTAAGCCGCTGCGCCAACAGGTCGGTCATGCCGTTTTACAATCCATTCGAGGTCAAAAAGATACTCGTCAAGCGTCTAGTTGGCAGCGCCGCCGCCGCTTTGGCGGCATGTGCGGGAACTGTCCTGCCGCTACCGACGTGTTTTTGTGGCATAGACGGTGCGTAACCGCTGCGCGATATGTCGTCCCTGCATTCCACGAATGGAGACCCCATGTCTGACCGGTTGACCTTGCCCGTACTACCGCTGCGTGATGCCGTGCTGTTTCCCGGCGTCGCCACGCCGATCGGTGCGGGCCGTCCCGCGACATTGCGCGCGATAGAAGCCGCCCTGAAACATCCCGATCGCAAGGTCTTCGCGGTTGCTCAAAAAGAAAACGTGGACCAGGTCTCGCCGGGCGTTCTCTATACGACCGGGACGATCGCGAAGATCAGTCAGGTCCAGCGCAACCTCGGCGGCGTCCAGCTCATTCTGCACGGCGAAGGTCGTGGGATCGCCGTTCACTACTCCGAAACGAACGGCTACCTCGAGGCGACCGTGCGCGAAGCGGCCGACCTGCCCCCTCTCAATGAGAGGGATGCCGCGTTCGTAGCGTTGCATCGTGAGGTGCGCGAGC
>DATMZX010000418.1:0-2389 GCA_035573235.1 Gemmatimonadales bacterium
CGCGCCGGACCGCGCGACGATACCGAGCGCCAGCGGTCGCCGCCGCTTCGTGGCGGCCTGCCGTGACGAGGGGAGCGCGAACATCTGCGCGACCACCCGCTGCCTGTAAGACCCTCCGGGCCCTGAACACCCCGGCCCGCAGCAGGGATCAGATGGGTCTAGGTCACGGTCGGGTCATCGCTCTTGGCGTCCGCTTCCGATTCGACGTCCGGCGTGACGCAGATGCCGTGCATCTTGAGCTTCTCCCAGAGATTCTTGCGCGAGATCCCCAGCGAATCGGCGGCCTTCGACTTCCGGTCGTCAAACTCGCCGAGGGTCCGGACCAGGTAGGCGCGCTCGAATTCCTTGAGGGCGCTCTTCAGCGGCACCATGGGCGGGGCGACGGAAAGCGCGCCCGTTTCCCCGCGGACGGCGCCGGGAAGGTGCTCGAGCCCGATCTCTCCGCCGGCCGCCAGCAACACGGCGTGCTCGATGGTGTGCATCAGCTCGCGCACGTTGCCCGGAAACGGATACGCGGCCAGCGCGTTCCAGGCCCGCCAGGTGATGCCGCGCGTGGCCCGCGGCGCGCTGGAGAATCGCTTGATGAAGTGCTGCACGAGAATCGCCAGATCGCCGCCGCGCGACCGCAGTGGCGGGATCGCGATGTCCAGCGTGTTGATCCGGTAGTAGAGATCTTCCCGGAACAGCCCGGCCGCCACACGCGCGCGCAGGTTCCGGTGGGTCGCCGAAATGATCCGCACGTCGACCTTCATGGTGTCGTTGCTGCCGAGCGGCTCGATGGTCCCTTCTTGCAAAACGCGAAGCAGCTTGGCCTGCGCCGCGGGGGACAGCTCCGCCACCTCGTCCAGAAAGAGGGTGCCGCCGTCGGCCGCCTTGAAGCGCCCCTCGCGGCGGCCGACGGCGCCCGTGAAGGCGCCGCGTTCGTGCCCGAACAGCTCGGCTTCGATCAAGGTGTCGGGAAACGCGGCGCAGTTGACGGCCACGAACCGCCTGGCGCGTCGCCCGCTGCTCTCGTGCAGAGAGCGCGCCACCAACTCCTTGCCCGTCCCGCTCTCGCCGGTGATCAAGACCGCGGCGTCGCTCTGGGCCATCGTCTCGACGCGCTTGATCAGCTTCAGCATCCCGGGCGAGTGGCCGACCAGCCGGTCGCGGCTCGACGGCGGTTGCCTCAGCTCGGTGCGGACCGCCGCCACGTCGCGGCGAAGCGAGCGGAACGCCATGAGGCGCTGCAGCTGGACCCTGAGCTCTTCGAAATTGATCGGCTTCGTCAGGTAGTCGAAGGCGCCTTCCTTCAGGAGCGCCACCGCCTCCTTCACCGCGGCGTCTCCGGTCATCACGATCACGTCCGTCTTCGGTGATTCGACGCGCAGGCGGCGAAACAGCGTCAAACCATCGATCTTCGGAAGCCGGAGGTCGGCCAGAACGACGTCGAACGGAGTCGCGGCGGCTGCTGCCAGCCCTTCGGCGCCGTCCTTGGCGCACGCGACGACGTAGCCTTCATCAGCCAGCGTCTCGGCGAGCAGCGCACAAAGATCCTGCTCGTCTTCGACCACCAGCACATTCAACATGTGTGCCACATCATGGCTCGCCGGCGGGCGAAGTCCACTGCATGACCGATGCGCGGAACCGATCTGACGCGCAGCGAAGCAGAGATCGCCCGGTCGCCCTGACCCGCTTTGACGTTGCTATCATCGTCCGGCAATGCCGCAGGCGCTCTATCAACCGTTCCCCCTGCCGGGGGCGGCACGCGGGCATGTCTGGCACCATGTTCCCGAGACGCGGCGGCCGCGCCACTTTCACAGCGAGCCCGAGCTCAATCTGATTGCGGCCGGGCACGCCTCGTTTGGGTTCGGGGACAGCGCGATCGCGGTGACGGCGGGCGACCTGCTCTGGTGGGCGCCCGGGCAGGACCACGTGTTGCTCGATGCTTCGGCCGACTTCGATCTCTATGTGATCGGCGTGACGCCGGAGCTGTCCGTGCGCGCGCTGGCGACGGACATCCGCTCGGCGTACGCGGGCGCGACGCGGCTCCGGTTGGATGCAGAGACCTTCGATCGCTTGCGCCGCGTGTGTGCGCTGCCGCTCGGGATTCAGGACAGCGCGGCGGCCGAGGGGCGGGTGGGTGACCTCTGGAGAGCGGCGCACGAGGCCCGCGCGAACGCGCCGGGTAAACATGCGCTGACGCGACGGGCTCTGGTGTCGATGCTCGAGAATCCGGAGCTGACTCGGCGCGAGCTGGCCGCCGCCGCGCGCGGTTACCCGACCGAGGTCAGCCGGCATTTCCACCGGGATATGCACCTCACGCTGAGCGAATACCGCACGCGGCTCCGGCTGGTTCGCTTCATTCAGGAGATGGACGCCGGCGCGCCGAACATGTTGACGGCTGCGC
>DATMZX010000419.1:0-5641 GCA_035573235.1 Gemmatimonadales bacterium
CCGAGCCGTTCGTCGTGCAGGAGCGTGTGCCGATTCCGAGTGAGGCCTATCCGAGCGTCGTCGACGGCCGCGTGGTCTTCGCCGAGCGGATTCTGGACACCGCGCCGTTCGCCTACCAGGGAACGTACGTGGACGGGTGCATGTCGCGGCTGTCGACGGCGGCCCTGGTCAACGTCACCGCGGGCGGCGGATCGCAAACGCCCACGTTCCTGGTGGAGGCGCGATGAAGGCCCCCTCCCTCACGCTGGGCATCGAGGAAGAGTACCAGATCGTCGATCCGGTGACGCGCGAGCTGAAGTCGTACATCACCGAGCTCCTCGCGGGCGATCACCTCGTCCTGATGCAGGTCAAGCCCGAGCTGCACCAGTCGATCGTCGAAGTGGGAACGAAGGTGTGCAACACGCCGGCGGAAGCCCGGGCCGAGCTGATCCGCCTGCGCCGCGAAATCCTGGAGCTGACGTCGCGGAACGGGCTGCGCATCGCCGCCGCCGGCACGCATCCATTTTCGTCGTGGATGGACCAGGAGATCACGCCGCTCGAGCGCTACATGGGGGTGCGCGAAGCGATGGGCGATCTGGCCCAGCGGCTGCTGATCTTCGGCACGCACGTGCACATCGGCATCGAGGATCGCGAATTCCTGATCGACGCGCTCAACGTGTCGCGCTACTTCCTTCCCCATTTGATGTGCCTGACGACCAGCTCGCCGTTCTGGATCGGCCGCAAGACGGGACTCAAATCCTACCGCAGCGCGGTGTGGCGGGGCTTCCCGCGCACCGGCCTCCCGCGGCCGCTGCGCGGCTGGAGCGATTACACCGAGCTGCTGGAGCTGCTGATCAGCACCGGGTGCATCCCCAACGCCTCGAAGATCTGGTGGGACGTCCGCCCGAACTGGAATTATCCGACCCTCGAGTTCCGGGTGTGCGATGTGTGCACCCGCGTGGATGAGGCCGTGTGCATCGCGGCGATCCTGCAGGCGATCATCGCGAAAATCTGGCGGCTGCGCCGGGACAACCTGACGTTCCGGGTGTATCCGTCGGATCTGATCGAGGAGAACAAGTGGCGCGCGGTCCGCTACGGCCTGGACGGGCGGCTCGTGGACTTTGGAAAGGGCGTGGAGCTCCCGGCGCGCGACCTCATACGCGAGCTGCTGATGTGGTTCATCGACGACGTGCTCGATGAGCTGGGCAGCCGCAAGGAGGTCGAGTATGCGTTTCGGATTCTCGACGAAGGCTCGAGCGCGGATCGTCAGCTCGCGACGTACGCGCGCACCGGAGACCTCAAAGCCGTCGTCGATCAGCTGATCGCCGAGACGGCGGAAGGACTGTAATGCCGGTCATAGGCATCACGACACAGACACTGGAAGCGGTTCCCGACCAGTTGCCGCGCTGCTGGGTCATGAGCCAGCGCTACGTGCAGGTGCTCACCGACTCCGGCGCGATTCCGTGGGTCGTTCCGCTGCTCGAAGGAAACGAAGCGACGCTGCGCCGCATCTACGAGCGGCTCGATGGCCTGTTTCTGCCGGGCGGCGTCGACATCGATCCGGCGATCTACGGCGAGTCGCCCAGTCCGCTGTGCGGGCGCATCGACGCGGCGCGGGACTGGACGGAGCTGCTGCTCGCGCGCTGGGCGCTCGCCGATCGCAAGCCGGTACTGGCGGTGTGTCGCGGCGCACAGCTGATCAACGTGGCGGTGGGCGGCTCGTTGTATCAGGACGTCGGCGCGCAGCACCCCGACGCCATCAAACACGACCATTTTCCGCTCAACGGCCGGCGCCGTGACGAGCTGGCGCACGAGGTGCGCGTCGCCGCCGGTTCGCGACTCCACGACTTGCTCGGCGTCGACACTCTGGCGGTGAACAGCATGCATCATCAGGGCATCGCGCGGCTCGCTCCCGGACTGCAAGCCGTTGCCACATCGCCCGACGGATTAGTCGAAGGCGTCGAGGGGGCGGGGAACCAGTTCCTGCTTGGCGTCCAATGGCATCCTGAAGACCTGGTCGAGGTCGATCCGCGGATGCGGCGCCTGTTCGACGCGTTCATCGCCGCCGCGAACGGAGGCCAGCGGCCCCGGTAGTTCCCAAAAGGCCAACTGCGCCGTTTCGCACTTCGCGGCACTCTTGGCCCATGACCACTGTCGAGCTCAAGCCGAGCGCGGCCCGCGCGTTCTTCAAGCCGTCGGTCAACTGGCTGCTGGTGTTCATCCCGATCGCATATCTGCTTGAAAAGTCGCACGCCGCGCCACCGATCGTTTTTTTCTCCGCCGCGCTCGCCATCATCCCCGCCGCCAAGCTGATCGTGCATGCGACCGAACAGATCGCCACCCGCACCGGCGACGCCGTCGGCGGCCTGCTCAACGCGACCTTCGGCAACGCGCCCGAGCTGATCATCGCCACCGTGGCGCTGCGGGCGGGACTGATGGACCTCGTGCGCGCGTCGATCATCGGCGCGATCCTGGCCAACCTGCTCCTCGCGCTCGGCGTCTCGATGCTGCTCGGCGGCCTGCGCTACCACGATCAGCGCTATAACGCCGACGCGTCCCGCATGTACAGCTCGATGATGCTGCTCGCGGTGATCACGCTCATGATCCCGGGCGCGCTCGAAGGATCCTTCTCCGACGCGCAATACACGCCGCACGTGCAGAGCCTGAACACGGCGCTGGCGATCGTGCTCCTCGTGGCCTACGCGCTGTACCTGTTGTTCATGCTGAAAACGCACCCGCAGCTCTTCAAAAGTGCGGGAGGCAAAGAGGCTGAGCACCACGAAGGTCCGGTTTGGAGCGTCGGACGCGCTATTGGAAGTCTCGTGGGCGCGTCGGTGGTGGCGGCGTGGATGAGTGAAATCCTCGTCGGTGCCGCGGAAGGGACCGGCAAGAGCCTCGGGATGTCGCAGGCGTTCATCGGCCTCGTGCTGGTGGCCGTCGTCGGCGGGGCCGCCGAGAGCCTCTCCGCGATCGCGGCCGGTCGCAAGAACAAGATGGACCTCAGCATCGGCATCGCGCTCGGCAGCTCGATCCAGATCGCGCTGTTCGTCGCGCCGCTGCTGGTGCTGTTGAGCTGGCTGATCGCGCCACAGCCGCTGACCCTCGCCTTTCACCGCGCCGAGCTCGGGGCGCTGCTGTTCACGGTCCTGATCGGAACGGTAGTCGCGAGCGACGGGCGCACCAACTGGTTCAAAGGCGTCCAGCTGATCGTGGTCTATCTCGCGATCGCGCTGCTGTCCTACTTCATCCCCGAGGTGTCGAAGTGATGGAACGCGCCGCCGAGGGCCGCGGCGGCAGTCGGGTGCTCGAACCGGGCGAGCGCATCGCCGAGGTGCTCTTTGGGTTGATCATGGTGCTCAGCTTCACGGGCTCGCTCAGCGTAGCCGAAGCCGGGCGCGAGGATGTGCGCACGATGCTGATCGGTGCGCTCGGCTGCAACATCGCCTGGGGCATCATCGACGGCATCCTCTATCTCATGGACTGCCTGAGCGAACGGGGACGCGACATTCGCGCGTTGCAGGGAGCGCGCAACGCCGCGGTCCCTGCGGAAGCCCATCGCATCATTGCCGAGGCGCTGCCCCCCCTGGTGGCGGCCACGCTCGGCCCCGCGGAGTATGAGACGGTCCGCCAGAAGCTGCTGCTGCTGCCCGCGCCGCCGTCGCGCCCCTGGTTGTCCAAGGCCGACTGGCTGGGCGGACTCGCGGTGTTCCTGTGGGTCTTCCTCACCACGTTTCCGGTCGCGATCCCTTTCATCTTCATGCGCGACGTCGGGCTGGCCATGCGGGTCTCGAACGGCATCGCGGTCGCGCTGCTGGTCGTCGCCGGCTACGCGTTTGGACGCATCACCAATTATCACCCCTGGCTGACCGGCCTCGCGATGGTCGTACTCGGCGGCGCATTAGTAGCCGCAACCATCGCGCTGGGAGGTTGACATAAAGGAGCTCGGATGAGCGTCAGTGCGGACCTCGACCTGATCACCGGCGCCGGCACAAACCGGCAACGCGCCGTGCTGCGGCTCTTCGTCGCGGGCGCGTGCTTCGTCATCATCGTGGGCGGGCTCAAGCTCGCGGCGCCGATCGTGAGCGTGGTACTGCTCGGCCTGCTCGTGGCGCAGAGCCTCAGTAACGTGCCGATCTGGCTGATGAAGAAAGGACTGAAGCCGGGCCTGAGCGTGCTGGTCTCGATCCTGTTCGTGCTGGTCGGCGGGTTGCTGCTGGTGGGCCTGTTCAGCATTTCGACCGCACGGCTGGCGGAGAATCTGCCGGCCTACCAGACCAGACTGGCAGCGCTGCGCGACAATGTGATGGTATTTCTCGGGGGCCGGGGCATCGACGTATCCCAAATCGGGGCGTTTCAGCCGCTCGATCCCAACCGTCTCCTGGCCGCCGCGCGGGTGTTCCTGGGAGGACTCGCATCCGCCCTGGGCACGTCGGTCCTGATCATCCTGATTGCCGCCGTCGTGCTGTACGAGATCACCGAGGTGCGCGTGCAGCGCCAGCGGGGCGAGCAGCCCGCGACGTTGGCCGCGCGCTTCGATGAATTCACGGGCGAGTCCCGCCAGTATATCGCGCTCACCGGTCTCGCCGGCCTGATTCAGGCGGTGTTCAATCTCGTGATTCTGTACGTGGCGGGCGTCGATGCGCCCATCACCTGGGCGGTTCTGTTCTTCTTCCTGAATTTCATTCCCGGCGTGGGCTTCCTCTTCGCGGTCATTCCGCCTGCGCTGCTCGCGCTGCTCGAAAGCGGCTGGCAAAGCGCGCTGATCGTGGCCCTGGGATGGTGGTTCGTCAATCTGATCGGCGACAACGTGATCAAGCCCCGGTTCTTCGTGAAGGGGCTCGACATCTCGATTACCAACATCGTGTTCTCGGTGGTGTTTTGGAGCTTTGTGCTGGGTCCCGCGGGCGCGATTCTCGCATTGCCGATCGCGCTGTCGCTGCGGCGCGTCGCCGCGTCACTCCCGGGTGGGGCGAGCGCGCCCGCCTAGACCAGAATCCCGAACAGGAGCTTGGCGACTTCCCCGATCGGCATCATGGTGAGCGCCAACGGGGCAATCGGCGCGAGGGTCGCGCCGAGCAGCTGCACCACGGCCTGCCGCGTGATCGGAGTGGCCCGCATGGTGTGCACGACGGTGTACACGTTCCCCAGGTCAGCCAAAGACTGAATGTCCGCCGATCCCAGCAGCGGTTCGTCTCGAGACGCGCCGCCCCGCACCCATTTGGTGTCGAACTGCCGAGCATAGCGTTGCGCCAGCGGTCCATACTCACGCTCGCCCTGGCGTTTCGCCTGCGCGAGCTGGACGGAAAACAAGAGGAACGGGCCGAGAAAGAGGAGCAGCATCCAGACCGCGACGGCGATGATGACGAATTTGAAATCGAGCAGCGTCGCCCCCTGCATGAAGATGCGCGCGGCGATCCACGCGGAGACGAAGGCGCCATGCGCCAGCGCGAGCGTCGAAAACGCCGCGGTCGCACTGGCGAGAAAGCCCAGTCCGCCGATCCGGTCCGGGTGCGTGGGAACGAGGCGCAACTGGATGCGCGAAACCTGCCACAAGAACCGGGTCCAGATGAAGAGCCGATAATACCACCTGAGTAACAGGAATTGCGTGAGCGGGAGCGTGAAGTAGACGTACCACAATCCTGCCGGCGAGAGCGTCTTCTCC
>DATMZX010000420.1:0-12092 GCA_035573235.1 Gemmatimonadales bacterium
AGCTGTCGATGCGTCCGTCGACTCGATTTCAGTTCACCGCGACGCCCAATTACCTGCGCGACATCACGGCGCGGCAGTTCGTGACGCGTTTTCCCGGTGGACCGCTCGAGACCTACGGCACACGCTACGTCTTCGCGCGCATCGATCAGAGCACGTTCCTGATTCAGCTTCGCGCGAACTACACCGTGGGGCCCGATCTCACATTCGAGCTGTACGCCGAGCCGTTCGCCGCCAGTGGGAAGTATTACGGATTCGGCGAGCTGGCGCAGGCGCGCACGTACCGCCTGCGCGAGTACGGCACCGACGGCACCACGATCGCGCGCGATTCGGCGGGGGACTACACGATCACCGACAACGGCGGCGCCGACACGCTGCGGATCGGCAATCCGGACTTCAACGTTCTGTCGTTCAACAGCAACGCGGTGCTGCGATGGGAGTGGCGGCGTGGCAGCACGCTGTATCTGGTGTGGGCGCAGGGCCGCTTCTCGCAAGCGCCGACGGCGCGGCACGTCGGATTCAGTGATCTCGTCGATTCCTTCGGCGCCCAGGGCGATCACTTCCTCGCGATCAAAGCGAGCTACTGGATCCCGGTGAACTAGCGCTCCTGCTCCTTGTCGAGCAGCGCCTCCTTCCGCTCGACGCCCCAGCGATAACCGCCCAGCGCGCCGTCTTCGCGAATCACGCGGTGGCAGGGAATGACGAGCGCGACCGGGTTCGTCGCGCAGGCGCGGGCCACCGCTCGCCGCGCGTTCGGATCGCCGATCGCCTTCGCCACCTCCGTGTAGGTCCGCGTCTCGCCGAACGGGATCTGCTGCAGCTCCTGCCACACGCGCCGCTGGAACGCGGTCGCGCGGAGGTCGAGCGGCAGATCGAGATGCGGCTCGCGACCCTCCAGATACGAGAGGATCGCTGCGACGAACCCTTCGAGCCGGCCGCCCTTCTCCGGACGAACGCTGGCGGCGTCGAACTCGCTGCGGAGATCCGCTTCGAGCCCTGACGCGCTGTCGCCCAGCATCACGCGGCATACGCCGCGCGCGGTCGCGGCGACGAGCAATCGACCCAGCGACGTCGGGACCGTGACGAACACGATGTCGATCCCGGCGCCCCCGCGCGCGTAGCTCGCGGGCGTCATGCCGAGCTGGGCGTGCGTGCGTTCGTAGACTCGGCTCGTCGAGCCGTAACCGGCTTCGTACAGTGCGGGACTCACCTGTTTCCTCCTTCGCAATTCCTGCTTGAACCGCGAGACGCGCCGCGCATCGGCGTACTGCCGCGGCGTGATTCCCAGGACGCGTTTGAACGCGCGTGCCAGCTTGGGTTGGTCGCCGGCCGGCTTCCGACCGGCGTCGAGCGAGCGGCACGCTTCGCGGACGAGCGCGACCGCGGGATCGCTGCCGGCGGCATCCGCCGGATGACACCGCTTGCACGCCCGGAATCCTTCACGCTCGGCGGCTTCCGGAATCGGAAAAAACGTGACCTGCGTGCGGCGCGGCCGGCGGCTCGCGCAGGATGGCCGGCAGTAGATGCGGGTCGAGCGCACGGCATAGACGAACGCGCCGTCGAAACGACGATCTCTCGCGAGTACCGCCTGCCAGCGCTCGGTCGATGTCATGGCCGAGAACATAAACACGTAGGGTTTCGCCATCTATCCGTTTTTGATCTCCAAACCTTAGCTTTCGGCCATGCTTAGCCAGTGTGCTCCCCTTCTGGTTCTCGCCCTGGCCGCCATCGGCGGCATGACCTGGACGATCATGGCGCTGCGGCGCTCGCTGGCGCGTGAGCGCCGGCTCGCCCGAATCGACGAGCTGACCGGGATCCGCAACGCCCGGGCGTTCCATGAGGCGGCGGGGGCTGAAATCGAGCGCGCCCGCCGCTACCAGCATCCCTTCAGCGTCGCCGTGGTCGATCTCGGCACCAGGGTCGGCGACGAGCTGGTGCGGACGGCTGCCGCCGCCCTGCGGGGCGCACTCCGCGCGACCGATATCATCGCCCGGCTGGGGCGCGACGAGTTCATCGCCCTGCTCCCCGAGACGCCGGCGGCGGCCGCGCGGATCGTGCTCGACAAGCTGCGCGCCGGTCTCGCGGAGCTCCGCACGACCGACGGTCGTGTGGCCACACCGAGTATCGGCGGCGTCACGTTCCTGAATGCCCCGCGCACGGTCGACGAGATCGTGCGCGCGATGGACGATCGCGTCGCGGAAGCGAAATCGACCGGAGCGCCCTCGCACATCACGTGGAACGCGGCCCCGGCCGAGGGCCGGTGAGCGACAAGCGCCAGAACGTTTCGAGCGGTGCGCCGTGGGAGCCGGTCGTCGGCTATTCGCGCGCGGTGCGCATCGGCCGGTTCATTCATGTGTCCGGAACGACGGCCATCGACGCCGCGGGAAAAATCGTCGGCGCAGGCGATCCGTACGCGCAGGCGGTTCAGGCCTTACAGAACATCGGCCGCGCGCTCTCACAGGCGGGCGCGCGCTTCGGCGACGTGGTGCGGACGCGGATGTACGTCACCAACATCGGGCATTGGGAGGCGGTCGGCCGCGCGCACGGCGAAGTGTTCGGCGACATTCGCCCCGCGGCGACGCTCGTGGCCGTCACGAGTCTGGTCGATCCGGCGATGCTGGTCGAAATCGAGGCTGAAGCGATTCTTCCCGAATGAAAATCGTGGTGAGCGGTTCGTCGGGCCTCGTCGGCTCGCCGCTCGTCCAGGCCCTCGAGGCTCGAGGCGACACCGTCGCGCGACTCGTCCATGGGCGGCAGTGGGATCCCGATCGAAACTTGATCGATCGTACCTCGCTCGAGGGCAGCGACGCCGTCATCCATCTCGCCGGCGAAAACATCTTCGGCCGTTGGACCGAAGCCAAGAAGCAGCGCATTCGCGACAGCCGGGTGCGCGGCACGCGCCTCATCAGCAATACGCTCGTCGCGCTCACGCGGCCGCCCACGGTACTGCTCGCGGCCTCGGCCGTGGGCTACTACGGCGATCGCGGGTCGCAGACGCTGACCGAGAGCAGCTCGCCCGGTCACGACTTTCTCGCGGGAGTGGCGCGGGAATGGGAAGAGGCAACCGGCAGCGCGGCTCGCGCCGGCATTCGCGTCGTCAACATGCGATTCGGCATCGTGCTCACGCCCGCGGGCGGGGCGCTTGGCAAGATGCTGACGCCGTTTCGCCTGGGGCTCGGCGGTCCGATCGCCGGGGGCACTCAGTACGTGAGCTGGATCGCGCGCCCGGACCTCGTCGCGGCCATTCAGCACGTGCTCGACAAGCGCGATGTGGCGGGACCGGTGAACCTGACCGCTCCCAATCCCGTGACGAACCGCGAGTTTGCGACGACGCTCGGAAAAGTTCTGGGCCGTCCGGCCCTCGTCCCGGTGCCGGCGTTCGCGCTGCGCATGGCGTTCGGCGCGGATGGCGCGGCGATGCTGCAGGCTGGGCAACGCGCGCTGCCGGAGCGGCTTCTTGCATCGGGGTTCCAGTTTGCCTTTCCGACAATCGAAGCGGCTCTGCGACACTTGCTTGCCCGCTCTGATTCGGTCCCGTAGTATCGGTCATGACGCTGCCCGATGTTTACGGTGAAGAGCCCGAGCAGGAGCCCGAATCCCGGGAACCGGAGGTGTCCAAGCGCTCCCGCGGCGTGGCGCTCGGACTGTGTTTTTTCGGAGGGGTTTTTGGCCTGCACCGCTTCTATCTCGAGAAGCCGAAGACCGCGATCGCGATGCTGCTCACGTTCGGCGGGTGCGGCATCTGGTACCTGTACGATCTCGTCCTCCTCGCCGCCGGTGAGATGCGCGACGCCCAAGAGCTGCCGGTGCGGAACTGGAGTGTCGAGGCATCTCCGTTCATGCGGCAGGTGACGACCCGCGCCGAGCGGCGCGTGGACGAGCTGGAAGCACAGTTGGACGGGCTGCGCCAGCAGTTCAACGATCTCGCTGAGCGCGTCGACTTCGCCGAACGGATGCTCGCGCAGCAACGCGAACCCAACGCTCCCAGACTCCCGCGCGGATCCTGAGCCTTATGCGCATCGGCGTGCCGAAGGAAGTCGCCCCGAACGAACGGCGTGTGGCCCTGAGCCCGGACGTCGCCGGGAAGCTGGTCAAAGGTGGCCATGAGGTTGTCGTGGAGCGGGCCGCAGGGAGCAGCGCGTTCTTCCCGGATGACGCCTACGCGGCGGCGGGCGCCAAGCTAGGCGACCGGTCGTCGGTGCTCGGGCAGTCGGAAATCATCGTGCAGCTGCAGGCCCCGGCCGCGAACGAGCTGTCGCAGTACCGCGAAGGCGCCGCGCTCGTCGCCGCGTTCCAGCCGTCCAAGGAGCTGATCCAGCAGCTCGCGCAACGCAAGCTCACGGCGTTCACCCTCGTGCTGTTGCCGCGGATCACGCGCGCGCAGGGCATGGACGTGCTGTCGTCGCAGGCGACCGTCGCCGGCTATAAGGCCGTGCTGCTCGCGGCGGCGGCCGCGCCGCGGCTGTTTCCCATGCTGGTCACGGCGGCCGGCACGCTGCCCGCCGCCAAAGTCCTGGTGCTCGGCGCCGGCGTCGCGGGCCTGCAGGCCATCGCGACCGCTCGCCGGCTCGGCGCCATCGTCTCGGCCTTCGATGTGCGGCCCGCCGTCAAGGAGCAGGTGCAAAGTCTCGGCGCGGCATTCCTCGAGATGATGATCGAAGAGCATGCCGAGACGGCGGGCGGCTACGCCAAAGAGCTGTCCGAGGAGACGCACCGCAAGGAGCTCGCGTTCCTCGCGGCCGCGGTGAAGGAAGCGGATGTGGTAATCACCACCGCGGCCATCCCCGGGAAGAAGGCGCCCGTGCTCATCACGACGGCGGCGGTCGAGGGAATGAAGCCCGGATCGATCATCGTCGACCTCGCCGCCGAGACCGGCGGCAACTGTGAGCTGACCCAGGCCGGCACCGAGATCGTGCGCAACGGCGTGTCGATTCAGGGACCGCTCAATTTGCCGAGCACTGAGCCGCTGCACGCCAGTCTGATGTATGCCCGCAATGTGCAGGCGTTTCTCGGCCACATCGTGCAGGACGGGAAGCTCCGTCTCGACTTCGAAGATCAGATCACCCGTGACACCTGCGTGACGCACGCGGGCGAGGTACGGAAATCATGACCGACTTTGGATCGATGCTGTTCGTGTTCGTGCTCGCGACGTTCATCGGGCTCGGCGTCATCCGCCGCGTGTCGCGGCTGCTGTACACGCCGCTGATGTCGCTCACCAACGCGATCTCCGCGATCGCGGTCGTCGGCTCGATCGTCGTGACCGGCGCCGATCATCCCCTCACGATCCGGATCCTGGGCGCGGTCGCGCTGTTCGCGTCGATGACGAACATCGTGAGCGGCTTCATGATCACCGACCGCATGCTCAAGATGTTCAAGAAGCAGTAATGCACCTCGTCAGCGAGCTGTCCGCCGTCCTCGCGACGTCGCTGTTCATCTTCGCGCTGAACTGGATGAACGATCCCAAGACGGCGCGGCGCGGCGTCATTGCGGGCGTCGTCGGGATGAGCGTCGCGGTCCTCGCGACGTGGATCCAGCCGGGAATCATCCATCATGCCTGGATCTTCGCGGCCATCGTGCTCGGCTTCGCGGTCGGCGTGCCGCTGTCGCGCGTGCCGCTCACCGCGGTCCCGCAGCGGACGGCGCTGTCCCACGCGTTCGGCGGTTTGGCGGCGGGTCTGGTCGGCATGGCGGAATTTTTCCTCTGGATCAGCGAGCCGGGCGGCGGCCACATCACGCCATTCCGGATGAGCGCGCTCGTGTTGGAGGTGATTCTCGGCTTCCTGACGTTCACCGGCAGCTTGATGGCGGCGGGCAAGCTGCAGGAAGTCCGCTGGATTCCGCAGCGTCCCGTGACCTACCCCGGCCAGAACGTGGTGAACATGGGGGTGCTGGTACTCGCGTTCGCGCTGGGCGCGGCACTGGTAGTGAATCCCCACGCGCCGTGGGGCGCGCAGGCGTTCATCGCGATCGCGGCGCTCGCGACCCTGTTCGGCATCCTGCTGATCATTCCGATCGGCGGTGCCGATATGCCCACCGTGATCTCGATCCTCAACGCCTACGCCGGCCTTGCCGCGGTCGCGATGGGGTTCGTGCTCGACAGCAAACTGCTCGTGACCGCCGGCGCGCTCGACGGCTCGAGCGGTTTGATCCTCTCGATCATCATGTGCCGGGCGATGAACCGCTCGTTCACGAACGTGTTGTTCGGCGCGTTCGGCAAGGCGCAGCCCGCGATCGCGGCGGGTGAGCAGAAGCCCTGGAAGCAGGAAACCGTCGAAGGGGCGGCACAGATGCTCGAGCAGGCGCGCAACGTCGTGATCATTCCGGGCTACGGCATGGCGGTCGCGCAGGCCCAGCACAAGGTGCGCGAGCTGTACGACGCGCTCACGAAACGCGGTGTGACCGTGAAGTTCGCGATTCACCCTGTGGCGGGACGGATGCCGGGACACATGAACGTGCTGCTGGCCGAAGCGAATATTCCCTATTCGGCGCTGGTCGAGATGGACGAGATCAATCCCGAGATGCCGCAGACCGACGTCGCGCTGGTCCTCGGCGCCAACGACGTCGTGAATCCGTCGGCGCGCTATGCCAAGAGCACTCCGATTTACGGCATGCCGATCATCGATGCGGACAAGGCGAAGACGGTGCTCGCGGTGAAGCGCAGCAAGAACCCCGGCTTTGCGGGGATCGACAACGAGCTCTACACCCTCGACAACACCTGGATGCTGTTTGGTGATGCTAAGGCAGTGTTGGCGGATCTAGTCAAGCAATTTGGAAGTGGTGGGATCCATTAGCTGGTTACCGTCCCCAGCTGTTGTTCGTGCGATCCACATCGGGATAGATGCGTTTCGGATCGATCACCACGCCGACGACCTGCTTCGCCCCCGTCATCCGGTACCTGAACTTGCCGCCCAGCGCCCACATCTCGACCGGTAAGTCGCGCCGCTCGGTCGTGCCGTCTCCATAGCGCAGCTCGAGCTGGACCGGCAGCACCATCTGGCCGCGGCTCGACAGGGTGATGAAGGTGCTGTCGCCATCGCGACGCACGTCGTCCACGGCCTGATCGAGCCGTGCCGTCGTATAGATCCAGCTGCGCCAGAACCAGTCGAGATCGCGGCCCGTGACGTCGCTCATGGTGCGGTAGAAATCCGCCGGCTGGGGGTGTTTCAGTTTCCAGCGGCGGAAGTATTCCCGGAACGCGCGGTTGAAGGTTTCCGGGCCCAGGACCGCGTCACGCAGGAGCGTCAACATCAGCGCCGGCTTCTGGTAGGCATTCCAGTAGAGCTGCCGGACTTCGTCCGGCTTGGTGATCATCGGCTGCTCGCTGCCGGCCGTCGCGTTGACCGTGTACGCGCCCAGCAATTCGCGCCGCACGGTGTCGCCGTACGCGGTCCCCTTGAAGAACGCTTCCGCGACGTCGTAATCCGCGAAGGTGTTGAAGCCTTCGTCCATCCAGGGATAGCGCCGTTCGTCCGAGCCGGCCTGCATCGGGAACCACTGGTGGCCGAGCTCGTGCGTGAGATTCCAGAACTGATCTTCACGCTTCGGCAGCGCGGGGCAGTAGATCACCATCGGATACTCCATGCCCTCGACCAGTCCTTCGACCGCCGTGATCTGCGGCCAGGGATACTGGCCCAGCGTGCCCGAGAACTGGCGCAGTGAGAACTTCAGCATCGTGTTCGCTTCTTCCCAGGGCGTCGCCTCGGGATGGTAGAACGTCTGCACCAGAATCCCGTCCCAGGTGCTCGCGTCCCAGCGCAGTCCGCTGCCGGCGGCCCACGCGAAGTCGCGCACGCCGCTGGCCGTGAAGCGCCACGTGCGGGTGCCCGGGACTTTGCGCGTGGCGTTGGCCAGCGCCTCCTGTCGCGTGACCACCGACACGACCTGGCCGGGGCTCGTGAACGCCTTGGAGAGCCGGGCACGCTCCTGCGGCGTGCGAATCTGCGTGGGATTGGCCAGCATGCCGCTCGCCGCGACGAGAAATCCCGCGGGCACCGTCAGGCTGATGTCGTAGTCGCCGTACTCGAGGTAGAACTCGCCGGCGCCCAAAAAGGGCAGGGTATTCCAGCCGTGCACGTCGTCATAGACGGCCATGCGCGGATACCACTGGCCGAGCTCGTAGAAGCGTGATCCCACGCGGCCCATCCGGCCGCCGCCGTACGGTGGGATCGGAAAGTGCCACGCCACGTCGAACGTGACGCCCAGGCCGGGTGCGAGCGGCTGCGCCAGCTCGACGCGCATCATCGTTCCGAAGACGCTCGTCGTGAGCGGCCGTCCCGCGGCCGTAAAGCGATCGATCGTGATCCCGCCGCTGAATCCCTTGCCGGTGAAATCGAACACGACGCCGCCGGCGAACTGCAGCGGCGGCTGGTTCAGCACGCTCGAGACCGAGCCCGGCGCGAACAGATTCTGATCGAGCTGCACCCACACGAACGGCAGCGTCTCCGGCGAGCGATTGACGTAATAGATCTTGCCTTTGCCGCGGAGGATGTTCGTCCCTGTGTCGAGGGTCGCCTCGAGGGTGTAGTCGGCGCGCTGTTGCCAGTAGCCGCGGCCGGGCGCGCCCGACGCGCTGCGCACCGCGGTCGGTGCCGGCAGCGGGAGCGCCCGAAACGGCGACGAGTCGGCGACGGACTGCTGGAGAGCCAGAAGCAACACGAGCATGCACAATCTCCCTAATGAGTCGCGATCACACCCGCGGCGCGGTGCGCAATCGCCATCACGGTGAGCATGGGGTTCACTCCGGACGCGCTAGGGAAGGTGCTCGCGTCCGCAACATACAGGTTTCGTATACCCCAAACCCGGTGTTCGGCATCCACCACCGATGTTCGCTTGCTCGCGCCCATACGGCAGGACGCCATCTGATGAAAGGTGACGAGCAGCAGCTGGTTGGGGCCCCAACCGGCCGCATCGACGCGGCGGAGCCAGTCTTCCCGGGCGTTTTTCACGCCAGGGACGTAGCTCACCGGCTGCGCCAGCGGCAGCCAGATCTCGCGCGCACCGGCCGCCTCCATCAGCTCGGCGGCGGCGCTGATCGCCCGCCGCAGGTGCCGGCGATCGTAGCGAGACAGGCGATAATCGACGATCGGATTTCCCGCCCGATCGACGCGGACCCGCCCGCCGAACCGGTCCCGCAGCAGGATGCCGGTCAGCGCGGTGCGGGGTAGCCGTCCCATCCACTCCCGGAATTGCGCCGATGATTTCCATGGCGTGGCGAGCGCCTGGAATGACGGGTGGACCGGCGCCGTTTCGAACTTGAAGCCGTACCCCTCGTGCAGATCGGCGAACTGGTCGGAGTAGTGCGCTTGCACCGTGCCGGTCCACGGTCGCACCTCCTCATCCATTTGTCCGAACACCGCCGTCGCGGGATGCAGGGCGAGATGTTTGCCCAGCGCGGCGAGCGATACTCCCGAGCGCAGCAGCAGCGCGGGTGAATGAATCGACCCCGCCGCGAGGACGACCGCCTTTGCGCGGACCGTCACGGCGAAGCCGCTCTTGCCGGCACGCGCCTCGACGCCGGTGGCGATCCCACGCTCGATCGTGACACGCTGCACCTCGCAGTCGACCACGATGCGGGCGCCGCGCGTGACGGCATCCTGCAGATAGGTGACGAGCGTGGACTGCTTCGCCCCAGCGCGGCAACCGAAGCCGCAGTAGCCACAGGAATCATCCTGCGGGCACCCGCGCACGTCGCGCGGCAACAGCCCGTGATGCCAGCCCAGTGTTTCCAGCCCGCGAATCAGCACGCGATCGCGTCCCGACGGATTGGCGTGATCGGGATTCACGCCGAGTCGATTCGCCACCTTGTGGAGCGCGACGTTGAACTCCTTCTGCTCGAAATGCGGCAGCTGATGTTTGCGAGCCCACTCGTTCCGCACCGACGGCGGCGTGGCGAAGCTCGTGGTGTAGTTGATCACGGTGCCGCCGCCGAGCGTTGCGCCCTGGAGGACCACGAGGCCGAGGTCGCGCGTCGCGAGCAGGCCGCCGGCATCATACATCGTCTCGAGCGCTTCCCCTTCCACGTGCGTGAAGTCGGCTTCGTTGCGATAGCCGCCTTTCTCGAGGACGACCACGTCCTTGCCAGCAGCCGCGAGCTCCGCGGCGACGACGCCGCCGCCGGCCCCCGAGCCCACGACTACCACATCACACTCGAGCAGCGTGCGACCGGTGATGGCGAGCGGTCGAATCGCTTTTGCGGTGTTGGGCGGTGGGCCGAGCGGGCCGGGATACCCGATCGCGCGTGCGACGCCCGGCGTGGTGTAGTGCGTGACCGTCGTCAGCCGCTTCAGCGCCTGGAACGCTTTGCGGCGCTGCCCGATCCAGCTGGTGGCCCAGCCGCGCAGGCAGCGCTCCCGCTGGGCCGGGGACATGCGCGTGAACGGCAGGGGAATGCCGGTGAGCAGCAGGTTCAGCACCTGCGAGTCGAGCCAGCGCAGTAGCAGATCCAGCTCTTCGCGATCCGAGCGCCGGGGCAGCGCGGCGATCTTGACGGCCACGCGATCGCCGAGGTCCGCCGCTCCGTCGCTCACGAGTGTCGCGGCGACTGCGCGGAGCACGCGCAGAGCGGCGGGCGAGAGGGTCAACGCGCCTGCGCGATCGTCAGCTTGAAGCCGTCGGGATCCGTGATCGTGAAGATGCGCTGTCCCCAGGGCATGTCGGCGGGTTCCTCGTCGAGCGTGCCGCCCCGCGCCTTGATCTCCGACGCCAGGCGATCGATGTCCTGTGCCGTGTCGACGTGCAGCCGCGTGCCCAGTCCCTTCTTGCGATCGCGGCCCTTGGCGAAATCGTCCTGATTCAGCATGAACACCACGCTGCCGGCGTGCATTTCGCAGCCCTGCAGCACGCCGCTCTCGCCCCGCCACTCGTCTCCCACCACGAAACCGAGCACGTCGCGATAGAACGCGATGCTGCGCTGTAAGTCGTTGGCGGTAAATGAGGGCGACACGCCCCGCAGCCGCAGCGTTTCCGGCTGGCGCCGTGCCGGCGGCCGACTGGGCTTACTCGCCTTCTTCTTTGTCTTTGATTTCGTCTTCTTCTTCGTGGGCATGTGGATTAGCTCTCGAAACTTTGGGGTCTGAAAGCGTAGCGAACCGCCGGGGCTCTCGCCAGATTCCCCTAGTCACTATCACCATCAACTGAGGACGATCATGGCCACGAGCAACGCCGTAGCGACCTGGGAAGGCAAACTCAAAGAAGGAAAGGGGACTTTCAAGGCGCAGAGCGGCGTCTTTAACGGGGCCTTCAGCTTCGGCACCCGTTTTGAAGGCAAGAAGGGAAGCAACCCCGAAGAGCTGCTCGCGGCCGCGCACGCGGGATGCTTCAGCATGGCGCTCTCGGCGGCGCTCGAGAAGGCGGGCCATCCGGTCACGCGCATCGAGACTCGCGCCGCCGTCACGATCGAAACGGTCGATGGCGCGCCCAAGGTGACCAAGAGCGAGCTGGACGTCCGCGGCCGGGTGGAAGGCATCGACGAGGCGGCGTTCGTGCAAGCGGCCGAAGGCGCGAAGAAGAATTGTCCGATTTCGAAGGCGCTGCAGAACAACGTCAACATCACGCTGCAGGCGAAGCTGACTTAACGCGCTGCAGCAGCAACAATCCGACGATAAAAAACACGCCGACCGCGGCGACCGCCGCGCGTTGGTTGCCGGCCAGGTAGGACACGGCTCCGAACACCAGGGGCCCGAGGATCGACGACGACTTGCCGCACAACGCGTAGAATCCGAACAGCTCGGATTCCTTCCCGCGCGGGATCAGCGACGCCATCAGGGCTCGGCTCGCCGCTTGAATCGATCCGAGTCCCAGTCCCGCGGTCACCGCCACGGCCGTGAAGGTCGCCTTGGTCTGCGCGAGGTACGCGCCGATCGACACACCCACCCACAGCAGCAGCGTCAGGCTGATCACCCGCTTCGCTCCCCAGCGGTCGGTGGGACGCGCGAGCAGCAGCGCCCCCGCCAGGGCGGAGAACTGGACCGCCAGGAAGAGCTTGATCACCTCGGGCGTCGTGAACTTCAGCGTGGTCGCGGCGAAAATCCCGGAGAACACGATCGTCGTCTCGACGCCATCGAAGTAGACGAAGTACGCCAGCAGAAAGCGCCGCA
>DATMZX010000421.1:0-9144 GCA_035573235.1 Gemmatimonadales bacterium
GACTGGTTCCAGTTTCCGCACGAGGTGCTCGGGCACATCTCGAATCGCATCATCAACGAAGTGAAGGGTGTGAACCGTGTGACGTACGACGTGAGCTCAAAACCCCCGGCCACGATCGAATGGGAGTAGCATAACGCTGCCACACACGTAGATTTTTCGGTCGCCCCCTGAACCCTTGGCAGAGGCGGCCCACATGCCCCGTTCCGTGTCCGGCTTTACGCTCATCGAGCTGCTCATCGTCGTCGTGATCATCGGCGTCCTCGCCGCGATCGCGATCCCGAAGTTCGCCAACACCAAAGAGAAGGCCTACCTCACGTCGATGAAGTCGGATCTGCGCAACCTCGTCACCGCCGAGGAAGCCTATTTCGCGGATTCGATCAAATACACGACGAATCTGGGGACCGCCTACCGCGCCAGCACCGGAGTCGTTGGACCCACGATCACGCTCACCGCCGACGGTTGGACGGCGGCCGTCAGTCATACGGCGACCACAAAGACCTGCGCGATTTTCGGCGGATCGACCCCGCTCGCTCCCGCGGTGCGAGAGGGCGAGGTGCGATGCGGCTAGATATTCTTCTCTTCGAGTAGCTCGAGGAACTCCGCAGGCGTCGTCAGTTTCGCGAGTCGCGGCGGCACGTCCGGCTCTTTCGCAAACTGGGCGATCTTTCCCAGCACCGGCAAATACTGATTCGACACTTCGAGCGGCGGCGCCACGATCAGGAAGAAGTACTGCACGGGCTGATCGTCGATCGCCTTGAAATCGATCCCCTTCAAATTGCGCCCGAATGCGCAGCGCAGCCGGCTGACGACCAGCGAACGGCAGTGGGGGATCGCGATATGCTGGCCGATGCCCGTCGAGCCCAGCGTCTCGCGCCGCTTGAGCATCTTGAACAGCATCCCGTGCGCTTTTTCATCCAGCTTCAACAGCGAGACGAGCTCCTTGAGCACCTGATCCTTCGTGGTGCTCTCGAGCTCGAGCTTGATCGAATCTTCGGAAAAGAACTCGCGGAGGCGCATTCGCGCGCGAAAGCTAAATCTTGGTTGCTCCGTGCGCAACGCGCTATTACGTTCCACCGCATGCAGTTCCCGTATTCCGTCGCGCACGACTTCCCGCTCTTCCTGGCCCCCATGGCCGGGGTGTCGGAATCGCCGTTCCGGCAGATCTGCCGCCGCTACGGCGCGGACGTCGTCGTGTCCGAGTTCATCTCCTCTGTGGGCATCTCGCTCGGGATCGAGCGCGTGCTCGCCGAGATGAAGTTCGAGCCGGTCGAACGTCCGATCGGGATCCAGATCTACGGCGCCGATGCCGAGATCATGGCCACGGCCGGCGGCATGGTGACGGAGCTGTTCCAGCCCGACTTCGTGGACATCAATTTCGGCTGTCCGGTGAAAAAGGTCGTGCGCAACAACGGCGGGTCGGGCTGTCTCAAGGATATGGGCCTGGTGCAGGGGATTATCCGGGCGGTGAAAGACGCCACCCGCCTTCCCGTGACGGTGAAGATCCGCAGCGGCTGGGATGAAACGCAACGCGACCCGGTGGAAATCGCGCTGCGCTGCCAGGAGGCCGGCGCCCAGGCGTTGACGCTGCATCCGCGGACCCGCACGCAGATGTATCAGGGGAACGCCAACTGGGATGAAATCGGGCAGGTGGCCGCGGCGCTGTCGATTCCCGTCATCGGCAATGGCGATATCCGCACGGCCGAGGACGTCCTCGCGATGCGACGCCACACGAATTGCGCCGGCATCATGGTCGCGCGCGGCTCATTCGGAAATCCGTGGCTGTTCGCGCAGGCGCGCGATCTGCTCGAGGGTCGCGCCAAGCGTGCCGACCCGACGCCGGAGGAACGCTTTGCGACGGCGCTCGATCACGCGCGGCTCGCGCTCCGGCTTCAGGGCGACACGCGCAAGACGGCGATGGAGTTCCGCAAGCACCTGGGCTGGTACACGAAAGGGCTGCGCGACGGCGCGGAGCTGCGCCAGCGGCTCTTCGCGATCGAGTCGATGGCGGAAGCCGAAGTGATCTTCAGCGACTATCTGTATGGATCTGTGAGATCTGCGGCGTGAAGTTCGAGCGGCTGCCGTTCGCAACGATCGATCACCTCCGGCCCATCACGCAGGGGCATCAGGAGGTGATTTTTGCTCCGGGCAAGACGGTGGGTCAGGTGGTTGCCATCGCCGAACGGTTGGAGGCCGCGGGAGGCAGCTTTCTGGCGACGCGGGTCGATGCCGCCCAGTCCGCCGCACTGGCTGCGCGCTTTCCGCGCGCCGAGCTCAATGAGCTGGGTCGGATCGTCTACATGCCGCCCGATCCCGAACCCGCCCCGACCGGACGCGGCACGATTCTGGTCTGCACCGCCGGCACCAGTGACCTGGCGGTCGCGGAAGAAGCCGCGGTTACTGCTCGCGCGCTCAGAAACCCGGTGGAACGGCTCACCGACGTGGGCGTCGCCGGCATTCATCGACTCCTCACCCAGACCGACGTCCTGCGCGCCGCGAGCGTCATCATCGTGGTCGCGGGGATGGAAGGCGCGCTGCCGAGCGTCGTGGGCGGGCTCGTGAGAGTGCCGGTCATCGCCGTCCCGACCAGCGTCGGGTATGGCGCTTCATTCGGCGGGCTGGCGGCGCTGCTCGCCATGCTGAACTCCTGCGCTTCTGGCGTGACCGTCGTCAACATCGACAACGGATTCGGCGCGGCCGCAGCGGCGAGCCGCATCAATCATTCCTAATCGCGCGACGTCGCGCCGCTGGGTCGCGCTCGCGCTTCAATTGTTGGGGCTCGCGGGGCTAGGGGTTGGGGCCTGGCGCGGAGGGCTCTGGGCGCTGCTCGCGGCCTTCGGCGGCGTCGCCGTCAGTCTCGGCTGGACGATCCGCTGGCGCCCGGGACGGCTGCGGCGCCGCGGACCGCCGCCGCTCGGGCTGCGAGACGCGCTCGAGCTGTTGCGACAGGCCTACGGCGCGACGGGAGGGTGGGGCGCCGGCGTCGCCGAGGGATCACTCGAAGTGCTCGGCGCTCCCGAGGCGACGGGCGATCAACGCCAGCGCGGCGCGGCGCTGGTGCAGCTGGCCTCGATCGACGGCCGGCTCCATATGGTGCGTGACGCGGACGCGACCTACATCGCCGTCGGCGACTTTCCGTACGCGGCGGGACTCGTGCTCGACGGCGAAGGCCATTCCGAGACCCTGGCCGAGTCGATCGCGGGCGCGCTGCGGCGCTACGTCGCCGGCATGCGGCTCGCCGAAGAGCACAGCGCGCCCCGCGCTCGCGCGGTTGCCGGGCACGTATCACGCGCGGTCGCATCGGCGCAAACACTCGACGGGATCGCGCGCGCAGCGGTCGAGCTGGGCCAGCAGCTCACGCGCCGCGCCGTGGCGCTGGTCGTCGGCGGCGCGGACCATCCCCGCATCGTCGCCGTCTCGGGGGCTGCGGATCGGCGGCTCTCCGGCGTGACGCTCGTGCCCGACTCGCCGGTCGCGCGCGCCATCGCCTCGCAGATTCCGGTGGCCACGGGCGGGAACGAAGATGTGTTCGGTCCCGGGGTACCGGAGCGCCGGCGCGGCGAGCGGACCGGCACCGCCTATCCGTTGATGGACGGCGCGGTGGTGGTGGGCGCATTCGTGGTCCTCGGGCCACCGCTCGATCCCGACGCGCCGATGCTGGATGACTTGAGCCCGCTGCTCACCGACCTCGGCCCGCGCGTCGCCGCGGCGCAGGCGGTGCACAACGCCGAGCGCCGCGCGATCGTCGATCCGCTCACGGGACTGAGCAATCGTCGCGAGCTCGAGCGCGTACTCGGCTCGGCGTCCCGCGCGACGGCGTGCACGCTGATTTACGTCGATCTGGATCATTTCAAGAAGCTCAACGACACGCTGGGCCACCCGGCGGGCGACGCCGCGCTGAAGCACGTCTCCCGTTTGCTCGAGACGGCCGTGCGCGATGGCGATCTCGTGGCGCGCGTGGGCGGCGAAGAATTCGCGGTGTGGCTGCCGCACACGGGACTGCGCGAGGGAGTCGAGGTCGCCGAGCGCATCCGGCGATCGATTGCCGACAAGCCGTTGACGTGGGCCGGTGCCGTCTATCCACTCACGGCATCGTGCGGGATCGCCTCGTGTCCCGAGCTCGTGGGTGATGTGATGAATCTCCCAGCGGCGGCGGACGCGGCGCTGTACCGTGCAAAGGAATTAGGCCGCAATCGAGTTGAAAAGGCGACTGCGGCCCGCTAGAGTTCACCCCGTAGGGGTTCACACCCAAGGGGGCGACAGGCTTCGACGGGTTTGGCGAGGGTACTGTTGCGTGCCCAGGTTCTCAGTCACCTGGTAAATCAACTGGGACTATACACAAGCCAACTCTGAACTGGCTCTGGCTGCGTAAGCTTCGGCTTCACGCACCTGCGTGAGTGGCAGCCCGCCTGAGGCGGCGCTCACGTATCGCAAAGTCGGGCTGGCGGCACTTGGGGCCTCAACGGGTGCCGCAAGAGATTTCAGAGGCTTGTTGCTACCAGGGCTGACGGAGCGCCGAGGTAGTGAGACCACCAAAGCTCTGTCTACGCACGTAGATCGGTATCGGAGTCATGCTCGGACCGGGGTTCAATTCCCCGCGCCTCCACTGAGAGAGACTAGGGGTTGGGGACTAGGGGCTAGGGAGAAATATTCCCTGGCCCTTTTGCTTGGCTAATGCCGGAGGCTCGAGCTCGACGGTACGACGACGCGCGGGGCGATCGGCGACGCGACGCCTTGCGAGCGCGGCACGATTGGCAGGGAAGGCGGGTTCATCGGCCTGTCGAATCCGACTCCGCGTGTGGACCAGAAGTAGTACGGGTACGCGTAGTAGGTGGTCGGCACCGCCGCCGGCTGCTGGTACGCCGCCGCTGGAGGAGCGGGAGGCGGTGCACTGGTAATGGTGACCGGCGCGCTGGCGACTCCGCAAAACGAGTTCGTGAGCGTCGCGTTGGTGCAGTCCACGGAGTTCGTCGATGGCGCCGCGGCCACGGCTGCCACTGGCGGACGCGGCGTCGTGCAGGTCCAGCAGACTTGCGGCTGTTCGACAGGTCCACGAGCGATCACGACGCCGTCTCTGCCATACGTCGCTTCGGCGAAGTCGTACGGCCGACCATCGGTTACGCGATCGGCGATCTCGAGCAGCGCGGCGAGCGGATCGCCCGCCGTCGGCTGCAATAACAAGGCATTCTGATAATCCCACCACGATCCCAGCTGTACCGACGAAAAGTCGAACGTCCAGCGCGACCGCACGGCGATGAACGTCGCCGGGTTTCCCTCGGCCGTCGGCGGCAGGGACACCTCGATCGGCGCCTCATTCGAAACAGAGAACGTGTCGTCGGGGGTCAGCGGGTAGAGCACCTGAATGCGACCGATCGCATCGACGTGCATCACGAGCAGGCGACCGGGGGAGCGCAGCGTGACAAAAGCGGTGGAGTCGGTTCGCCAGACGCGCACCGCGGGCGTCGGCACCGCTGACGCTGCGGACACCTGCGCAACCATTGCGACCGTTACGGCGAGATTGTACAACATGGTCCTTCAGATACCCTACATCGTCTCGTGACCGGTGGGAAGACCCTGGAGGGACTACGATCTCCCGTTTCCCCGTACGGGACCTATATTGGCGCCGTCCAATAACCCTCAATGGGAGGCGGAATGGGCCAGGGTATTCAGCAGCCTTCAGTTCAACAGGACGGCGGCAACGCGTTCCTCGATGTCTTCAAAGTCTTATTCGAGCCGACCGCGGTCTTCGAGCGCGTCCGGGAACGCCCCCGTTTCCTCGCGCCGTTCATCGTGATCTGCGCACTCCAGATCGCGATCTACTTCTATAATCTGCCGTTCATGAAGGCTGGGATGGCGGCGCAAATGGCCAACCGGCCCGCCGGCGGTCCTGACCCGTCGAAATTCCTGTTCATCGGCGCGCTGTTCATTCCCGTCGGGATCGGGATCGCGCTGCTCCTGGGCGGGCTGATCCTGTGGCTGCTCGTGTCGGTGTTCGGCGGCGACGGGAAGTTCGGGACGCTGCTCAGCGTGACGGCGTACGCCGCCGTGCCGTCGGTGGTGCTGCTCGCGATCGTCGGAACGATCGTGCTGCATCTCCAGGGCGTCGGCCAGATCACCTCCCCGCAGGACATGCAGCCCGCGCTCGGTTTGGATCTGCTCGCACCCGGCGCGAAAGGCTTTGTGGGTGCCGCGCTCAAGGCGGTCAATCCCTTTGGCATCTGGGCACTGGTGTTGACGGCCATCGGCGTGTCGACGACGCACCGGCTCTCCAAGAGCACGGGCTACATCGTCGCGACGATCGGATTCCTGATCGGCGTGGTGATTGCGGGAGGGTTCGCGGCGATGTTCGCGGGCCGCGCCGGCGGCTGAGCTAGACGGTCGCCCGCGTCCGACTGACGACGCCCGCCTCCTCGAGGGCCGCCTGGGCCGCGGCGAGGCGGGCGATCGGCACCCGGAACGGCGAGCAGGACACGTAGTTCATCCCCGTCCGGTGGCAGAACTTCACCGAGCTCGGCTCCCCCCCGTGTTCGCCGCAAATCCCCACCTTCAGATCGTGCCGCGTCTTTCGTCCGAGCTTCACCGCCAGCTCGATCAGCTTGCCGACACCGGTCTGATCGAGAACCTGGAACGGATCATCCGGCAACACGCCGTGCTCGACATAAAACGGCAGGAAGCGCCCGGCGTCGTCGCGTGAGAGCCCGAAGGTCGTTTGGGTCAGATCGTTGGTGCCGAATGAGAAGAACTCGGCCTCCTTGGAGATCTCATCTGCTGTGACAGCCGCGCGCGGCAGCTCGATCATCGTGCCGAGCAGATAGGGGACCGCGCGGCCCTCGCGATGGAACACCTCCTGCGCCACGCGCCGGATGATCTCCGTCTGATTGGTCAGCTCGCGCACATCCGCCACCAGCGGGATCATGATTTCAACCGTGACCTTCTTGCCCTTGCCGGCGACGTGGCCCGCCGCTTCGAAGATCGCGCGCGCCTGCATCTCGGTGATCTCGGGATAGGTGATTCCGAGCCGGCAGCCACGATGCCCGAGCATCGGGTTCGCTTCGCGCAGCGACTCGATCAGCTTCTCGAGCTGCGCGGCCGGCACCTTGGCATGCTTGGCGAGCGCGCCGATCTCCTCGCGCGTATGGGGCAGGAACTCGTGCAGCGGCGGATCGAGCAGCCGGATCGTGACGGGCAGTCCATCCATCACGTCGAAGATTCCCTCGAAGTCCTTGCGTTGAATCGGCAGCAGCTTGGCGAGGGCCTTGCGCCGGCCGGCCTCGTCGGTGGCCACGATCATCTCGCGCATCAGCGTGATGCGGTCGCCTTCGAAGAACATGTGCTCCGTGCGGCACAGGCCAATGCCTTCCGCGCCGAATTCGCGCGCGCGGCGCGCGTCCGCGGGGATGTCGGCGTTGGCGCGCACGCGCATCCGCCGCTTCCCGTCCGCCCAGGCCATCAGGCGATCGTATTCCTTGCCCGCCTTGGGCGTGACCAACTTCGCCGCGCCCAAAATGACGCGCCCCGTCGTGCCGTCGACGGTAATCACCTGACCGCGCTTGATCGCGCGGCCGTTGACGCGGAAGCGTCCGGCGGCGGGATCGACGTCGAGATCCTTCGCGCCCACCACGCACGTTTTCCCCATCCCGCGCGCCACGACCGCCGCATGGCTCGTCATGCCGCCCCGCGCGGTGAGGATCGCGCGCGCCGCCACGATGCCGTGGTAGTCCTCGGGTGACGTCTCGGGGCGCACGAGGATCACATCGTGGCCCTTTTTCTTGAGCACCTCGGCTTCGTCGGCGTCGAAGACGACCTCGCCCGTCGCTGCTCCGGGCGACGCGGGCAGTCCCTTGGCAAGCACCGTCACGCTGGCTTTGGGGTCGACCATGGGATGAAACAGCTGATCCAGATCCTGGGGCGGCACGCGCTGGATCGCTTCGTCTTCGGTAATCAGCCCCTCGTCCACCATCTCGACGGCACTCCGCACCGCCGCCATGCCGGTCCGTTGCGCGCGACGCGTCTGCAGCATGTACAGCTGGCCGTGCTCGAACGTGAACTCCACGTCCTGCACGTCCTTGAAGTGCTTCTCGAGCTTGGTCGCCAGGCGGTCGAGCTCGCGATAGATCTTCGCGAGCTTGCCGCGCTTCATTTTCTGGATAGGCTCGGGCGTGCGCGCGCCGGACACCACGTCCTCGCCCTGCGCGTTGGTCAGGACGTCGCCGTTGAGCACGTGCTCGCCCGTGCTGCAGTCGCGCGTGAATGCCACGCCGGTGCCGCAGTCGTCGCCCATGTTGCCGTACACCATGGCGACGATGTTCACGGCGGTCCCGAGGCTGTCGGGAATGCCGTTCACCTGGCGGTAATCCTTGGCGCGCTTGGTGTGCCAGCTCTTGAACACCGCTTCGATCGCGCCCCACAGCTGTTCGTGCGGATCGTCGGGGAAGGGATGGCCGGTGCGCTTTTTCACGATCGTCTTGAAGTCGTGCACCAGGTCGTGCAGGTCGTCGGCGGGCAGATCGATGTCGCGTTTGACCTTGCGGCGGGCCTTGGCTTTGTCGAGCTCCTCTTCGAACGGAGCCTTGCCGATGTCGTACACGACGTCGCCGTACATCATCACGAAGCGCCGATAGGAGTCGTACGCGAAGCGCGGATTCTTGGAGCCGGCGATCAGCCCCTCGACCGTCCGGTCGTTGAGGCCGAGGTTCAGAATCGTCTCCATCATTCCGGGCATCGATACCGCTGCCCCCGAGCGCACCGACACGAGCAGGGGATTCTTCGCGTCGCCAAACCCCTTCTTTGTGACCTTTTCGAGGTGCTTCAGGTGCCGATCCACCTCCGCGCGCAGCGCGGGCGGGAACGTGCCCTCGGCGATGTAGGCGATACACAGCTTGGCGGAGATCGTGAAACCGGGAGGAACGGGGAGGCCGAGGTTGGCCATTTCGGCGAGACCGGCGCCTTTGCCGCCCAGGATGTCGCGCATGGCAGCGGAGCCATCGGCGCGACCATTACCAAAGAAGTAGACGTGACGTTCGACAGACATACGCTAAAACTGCAGGCGTTACTGCTAGACGGCCATGGTCACCTGTAACGGCGCGGCGTTGCGAGCCTCTCTCGTATCCTTCGGGATCGCCGTCGGATACTGGCCGGAGAAGCAGG
>DATMZX010000422.1:0-2641 GCA_035573235.1 Gemmatimonadales bacterium
CCGATCGGCCTCCTCATCGAGAACACCGACGCGCGCTCGCGCGACTACGACAAGATCAAGGACCGCTTCCGCCCCGGTCACGCCGACTACACGTACCAACAGAAATACGGCGTGCGCGACTACCGTGGCGGTGGGCGTTCATCGGCCCGCGAGACGGTGATGCGCGTCGCGGCCGGTGCCGTGGCGCGGAAATACCTGGCCGAGCGGTTGGGCGTGCGCATCTACGGATACCTGAGTCAGATCGGCAGCCTTACTCTCGAACCCGTGCAACCCGATTTCGCGTACGAAAATCCGTTCTTCTGTCCCGACCCGGCTCGCGTCGCCGAGCTTGAAGCGCTCGTGTGGAAGACTCGTGAAGAGGGCGACTCGATCGGCGCTCGCGTGACCGTGATCGCGACGGGCGTGCCGCCCGGATTGGGTGAGCCCGTGTTCGACCGCCTCGATGCGGACCTCGCTTCCGCGATGATGGGCATCAACGCCGTGAAGGCGGTCGAGATCGGTGCCGGCACCCGCGCGGTCGCGCAGAAGGGCAGCGAGCATCGCGACGAGCTCACGCCTGCCGGCTTCAAGTCGAACCACGCGGGCGGCGTGCTCGGCGGCATCTCCTCCGGGCAGGACATCATCGTGCACGTGTCGCTGAAGCCCACGTCGAGCATCCAGGTGCCGGGCGACACCATCAACCTGAGCGGCGATGCGGTCGAGATCGTCACGACGGGGCGTCACGACCCGTGCGTCGGCCTGCGCGCGACGCCGATCGCCGAAGCGATGCTCGCGATCGTGGTCATGGATCACTATCTGCGCCATCGCGCGCAGAACGCCGACGTGCACAGCACGACGCCGGTGATTACCGGCAAATCCTCACCGAAGTGAGCCACTCCCCATGACCGATCGAAGCTTTCGGGTTGCTGTCGTCGGGGCCACCGGGCTGGTCGGCGAGACGATGATCCAGGTGCTGGAGGAGCGGAATTTCCCGGTCTCCGAGCTGCACCCCCTCGCGAGTGAGCGCTCGATCGGCAAGGACGTCAGGTTCCGCGGCAAGACCTATCCCGTCGGCGACCTCGCCACGTTCGATTTCAGC
Source organism: Gemmatimonadales bacterium (assembly GCA_035573235.1). GTDB lineage: Bacteria > Gemmatimonadota > Gemmatimonadetes > Gemmatimonadales > GWC2-71-9 > 20CM-2-65-7. Next base: position 1,079 of record DATMZX010000422.1, read on the forward strand.
AAGGCCGACATCGGCCTCTTCTCAGCCGGCTCAGAAATCTCGCGTGAGTTCGCGCCGAAGGCCGCCGCGGCCGGCTGCATCGTGATCGACAACACTTCCGAGTTTCGCTATCAGGACGACATCCCGCTCGTCGTGCCCGAAGTGAACGCGCATGCGATCGCCCAGTACAAGGCGCGCGGCATCATCGCGAACCCGAATTGCTCGACCATCCAGATGCTGGTCGTGCTGAAGCCGATCCACGATGCCGTGGGCATCGAGCGCGTCAACGTCGCGACCTATCAGTCCGTCTCCGGCGCCGGGCGCGAAGCCGTCGAAGAGCTGGCGCGGCAGAGTGTCGCGCTTCTCAGCGGGCAGGATGTGCCCCCGGCCCGGGTGATTCCCAAGCGCATCGCCTTCAATGTCGTCCCGCAGATCGACCAGTTCCAGGAGAACGGCTACACCAAGGAGGAAATGAAGATGGTGTGGGAAACCCACAAGATCATGGAGGACCCCACCATTCGTGTGAACCCGACCACAGTTCGGGTGCCGGTATTCTTCGGCCATTCCGAGGCGGTGCATCTGGAGACCCGAAAGAAGATCAGCGCTGCCGAAGCGCGCACACTGCTCAAAAAAGCACCAGGCGTAACGGTAATGGACGAGCGCAAGCCGGGGGGGTACCCAACGGCGGCTACCGAGGCAGCGAACCGCGACACAGTTTATGTCGGGCGGATACGCGAGGATGTTTCGTCGGATCGTGGACTTAATCTATGGGTGGTCGCGGACAACATGCGCAAGGGTGCCGCTACGAACAGCGTGCAGATCGCGGAGATTTTGGTACGCGAGCATATTTAAGTTATATTGCCGCCCAAATTTGTGCGGGGTCGCGGAAAGCGATCCACGCTATTGTTTTCACAAGATATTTCTTGATGCTCTTGCCCCACGGGGTGTGCTGATGGTCGCCAAATCGGTCAAGTGGGCGCTGGCCTCGCTCGTCATTTTTTCGCCGGCCGCCGCTTTCGGTCTCGGGCTGGGGGACATCCGTCTCCTGTCGCCGCTGAACGCGCCCCTCGATGCCGAAATCGAGGTGCTCGGTGCGACGCCGGATGAGATCGCCAATCTCAAGGCGCAGATTGCCTCGAAGGACCTGTTCTCCGAGAAGGGCCTCGATTTCCCGGCCTCGCTGCTCTCGGTGACGGTGACGTCGACGCGCACCGCCGACGGGCGTCAGATCATTCGTCTGCGCTCGCGCGAAACGATGACGGAGCCTTTCCTCACGATGCTCGTCGAAGTGAATTCGACGCGCAGCCATCTCGTCCGTGAGTACTCGCTGCTGTTCGATCCGCCGGTGTTCACGCCGGGGGATCAGCGCAATAACGAACCGGTTCAGTCCGCCGCCACGGGCGCGGGCGCACGTGAAGGCGCTATCGAGCGCGCTCCCGCCCCGGCCCCCGCGCCGGCTCCGCGGCAGGAATCTGCAGCTTCAGCCACTCCGGATACCGCTCGTCCGACCGCAATTCCTTCTTCAGCCTCGGCTGGCACCGATCGCACGGTGCGCCCCGGTGAGACGCTGTCGGGCATCGCCGG
>DATMZX010000423.1:0-3564 GCA_035573235.1 Gemmatimonadales bacterium
GCACCGCTTCGGCGTGGAGCAGCGCGCGGCGCTTGTGGAGAAGGGCAATGCTCCCGACGTGCTGCTGCTCACCGCCACGCCGATCCCGCGCTCCTTGGCGCTCACGTTCTACGGCGATCTCGACGTCACCCAGATCCGCGAGCGCCCGCCGGGCCGCGGCGTGGTCAAGACCGCGCTCCGCACCGACGCCGCGCGCGCCAAGATCTACGAATTCATCCGGTCCGAGTGCGCGGCGGGGCGGCAGGCGTACGTGATCTATCCGGTAATCGACGAATCAGAGCGCGCCGATCTCAAGGCGGCGACGACGATGGCCGAGAAGCTCGCGAAGACGTTCCCCGAATTTCGCGTCGGGCTGGTGCACGGCCGCCTGAAAGTCGACGAGCGCGACACCACGATGCGCGCGTTCCGCGACAATAAAGTCCAGATCCTCGTCGCGACGACGGTGATCGAAGTCGGGATCGACGTGGCGAACGCGACGGTGATGCTGATCGAGCACGCGGAGCGCTTCGGGTTGGCGCAGCTGCACCAGCTACGGGGGCGGATCGGGCGAGGGGAATCGGCCGGTCACTGCATTCTGTTGTCGGATTCGCCCGAGGCCGCGCCGAGGCTGCAGTCGTTCTGTGAGACGACCGATGGGTTCAAGATCGCCGAGCTCGATTTACAGGAGCGGGGGATGGGCGAGCTCACCGGCGCGCGCCAATCGGGCGGGATCGCGCTGCGCTACGCGAATCTCGAGACTGATCTCGCTCTGCTCGAAGCGGCACGCCAGGCCGCGGGGGCGATGATCGCGACCGACCCCGCGCTGGAGCGGCGCGAGCATGTTGCCTACAAAGATCGGATTGTGACGAGGTATGAGAGAGGGTTTGAGCTGTTTCGCGTTGGATAGAAGGTACCGGGTACCGGGTACCGGCTACCGGGTACCGGGTATCGGGCGGGTTTTACCTGATACCTGGTAGCCGGTACCCGATACCTACTCTCATCTCCGACGGATACGGAATATTATCCGGCCCACCGCCCGAATGCAGGTCGATGATGAACAACGCCGTCGTGGTCACGAGGCTCAGCTGGGCGGCCATCAACCAGCGATTCGCCATCACATCATAGTTGCGCGAGCGCTGATACAGCGCCTCGGCGTCGCCGCGGACATACTTGCCGTCGGGGCCGGTGAGACACGCGTCCGCCGCCGACCTGCAGACGTCGAGCAGCGCGTCCCATTCCTTGCGCGACAAGTTGTGCTGGTTCGAGGCCATCGCCGTCGCGCCGATCGCCATCGCGGCGGTCAGCCACTTGCCGTAATGGACGAGGGGCTGCAAGAGAGACTTGCGTTGCTGCTCCTGGAAGGCCGCCAGCGATCTGCTCGCGGTCACCGGCGGCATGGCCTGCGCGTCGAGCGTTGAGATTCCGACGGCCATCACCAGACTCACGAGCATCAGAGCGCGCATCATCGATACGTATGAATATTGCCGCGGCCGCCGACGACCACCACTTGCCGGTTCTGCACGAGCGGCGGCTCCTCGATCGGTCCCTCGACTTGCGCCCGCCAGCGAATCGACCCCGTGAGCGGATCGACCAGCAACACTTCGCCGGTCACGCTGCCCACGAGCACCCCTGAGACGAGCGGCGTGGGTCCGGCGGTCGCGACGATGTCGAGCGCGTGACTCGTGGCAAAATCGGGTGTCGTGACCGGAATCACCCAGAGCCGGCCGTCGCGCGCGAGCACGTACAGCGTGTCGGCCACGAGCGCGGGCGCGCCGTAGACGGCGTCACCGGCGGAGCGATCCCAGATCACGGTCCAGGACGCCAGATGGACGGCGACGATCCGTCCGTTGAGCGTGGCCAGGTAGACGAATTGCCCGTCGCTCGCCGGCGTGGCCCCCACACTGCCCGGGAGCTCGAGCTTCTTGTGCACCGTGCCGGTGTTGCGATCGAGGAGGTAGAGCATGTTTTCGCTGGTCGCGACGACGAGGCCGTACGCGGTGACGATCGGCGCGGCGCGGATCGCGCCGTTCAGGTGCGCGCGCCACTGGATCTTGCCCTTTTCCGGCTCGATCCGCATCGCGACGCCATCCTCGGTGCCCACGTACAGCGCCTCGCTGTCCAGCGCGAGCGGTGCGATCACGCTGCCGGTCTGGGTCTTCCATTGGACCTTGCCGTCCCGCAGGCGCAGCCCGTAGACGCGGCCGTCCGGCTGGGCTTCCGTGGCGATGTAGAGCCGGTCTTCGTCGAGCAGCGGCCCGGCGCGCAGCGCGCCCTCGAGCCGCGAGCGCCACAGCACGTCGCCGCTGGCGCGATCGACCAGCGTGACGTTGCGGTCGGCGCTTCCCACGGCGACGACGGCCTCGGCGAGCGCCGGGCTGCCGCGCACCGCGCGCCCAATGGTGACGTGCCAAAGGGGGCGGGGATCGGGGTTCAGCGTTTCCTGCGCCGCCGCGTCGTGGCGGGCGGAGCCCAGGTACGTGGTCCAGGGGGTTTCCTGGCGCGCCGGCCCGGTGCGCGTCGTCGGGACGCAGCCCGCCCCCCCCGTGATCGCGTTGACACTGAAAAGCGCGGCCACTAGTATGCCGCGCCTATGCCGGAACGTCATTGGATCGAAGAACTTCCGCAGCACGCGGGCCAGCCCGTGACCGTGCGCGGGTGGGTCGCGACGACCCGCTCGAGCGGCAAGATCGCGTTCGTCGTCGTGCGCGACGGGACCGGCATGCTGCAAGCGGTGCTCTCCAAGAAAGACGTGGCGGCGGATGTCTGGGACGCGCTCGGGAAACTTACTCAGGAGACGTCGATCGAGGTGAGCGGCGTCGTGCGGCCCGATGCGCGAGCGCCTGGCGGGGTGGAGCTGCAGGCGAGCGAGCTGCGCATCATCGGACCAAGTTCTGACTTTCCGATCACGCCCAAGGAGCACGGCGTCCCGTTCCTGTTCGAGCATCGCCACCTGTGGCTGCGGTCCAAGCAGCAGGTCGCGATCGCGCGCGTGCGCCATGAAGTCATCCAGGCGATCCGCGATTTCTTTTACGAGCGGCACTTCACGCTCGTCGACACGCCGATTCTCACGGGATCGATCGGCGAGCATGCCGGCACGCTGTTCGCCACCGACTATTTCGATCTCGGCAAAGCCTACCTCGCGCAGACGGGACAGCTATACGTCGAGGCGGCGGCCGCGGCGCTGGGCAAGGTCTATTGCTTTGGTCCCACGTTCCGCGCGGAAAAGTCGAAGACGCGGCGCCATCTCACCGAGTTCTGGATGGTCGAGCCCGAGGTGGCGTGGAACGATTCCGACGCGAACATGCGGCTGCAGGAGGATTTCGTTTCGTACGTGGTGCAGCGCTGTCTCGAGCGCCGCAAGGCCGATCTCACGGAGCTGGGTCGCGACCTCGCGCCGCTCGAGCGCGTGCAGGCGCCGTTCCATCGGATCTCCTACACGGATGCCGTCGCGAAGCTGAAGGAGCTGGGCGCGGACATCGAGTGGGGCAGGGACCTCGGCGGCGACGATGAGACGCTGCTCGCCAAGCAGTACGACCGCCCGGTGTTCGTGTTCAACTATCCGAAGGCGGTGAAGGCGTTCTACAT
>DATMZX010000424.1:0-26446 GCA_035573235.1 Gemmatimonadales bacterium
CCGATGTGCGCCCGCGCGCTGTCGATCGCGCTGCCGCCCACCACGATGACATCGCCGGTCACTTCGGCCCCCGCTTCGAACAGCAGCTCGCCGTTGATCACGAGGAGCGAGCCCTGGACGCGGCCGCCGACGAGCACGGGCCCGCTGCGCACGGCGACGTTGCCGCGCCACTCGTTGCCGTGCGGCAGCCGGGTCCGGCCGACCAGGCGGGTCGTGGTGGGGTCGTTGTAGAAGCGGATGACTTCATCGGAAACGACCCGCGGCAACGCGCGCGTCTCGATCGAGGCGCTCGAGCTGTCGGGATGGATGACGATGGTCGTGTCTTGCACGACCAGAACGAAGAGCAAAGCGATCATAGATCGACCTTCGTTGGAGGCTCGATACCCAGGCGGCGCATGCGGCGGTAGAGATTGGCGCGGTCGGTCTGCAGCCGGCGGGCGGCCTCGGCGACGTTGCCGCGCGACACCGAGAGTGCCCGGGCGATCAGCTCGCGCTCGTACTGATCGAGCGTGTCGCTGAGGGCGATGTCGCGCCACGGCGTGTCCGCGCCACTCGCCGGCGTCACGATCCGCGGCGGTGTGCCGTCCTGCGGCAGCACGCGCGCCACGTCGGCCGCGGTGATCACGTCGGAGGTTGCGAGAATCGCCATCCGCTCGACGATATTGGCGAGCTCGCGGACGTTGCCGGGCCAGGTGTAGGACGCCAGCAGGGGCACCGCGCCCGCGTCGAACTTCACGGGCCGGTTGAGCCGGGCCGTGAACCGGGCGGCGAAATGCTTGACGAGCGGCGCGACGTCTTCGGGGCGCTCCCGCAGCGGCGGAATGTGAATCGGCAGCACGTTCAGGCGAAACAGCAGATCCTCGCGGAACTCGCCGTCCCGGACCGCCTGCTTGAGATCCTTGTTCGTCGCCGCGATGACGCGCACGTTGACCGTGAACGGCTTCTCGCCGCCGACGCGCTGCACCACGCCGCTCTCCAGCACGCGCAGCAGCTTGGCCTGCGCCTCGGCCCCCAGGTCGCCGACTTCGTCGAGAAACAGCGTGCCGCCGTCGGCCAGCTCGAACCGGCCGAGCCGGCGCTCGGTCGCCCCCGTGAACGCGCCGCGCTCGTGCCCGAACATCTCGGACTCGACGAGATCACGCGGCAGGGCCGCGCTGTTGACGGTCACGAACGGTCGGGAGCCGCGCGGGCTGAGGCGGTGAATCGCCGAGGCCACGAGCTCCTTGCCCGTGCCCGACTCGCCGGTGATCAGCACGCGGGATTCGGTCGGCGCGACGCGCGCGATCAGCGCCCGCAGCTCTTCCATCGCCAGGCTCGAGCCGACGAGCGGATCGGCGTGGCCGAGCTGCTCGTGCAGGCGTTTGTTGTCGGCGAGGGTGCGGCTCAGCTCGAGCGCGCTGCGCAGCGCGACGAGCACCCCTTCGGGCGTGAGCGGCTTCTCGAGGAACTGGAACGCGCCGAGCTTCGTCGCGCGGACGGCGTCGGCGAGATTCGCCTTGCCGCTCATCATCACGACCGGGATCTGCGGCGCGCGTTTGCGGATCTGCTCGAGCGTGGCGAGCCCGTCGGGGCCGGGCGGCATCATCAGGTCGAGCAGCACGAGGTCGGGCGCTTCTTCGACGAGCCGCGCGAGCGCCGCGTTGCCGTCGGGCGCCTCGACGGTTTCGTAGCCGTCCGACTGCAGCAGCGCGCCGATCATGCGGCGGATGTTGGCTTCGTCATCGACGAGCAGGACGCGAGGGCTCATCGAGGGGACGGGGGAAGGGGGACGGGGGAAGGGGGGAAGACGATTGAGAACGTCGCGCCGCCGCCCGGAGTCTCGCCCACGCTGATCGTCCCGCGGTGCGCTTCGAGGGTCACGCGCACGAGCGCCAGACCGAGTCCCGTGCCGTCGTCTTTCGTCGTGAAGTACGGTTCGAAGACCTTCTGCCGATACTCCGCCGGAATGCCCGGCCCATGGTCGGCGATGGTGATCGCGAGGCCCGCGGCGTCGCCGGTGACGATGACGTCGATCGCGCCGCCGCCCTTCATGGCCTCGGCCGCGTTGCGGTAGATGTTGGAGAACGCGCGCCGCAGCGGCTCGTAGTGACCGAGCACGCTGCGGGGCCCGCCATTGGCTTTCACGCTGACCCGCACGCCGTCGGGCACGCCCGTGCGCCCGAGCTCTTCGAGCAATTCGACGAGATCGACTTCGCTCTGCGGACCTTCGGGCAGCCGGCCGAACTCGGAGAATTCCTTCGCCAGCCGTTCGAGGCGATCGGTCTCGGCGACGAGCACTTGAATCGGCATGTCCGCACGGCCGGCCGTCAGGCCGCCCGGCCGTTCGAGCTGATCCACCGCGATCCGCATCGACGTGAGCGGATTCTTGATCTCGTGCGCGACGCGCCGCGCGACTTCGCGGAACGCGCGCAGGCGCTCGGCCTCGAGCTCGCGCTCGCGCGCGGTCGCCAGCGCCGCCGCCAGCTCGCGCAACGCCTGGCGCAGCGCATCGAACTCCGGCGCGCCGCGCGACTGCGGCCCGCCGGGAAGGGCTTCGCTGCGGCGAATGAGCTGCGTCCAACCGACGAGCTCGTCGATCGGTCGCGAGAGCTGGCGCGAGAGATGGCCCGCGAGATTGACGGCGGTGTAGAGCACGGCCGCGCCAAGCAACAGAATGACGACGGCAAAGCCGGCCGTGTAGTAGCGCAGGAACGTCTCGGCCCGGCGCGCGAGGCTGACCGAGGCTGACACTTCGTTTAGATGCTCGCGGAGCAGGACGCGCTCGCGCACGGTCAGGTGCAGGGTATCGACACCCTCGAGCAGACCGCGCGCCGTCGCGGCAACCCGCTCGGTGGACGCGCGTGCGCCCGCCGCCGGTAGTAACCGCCGGACCGACAGGACCCAGCCGGCCACAGCCAGCACGGTGGGTACGGTCGTCATCACGACGAGGATCAGGAAGATCCGCCGCCTGAAGGGAAGCGCCATATTTGAGGCCAATTTAGGGAACGGCCGCGGCTGTGACAATTCGACACGGGGGAAGCATGAAGTCCCACACGCACTACCTGTGGTTCAACACGAAGCAGCGGCAGGAGATCATCGATATCACCGACCAGGTGGAGAAGGAGGTCGAGGCCAGCCAGGTGCGGGAGGGCTTCGTCCTGGTGAGCGCCATGCACATCTCGGCGTCGGTCTTCATAAACGATCATGAATCGGGTCTGTGGGACGACATCCTGAAGTGGCTCGAGGGCACAATCGCCCCGTGGGATCCCAAGCGGTATCGGCACAACGAAACGGGTGAGGACAACGCCGCGGCGCACCTGCGCAGCCTGACGATCGGACATGAAGTCATCGTTCCGATTACCGAGGGGAAGCTGGACTTCGGGCCGTGGCAGCGGGTTTTTTATGGAGAGTGGGACGGCCAGCGAAAGAAACGGGTGATCATCAAGGTTCTGGGGGAGTGATCATGACAGCATTGCTGCTCGCATTGGCGCTCGTCGTGCAATCACCGGATTCGGATACGCGCGCGCTGCTGGGTTTGGAAGACGGGTGGGCGATCGCGCTGGTGAAGCGAGATACGGTCACGTTCAAGCGACTGCTCGCGCAGGGATTCGTCTACACGGAGAACGATCAGATGATGGATCGCGCGGCCGTGCTCGAGGGTGTGTCGCGCGGATCGGACACCGTGGAGGCGGCCCACAACGAGGAGATGCGGGTCCATCGCTACGGATCGGTAACCGCCGTCGTGACGGGTTGGCTCGTCGTCCAGGGGCGCGGGGCACATGGCTCCTTCAATCGGCGCTACCGTTTCACCGACACCTGGGTCAAGCGCAACAACCACTGGCAGATCGTCGCCGCACAGGACTATCTGGCTCCGTAAACTTTTGGAACTAATGCCGATTCCATTCGGTGAGCGCGGGTAACAAGCGATAGTCCATCAACCGGAAGGTTCAATGCAGACGAGTCAGGACTTCATCGCCACGTCAGCGGTTGTGATCGATGCTCCGAAGGCAGCCGTGTGGAAAGCGCTGGTCACGCCGGCGGCGATCAAGCAGTACATGTTCGGCACCGACGCGCGATCGGATTTCAAAAAAGGGAGTCCGATCACCTGGGAGGGAGAGTGGCAGGGAAAGCCGTACAAGGACAAGGGCGTGATTCAGCGCGTCGAACCGGAGCGCGTGCTGGAATACACGCACTTCAGCCCGCTGAGCGGCCAACCCGACCGGCCCGAGAATTATCACACCGTCACGATCGAGCTCTCCGATGCCGGCGGGCAGACCAGGGTCACCCTGACGCAGGACAACAATTCCACAGAAGAAGAGAAGGCCCACTCTGAAAAGAACTGGACGATGATGCTCAGTTCGCTGAAGAAGTTCATCGAAGGCTAACTTGAAGGGGTGAAACCCCCGGAACCGGTCGTCCTCGAAGGGCGCGGCATTCGGCTCGAGCCGTTGCGGGAGGATCACGCCGACGTGCTCGCCGCTGCCGCGGGAGACGGCCGGCTCTGGGAGCTGTGGTTTACCGCCGTGCCCGCGCCGGAAAAGACGCGGGACTACATCGCCGACGCGCTGAAGGGCCAGCGCGACGGTCACATGCTGCCGTGGGTCGTGCGCGAAGTCGCGAGCGGGACGGTGATCGGATCGACGCGCTATCACGACATCGTCCCCGCGGTCGACCGCGTCGAGATCGGCTACACCTGGTACGGGCAAACCCGCTGGCGCTCCAACGTCAACACCACCTGCAAGCTCCTGCTGCTGACGCATGCCTTCGAGGCGCTCGGCTGCAAATGCGTCGGGCTCCGCACCGATAATTTCAATTTCCGCTCGCAGCGCGCGATCGAAGCGCTCGGCGCGAAGAAAGACGGCGTGATCCGGCATCACGCGGCGCGGCGCGACGGGACGGTGCGCGACACGGTGATATACAGCATTCTCCTCGGGGAATGGCCGGACGTGAAACGGCATCTCGAGCTGCGGCTGGGCCGTCACGAGGGCTACGGATGAAGACGACGCGCGTGCTTGCCGCGCTGCTGCTGCTCGCGACCGCCTGCCAGATCTCGCCGCACGATTCGAGCAACTTCGTGATCGCGTACGGCCTCTCCGCGGGCGCGGGAGTGACCTGCGATTCCGTGAAGTACGAAAATGCCGCCGAGATCCTCAAGGTCACGAGCCCGTCCCTGCCGTGGTCGTACGCCTTTCAGGGTCCGGCGGGCGCGCGGGTCGAAGTCCGCGCGTGGATGACCGGCACGGCGGCCGGGCAGCCGGCCAAACTCAAGGCGACATGGACGCGCGTGGGGGTGAGCACCGCGGGCGATAGCAGCTACGGCACGACGACCGCGCCGGGCAAATTCCTGCTGCTGGTGAGTCGCAAGGCTTACTGATGGAACGCCGCTTCGGCCTGCTCCACGCCACCGCGCTGAACATGACGAACATGATCGGGATCGGACCGTTCATTACGATCCCGCTGCTCATGTCCGCGCTGGGCGGCCCGCAGGCGATGCTCGGCTGGGCGGTCGCGCTGATCATCGTGCTATGCGACGGCATGGTGTGGAGCGAGCTCGGCGCCGCGATGCCCGGATCCGGCGGCTCGTTCGGGTACCTGCGGCGCGGCTACGGTGAGCAGAAGTTCGGCCGGCTCATGGGATTCCTGTTCGTGTGGCAATTCATCTTCAGCGGTCCGCTCGAAATCGCGTCCGGCTACATCGGGTTCTCGCAATATCTCGGCTACATCTGGAAGGGCATCACGCCGCGGCAGACGATGCTCGTGGTCGCCGTGCTCGGCCTGGGCAACATCGCGCTGCTGTACCGGCGGATCCGATCGATCGCCACGATTACCCTGACGCTGTGGATCGGGACGATCGTCACCGCGATCGCCGTCATCGTCACGGGCGCGATTCACTTCGACCCGCGCGTCGCGTTCGATTTTCCGCCCGGGGCGTTCAATTTTTCGATCGGGTTTCTGCTGGGGCTGGGTGCCGCGGCGCGCATCGGCGTGTACGACTACCTCGGCTATTACGACGTGTGCTACATCGGCGACGAGGTCGAAAATCCGGGCCGCGTCATTCCGCGGTCGATTCTGTGGAGCACGGTCCTCGTGGCGCTGATCTATGTGGCGATCAACTTCTCGATCATCGGCGTCGTGCCGTGGCGCGATTTTGTGCCCGCGTCCGAGCACCCGCAGTCGAATTTCGTCGTTTCGATTTTCATGGAACGCATCTTCGGTCCGGGGATCGCGACCGTTTTCACGGCGATGATTCTGTGGACCGCGTTCGGCTCGGTGTTCGCCCTGCTCCTGGGGTATTCGCGGATCCCGTACGCCGCCGCGCGCGACGGGTACTTCTTCCGGGTGTTCGGGCGCCTGCACGCGAAGCACCAGTTTCCGTACGTCTCGCTCGTCGTGCTGGGCCTGCTCGCGATCGTGGCCGGCTTCTCGACGCTGGGGGTCGTCATCGACGCCTTGATCACGACGCGGATTCTGGTGCAATTCATCGGGCAGATCGGCGCGGTCACACTGCTGCGACGGCGCGAGCCCGACATGCCCAGGCCCTATCGGATGTGGCTGTACCCGCTGCCGAGCCTCATTGCGCTGCTGGGCTGGATATTCATCTTTGCGACGACGCCGTTGAAAATCATGGGATTCGGGCTTGGCGCGTTGGGACTGGGGATCGTCTGTTTCCTGATCTGGTCGAAAAAGACACGGACCTGGCCGTTTGAGGAGAGGGTGGTGCTCACATGAATCGTCGGGATTTCATCGCCACGAGTGCCGCGCTGGCGGCGACGGCCGGCTGGCAGGCTCCCCGCGCCAAGAAGGCGACGGTCGTGCTGTTTCAGGGCGATTCGATCACCGACTGCGGCCGCGATCGCAATTCGAAGGACGCCAACTCGGCCGGCGCGCTCGGGAGCGGCTATCCGTTGCTTGTCAGCGCCGCGGCCCTCGCCGCCCATGCCGATCGCGAGCTCAAGTTTTTCAATCGCGGGATCAGCGGCAACAAGGTGCCCGATCTCGAGGCGCGCTGGCGGACGGACACACTCGATCTGCAACCCGACGTGCTCAGTATTCTGATCGGGGTGAACGATTTCTGGCATAAGCTCGATCACGGCTATACCGGCACCGTCGAGGACTACGAGCGGCAATACAGCGCGTTGCTCGACGAGACTCGCCGAGCGCTGCCGCACACCCAGATCATCGTGCTCGAGCCATTCGTGCTGCGCTGCGGCGCGGTCACGGCGCGCTGGTTTCCGGAGTTCGACCAGCGGCGCGCGGCCGCCGCCCGGGTCGCCAACAAGGCGCGCGTGAGCTTCGTGCCGCTGCAGTCGGCGTTCGATCAGAAAACGAAGTCGAGTCGCCCGGAATACTGGGCGGCGGACGGCGTGCATCCGACCCCTGCGGGTCACGCGCTGATCGCGGAGCAATTGCGCCGCGTGGCGCATTTGTAGCACACTGCGATTCGAGACTATCGGAGACCCCTATATTAGGGCACGATGTTTTTCTGGAATTGCGAAGCGGCGTCGCCAGTCGACTACCTGCTGCTCGTCATCGCCTCGAGCGCATGGATCTACGCGGCCTGGTGTCTGATTCAGCTGCGCTACGAGCGGCGCCGGCCGCTCGTGTGGTGGGAGCCGGTGCCCTTCGACAATTCCGATCTCACTCCGCTCGGCCGTGATTATCAACGCCGGTTTTTCTTCTCACTGTTCGCGGGCGCCTGTGCGATTCTGCTCGCCGTCGCGCTTTGCGCTAGTCGCTAGTCTCGGCGCGGCGCTCGGCTGCGCGTCCGGTAGTCAATCGGTTTCAGCACCTCCGCCTCCGCCTCAACCGCCACCGCCAGCGTGGTCGCTCGTGTGGTCCGACGAGTTCGACGGCGCGGCCGGCACCGGTGTGAATACCGCGTACTGGCGGTCCGACACCGGCGACGGCTGTCCCAACGTCTGCGGCTGGGGCAACGAGGAGCGTGAGTACTACAGGTCGGCGCCGGAGAACATCGCGCTCACCGGCGACGGCTATCTGGCGATCGTGGCGCGTGTCGCGACCGATTCCGTCGCGTGCTACTACGGGCGCTGCGAGTACACGTCGGCGAAAATCACCACACACAACAAGGTCTCGGTTCTGGCGGGACGCGTCGAAGCGCGCATCAAGCTCGCGACGGGTCAGGGGCTGTGGCCGGCGTTCTGGATGCTCGGCGAGAACATCGACCGCGCCGGGTGGCCGACCAGCGGCGAGCTCGACATTCTGGAGAACAAGGGCAGTCAGCCCACGCTGACCAGCTCCGCCGTGCACGGGCCGGGTTATTCGGGCAACACGCCGTTCGCGCACGTGACGACGGCGACCGCCACGGAATTCCACGTATATGCCGTCGAGTGGGACACGCAGTCGATCCGCTATTACGTGGATAACGCCCTGCATTACACGGTGTCGCGCGGGCAGGTGCAGGCGTACGGCGCCTGGGTTTTCGACCAGGCGTTCTTTGTCGTGCTGAACCAGGCGGTGGGTGGACATTTCGACGGCAATCCGCAATCCAATTCCATTTTTCCTGCCACGATGCTGATCGACTATGTCCGCGTTTATAGACGCTCGTGACAAGGGACGGCTGGGGGGGCACCATGAAACCAACGCTCGCGCTTTTCGCTTTCGCGATCACCACCGCGGGGATGGGGCAGGGGTTGCCGCGGGCGAAACCGGCTGACGTCGGCCTTTCTGCGGACTCGTTGGAATGGATTGCGCCCGCGCTGCGGGCTCATGTGGAGTCGGGCAAAGTGCCCGGGCTCATCGCCGCCGTCGTGCGACACGGCAAACTGGCGTACGTGAATTCGATCGGCTCGCCATCGATGCCGGGGCCCCAGGAAACCGCCGTATTCCGGATCTTCTCCATGACCAAACCGGTCACTACCGCGGGGGCCATGCAGCTGATCGAACGCGGCAAGCTGCGCGTCGACGATCCCGTTTCGAAGTACATCCCTGCGTTCGCGAATGTGAAGGTGTTCGCGGGCGGGACCGCCGCACAGCCGCAGGTCCGCGATCCGGCCCGCGCCATGACGATCGGCGACTTGCTGACTCACACTTCCGGCATGACGTACGGAATATTCGACAGTACCGCCGTGGACACGATCTACCGGCGCGCCGGTTTCTTCGGGCCGGGATGGACCACCGCCAAGCTCGCCGACAGCCTCGCGCACGTACCGTTGAAGTTTTCACCCGGGGACAAGTGGAACTACGGTTTCTCCATCGACGTGCTCGGGCGCGTCATCGAGGTCGTGTCCGGCACGACGCTGGATCGCTTCCTCGACAGCTCGCTGTTCAAGCCGCTGCGCATGACGATGACGGGCTTCGTTGCGACGCCCGCCATGCGCGCGCGCGTGATCCCGCTCTATGGACGCGGCCCGGACGGCAAACTTGTTGCGCAGACGCCGCTGCTGACACCCGAGTACACGACGCCCGGCGGGCTGCTCTCCGGTGGCGGCGGGCTGCTGTCGACGCCCGACGACTACATGCGTTTTGCCCAGATGCTGCTCAATGGCGGTGAGCTCGACGGCAGGCGCGTGCTGAAGCGCGAAACGGTGGCGCTGATGATGCAAAACCACGTCCCCGAGTCGTGGGTACCGCTCAACATTGCGCCGGGCTGGGCCATTGGCCGCTCGGGATTCGGCTATGGCGGCGCGGTTCGAATGGACTCAGACCCCGCAGTCCCGGGGGCCGCGGGCACGTTCCGCTGGGCGGGGTACGGCACCACGTTCTTCTGGGTTGATCCGAAGAACGATCTCATCGGCATGGTGTGGACGCAGTACGCGCCGGTGATGGAGCATTGGGCGATCGACGGCGAGTTTCAGCGACTCGTCTACGCCGCCCTGGCGCCGACGACTACGGGATCGCGCTAGGCCGGTAGTTCACGTCCAGGACGTTGAGCCGGACCTCGTGTTTGGCCAATCGGGCGCGAAAATCGGCGTAATTCCTGAGGCTTCGCGGCGTCCACGCGACCTCGGCCAGCGCGAGCAGGCGCGGAAATACCATGTACTCGACGTTCTTCGGCGTGCGCTGGTACTCCGTCCAGATCTGGCCCTGGGTGCCGAGGATGTGCGCGGCCTGCTCGGGCGTGAGCGCGGCGGGCACCGGCTCGAACGCGTAGACCGTATCCAGCGGCAGCATCCCGCCGATTGCCATCGGCTCCTTGCTGCGGTCCGGCGACTGGTAGTAATCGAAGTACGTGTTCGACGTCGGCGTCATCACGACGTCATGCCCGGCGAGCGCCGCGGCGATTCCGCCTTCCATCCCGCGCCACGACATCACCGTCGCGTTCGGCGCGAGGCCGCCCTCCAGGATTTCGTCCCACCCGATGAGCGAGCGCCCCCGCGCGGTGAGAAACGAATCCATCTGGTGGATGAACCAGCTCTGGAGCTCGTGCTCGTCCTTGAGGCCGCGCTCGCGAATCAGCTGTTGCGCGCGCGCGCTCGCGATCCATTGATCCTTGGGCGCCTCGTCGCCGCCGATGTGGATGTACTTGCCGGGGAACAGCGCGATCACCTCGGTGAGCACATCCTGCAGAAAGCGCACCGTCGATTCTTCGGCGTTGAAGATGTTCGGATTCACGCCGAAGCGGCGCAGCACTTCCAGCTGCTGGCCGGTGTTGCCCAGCTCGGGATACGCCGCGAGCGCCGCCTGCGCGTGCCCGGGCATTTCGATTTCGGGCACGACGGTGATGAAGCGCGCCTTGGCGTAGGCGACGACTTCGCGCACGTCGTCCTGCGTGTAGAAGCCGCCGTGCGGCACGCTGTCGTACACCCACGACAGCGTATCGCGATAGCGATTCTGCACCCCCACCAGCGTGCCGCGGCGCCACGCGCCGACGGTCGTGAGCTTCGGATACTTCTTGATCTCGATCCGCCAGCCCTGGTCGTCGGTGAGATGCCAATGGAAGCGGTTCAGCTTATGGAGCGCGAGCAGGTCGATGTATTTCTTGACGAATTCCTTGGGCATGAACGAGCGCGACACGTCGAGGTGCGCGCCGCGCCACGGGAACCGCGGCTGATCTTCGATCTCGACGCCGGGAACGGTCCACGGCACGCTGTCGACCAGCGCCTGCCGGAAAATCTGCGGCGGCAGGAGCTGCCTGAGTGTCTCGACCGCGTAGAACGCGCCCGCCGGCCGGTAGGCGCGGATGTTGATCCGGCTATGCGTCACCGTGAGGCGATAGCCCTCGTCGCCGAGGCGCGCGAGCGTGGGATCGAGCCGCAGCGAGATCACTTGGCCGCCGGCGCCCGTCGCGCCGACCACCGCGAGTCGATAGCCCGTCGCGGGTTGCAACCAGTCGGCCAGCTGGATTCCGATGTCGTAGGTGGACCGGTCCGTGACGATCGCGGTCCCCGGGGTCAGCGTGAACGTCGCCGCGGTGCGGGTCATCTGCACCGGTTTGGGAATGACGGACAGCGTCGTGTCCTGGGGCGCCGCGAGCAGCGAAACGATGGCGAGAAGGTTGATCATGGCGGCTATGATATCGCTCGCCGAGTCGTTCAGCGACCCGTAGATTAGCGCCCCATGAAACGACGCGACTTTGTCCAGACGATGGGCGCCGTCGCAGCAGGCGCCTCCCTGAAGTTCCCCGCCGCGCTCCTTCCGAAGAAGTTCGACCGCATCGGTCTCGAGCTGTTCGCCGTTCGAAACGCGATGCGCGACAATCCGGAGCGCACCCTCGCCGACATTCGCGCGATCGGGTACACCGACGTCGAGCTGCTCTGGTCCTTCAACAACTTCGGGCGCACGCCGCAGCAGGTGGCGGCGACGCTCAAGAACGAAGGGCTGCGCGCGCCGTCCTGTCACATGTCGGCCGAAACGATTTTCGTGGGCTGGGAGAAGAGCCTCGAGATCGCGAAGCTGCTCGGCCAGGAGTACTGCTTCGTCCCCGATTTCGAGGACTGGACGAAGACGACACTCGACCACTGGCGCCAATGGGCCGATCGCTTCAACACGGCCGGCGCGGTGGCGCGCAAATACGGGATCTGGCTCGGCTTCCACAACGAGTCCTACCACCAGAAACCGATCGAGGGGCAGGTGCCCTACGACGTCTTCATCGAACGGCTCGATCCGTCCGTCACCCGGCTCCAGCTGGACATCGGCAACATGCTGCTGGGCGGCGGCGATCCGTTCCAGTACATGCAGAAGTATCCGAACCGGTTCTGGAGCTTCCACGTCAAAGACGCGAAGGCCGATCGCTCGAGCGACACGGCGCTCGGCACGGGAATGTTCGACTTCAAGCGCTTCTTTGCGTCGGTCCCGAATCTCGAGCAGAAGCCCGCGCACATCGAGGACGAGGGCGCCCAGGATGGGCCGGGCCAGCTGGCGGCGGCGCGCGCGAACTTCCAGTACCTGAAGAATCTCGAGTTCTAGCGTGACTGCGCTGCTCCTGGCCGCGTTGCTGGTGCAGGCTCCTGCCGCGCCGAAGCCGACCGTCGTCATCGTGCACGGCGCCTGGGGCGGCGGCTGGGACTGGCGCACGGTCGATTCGTTGCTGACCAGGGATGGATACAAGGTCGTCCGCGTCACGCTCACGGGCCTCGGCGAGCGCCATCACCTCGCGGCGCCGAACGTCGGCCTGGACACGCATATCGACGACGTCGTCAACAAGATCCTGTGGGACGATCTGAAGGGCGTGATCCTGCTGGGGCACAGCTATGGCGGGATGGTGATCACGGGCGTCGCCGATCGCGTTCCGGAGCGGATCAAGCGCCTGGTGTACCTCGACGCGCTGCTGCCGGACTCCGGTGAATCGGTCCTGTCGCTGCAGTCGGGGAACGACCGCGGCAATTTCCTCCGCGACATCACCCGCGGCGACTACACCGTGCCGAACTGGGTACAGGACACGACGGTCATCCCGCGCGACGTCCCGATGTCGCTGAAGACGTTCACCGACACGCTGCGGCTCGTGAATCCCGCGGGCCGCAAGGTGGCCGCGGCGTACATCCTCACGTACGAGCCGCAGATCAATCCCGATCCGTTCCAGCGTTTCGCCGATCGCGCGGCCCAGCGCGGCTGGCCGGTGACGCGGATGCAGGGCGACCATATCGTCGAGCGGACGAATCCCACCGGACTCGTCGCCATCCTGGAGCGCATTTTCTGATGCTCCTCGCGGTGCTGCTCGCGGCCAGCGCGGTGACGCAAGACAGCATTCGCAGTGCGCTCAAAACGGTCGATATCGCATCGGGCACGGTCGAGACGGTCTTCACCGAACAGCGGCATTTCGAGGCGCCCAACTGGTCGCGCGACGGCCGTTTTTTTCTCATCAACAGCAAGGGCCGGCTGTACAAGCTCGACGCGCGCAATCCCAAAGAGCTCCGGCCGATCAACACCGGCTTTGCGACGCGCGCGAACAACGATCACGGCATTTCGCCCGACGGGAAGTCGCTGGTCATCAGTCATGAAGTAACGGAAGACTGGCAGACCTCTACCGTTTTTCATCTCCCCATCAATGGCAGCAAGACGCCCCGCCAGATCACGACGAAGTCGCCGAGTTTCTGGCACGGCTGGTCGCCCGACGGGAAGACGCTCGCGTTCGTGGGCCGGCGCGACGACGAGTTCGACATCTACACGATTCCGCTCGCCGGCGGCGAAGAGAGGCGCATCACGACCTGCCGCGGGCTCGACGACGGTCCCGACTATTCGCCCGACGGCGCGTTCATCTATTACAACTCGTTCTGCAGCGGCCGCATGCAGATCTGGCGCATGAAGCCCGACGGCGCGGACCCCGAGCAGCTCACCCGCGACGAGTACTCCAACTGGTTCCCGCATCCTTCGCCCGACGGCCGCTGGGTCGTGTACATCTCCTACCTCGAAGATCAGGCGCAGAACCATCCGTTCGGCAAGCAGGTGAAGCTGCGGCTGATGGATCTGCGCGACACCTCGGTGCGCGATCTGACGCCGCCGTTTTTCGGCGGGCAGGGGACGTTCAACGTGCCGTCCTGGTCCCCGGACTCGAAGCGCGTGGCCTTCGTATCCTATGAAATCGTCTCACCGCACTAATAAGGAAGAGGACTAGATGACCCTCATTCGTTTCAGACTGCAGGAGCAGGAGGTCGATCTCTCCCGCACCTACGATGCGATCGTGGTGGGATCGGGCGCCGCCGGCGGGATGGCGGCGCACGTGCTCACGTCGCAGGGGATGCAGGTGTTGCTGCTCGAGGCCGGCAAAAAAATCGACGTCAACGCCGAGCTGCGCTCGATGCAGTGGCCGTACGATCATCCGCGCCGCGGCGAAGCGCCGCCCGGATATCACGCCATTCGCTACAACGAGTACAACATCCGCCAGCCGCCCTACGCCAAGAACTCGTCGTTCAAGCACGTGTTCTCGTACGTGGGCGGCTGGGGGGGGTCGGACTACGTCAAGAACATCCTCGTCGACGAGAAAGACAATCCGTACACGGGCACCAAGTACGCCTGGGTGCGCGCGCGCGTGCTGGGCGGCAAGACCAATATCTGGGGCCGTCTGGCGCTGCGGCTATCCGACTACGACTTCAAAGGCAAGACCCACGACGGCTACGGCGAGGACTGGCCGATCTCCTACGCCGACGTCCAGCCGTATTACGACAAGGTCGACCTGCTGCTCGGGATCTCCGGACACAAGGAAAACCTGCCGCATCTGCCCGACTCGCTGTTCCAACGGCCGAACAAGCTGACCGCGGCCGAAGTGAAGCTGCGCAAGGCGCTGCAGGGAATGGGGCGGACGGCGACACCATACCGGGCTGGTGTCACGACCGATGGCGTGAAAAACAAGTATCGCAGCAAGTGCTTCGGCCGCGGCGCGTGCAGCCGCCGTCCGGGCGGCTGCGACATTCACGCCGCGTTCGACTCGCCGACCGGACTCATCTATCCGGCGATGGATACGGGCAATCTCACGCTGCGCCCCAATTCAACCGCCCATGAAGTGCTGGTGGATCCCAACACGGGCAAGGCGCGCGGTGTCTCGTTCGTCGATTCGCAGTCGCTGAAGACGTACGAGGCGAACGCGAAGGTCGTGATCCTCGCGGCGTCGACGCTCGAGAGCGCGCGGCTGATGTTGCTCTCCCAATCGCGACAGCATCCAAACGGGATCGGGAACTCGAGCGGCCACGTCGGCCACAACTTCTGCGAGCACGTGATGGGGCCCGGGGTGACCGGGTTGGTCAAGGAGCTCGTCGGAACCGAGCCGACACTCGACGACGGCAAGCCGGGCAACTTCTACGTGCCGCGCTTCCGGAACCTCCGCGACAAGCAGTCCGGCTTCATCCGCGGGTATGGCTTCGAGGGTGGCTCGGGCTTCGGGATGATCCCCGGGAACGCGTGGGACACGCCGGGTTTCGGCGGCCAGTTCAAGAAGACGGTGCGCGAGCACGCGGGCGCGTTCATCGGCATGGGCGGCTTCGGCGAAGTGCTGGCGCGCTACGAGAACTACGTCGATCTCGATCCCGTCGAGAAGGATCGCTGGGGCATTCCGGCGCTGCGCTTTCATTATCAGTTCAGCGACAATGAGAAGAAGATGTGCGAGGACATGGTGGTGGCCGGGAAGGAGATGTTCGAGGCCGCCGGGATCGAAGTGATTGGCGAAGACAAGAACATCCTCACCGAAGGCTGGTCGATTCACGAGCTCGGCACGGCACGGATGGGGACGAACCCGAAGACGTCGGTGCTGAATCAGTTCCAGCAATCGCACGACGTGAAAAACCTGTTCGTGGTCGACGGCTCGAGCCACGTGAGCGCGTCGTGCCAGAACCCGACGTGGACGATCATGGCGCTCGCCTGGCGCTCGTGCGAGCACCTGGCCGACGAACTCAAGCGGGGGAACCTATGACGCTCAATCGACGCGACATGCTCAAGACCGCGGCGGCGGGCGCGGCCGCGATGGCGCTGCCGGCCGTGCTTCCGGCCTGCGCGGCTGGAGCGCCGGCTCCGAAATTTTTCACCGCCGCCGAATTTGCGCTGGTCGACGAGTTGAGCGACATGATCATCCCGACCGACGCGCAGTCGCGTGGCGCGCGCGCGGCGGCCTGCGCCGCGTACATCGATAGCCAGCTGGCGGAAGCGTTCGAGCCGCCCCCGGAGAGTGGGCAGCCCAAAGAGCCCAAACAGACGGAGCGGTGGCGCTCCGGCATCGCGGCGGTCGAGGCGCTGTCGCGCGAGATGAACGGCGGCAAGACGTTCATGCAGGCGACGCCGGAGCAACGGCTGGCGCTGCTCACGCGCATCGCCGCGGCGGAAAAGGATCCCAAGACCGACGCCGAGAAGTTTTTCAAGCAGATCAAGGGCGCGACGATCGGGGCGTACTACAGCTCGAAAATCGGCATCCACGACGACCAGCAGTACAAGGGCAACGTCGTTCAGCCAGGGGAGTACGCCGGTTTCGACGCCACCTGACGGCCGGGTGCTCGAGACCGCCCGGCTGACGCTGGTGCCGTCGGAGCCGCGGCAGCTGCTGGCGTTCTACGAGGAGCCGGACCAGCCGGTGCGCGTGAACGGCTACCAGGTGGCGGATGAGCTGCGGGCGTTCTATGCGGGAGTCAGGGACCAGATATCCCCCCAATGGTTGTCGGGGTTGCGCAACGCGACCGGCGCCGACCCTTGGCGGCACGGCTTCTTTCTCGTAGAGCGCTCCCGCGGGGAGGTCATCGGCACGGCCGGCTTCAAGGGACCCCCGGACGCCGAGGGGATCGTGGAGATTGCCTATGGCGTGATGCCCTCGGTCGAGGGCCGCGGCTACGCGACCGAGGCCGCCGGCGCGCTCGTGCGATTCGCAGCCGCCGACGATCGGGTCCGATTGATCCGCGCCCACACCCTCCCCGAGCTGAATGCGTCGAGTCGCGTCCTCAGGAAATGCGGCTTTGTGCACATCGGGCAAGTCGTGGATTCTGAAGACGGCCCGGTCTGGCGGTGGGAACGGCCCGCGCAACATATTGGAACCCCATGAAAGACATGCTGTCGAACGGAACCGGCCAGGCGGTGTTCGTGCCCGGCGAGTGGCGCTCGCTCGCCAACTGTCTCGGTCTCTCGCCGCGCGAATGCGGGATCGTGCGCGCGGTGTTCGACGGCGACTCCGAGAAGCGAACCGCCGAGCGGCTCGGACTTTCGCCGCATACGGTACACACGTATCTGTGGCGCATCTATCGCAAGCTCAACGTGCAGAGTCGAGAAGGATTGCTGGTGCGGGTCTTCGCAGAATTCAGAACTCTTCCCAAAAAAAAATCGCACAATGGTCACAAGCGCGCGGAGCTGCGCGCGCTGTAGACTAATCAGGTGACACGGAGTAGGGGTCTAGCCGTTCCCTACCGCAGGCATAACGTTGGCCGTTACAAGATCTTCACGCAGCGTTCACACGGGAGCCGTCCCTATGCGCCATCACAGGTCCATAGTGATTGCCGGCTGGTTGCTATACACCAGCTTGGCTCTTGGTGTGTCCACGAGCGCGCCTGCCCAGTCCTCTGCAGATCCCATCCAGCTGATCATTCGTACCGACGACATCGGCATGAGCCATTCCGTCAACATGGCGATGCAGAAGCTCGTGTCGACCGGAATGCCGGTGTCGGTCTCAGTGCTGTTCGCGTGTCCGTGGTATCAGGAAGCGGTGGAGATCCTGAAGCAGCATCCGAATGCGTCTGTAGGGATTCACCTAGCGTTGAATTCGGAGTGGAAGAATTATCGCTGGGGTCCGGTCGCGGGAGCCGCCGCCGTTCCATCGCTGGTCGATGAGAACGGCTTTTTCTTTCCCGCCGCCGAAGCGCTGCGGCAGCACAATCCCAACATCGCCGAAGTCGAAAAAGAATTGCGGGCCCAGATCGAGCGCGCGCTGCGCTCCGGCATCAAGATCGACTACGTCGATTATCACATGGGCACCGTGGTGATGTGGCCCGATTTCCAGGAAGTGACGGAGCGGCTCGCGCGCGAATACGGTCTCGGCATGTCGCAGTACTTCGGTGAGACCGAGGATTCGCCGCAGTATGCCGCGCCGCCGGCGAAGAAGATGGACAGTCTGAAAGTGATGATCGATCGCCTGAAGCCCGGGCTCAATCTGGTCGTCACGCACGTGGGGATCGACGACGCGGAGCTGGGCGCGCTGCTCGACATGAACACCAGCGACCCGCTCCCCGACATGAGCAAGAATCGCCAGGGTGAATTGGCCGCGTTGACGTCGTCGCGGTTCAGCGCGGCCCTCAAGGCGCGCAACGTCGTGTTGCTGACGTACCGAGATGTGATCGCGAAGGATGGCCTGAAGTCCATGCGCAGACCCGTAGGCTAGGAGGCTGGGTTCCATGGGAACGAAACTCATTCGTAGCTTCGCCGCAGTGGGAATGGGCGTGCTGCTCTCCCTGACGGCGTACGGCACCGCGCTCGCCCAGGCGCAGGAGACGCAAGTTTCCGGCACGGTGACGTCGGTCACCGGCGAGAAGCTCGCGGGCGTAACCGTTCAGGTGCGCGGCACCGATGTGCGCGTCACGACGGATGCGAACGGGCGCTACTCGTTGACGGCGCCGAACGACGGGGTGCTGCTCTACAACCTCATCGGGTACAAGGGCGCCGCGCGCACGATCGCGGGACGCGAGACGATCGACGTGGCGCTCGACGCCGCGGTCGCCGTGCTCGACCCCGTCATCGTCACCGGGTACACCAGTCAAAAGCGCGCCGACATCACCGGCGCGGTCGGCAGCGTCAATATGGAAAACGCGCAGCAGCAGACGTCGGTCAGCGTGCTGCAGCGGCTCGACGGCCGCGTCGCCGGCGTGCAGGTGGAAAACAGCGGCTCGCCGGGCGCGCGCACCACCGTGCGCATCCGCGGCGTCAGCTCGTTCCAAAACAACGATCCGCTGTACATCGTCGACGGAACGCCGGTGCAGGATACGTACCTGAACTGGCTCAATCCCGACGAAATATCGTCGATCCAGGTCCTGAAGGATGCGTCGGCGGCCTCGATTTACGGATCCCGAGCCAGCAACGGCGTGGTGATCGTCGAGACCAAGCGCGGCCGTCCCGGGCAGCGGCAGATCTCACTCGACGTCCGCACCGGCGTCGCGACGCCGACGCGCGGCTACGACAAGATTCTCGAGCTCAATGCGCTCGATTACTTCGATGTCGTAAAGACCGCCTCTCTCAACGGCAACCTGTCAGTCCCGACGAATATTTACGGCCTCGATCCGAACAACCCGTCCGTCCCGGCATACATCTATCCCAACAACTGCCGGACGATTGTTGGGGTGGACACCATCCCGACGCCGTGCACGAGCGCGGACGTGAACGAGGCGTCGTACTCGTACCCCAACAACCTGATCATGCCCGGCAGCGGCGGCACGAACTGGTGGAAGGCGGTGTTCGGCGCCGGGCAATACCGTGACGCCAACCTGGCGTTCTCCGGCGGCGGCGATGACAACGCGTACCATGTGTCGTTGAACTACCTGGATCAGGACGGCACCGCGGCGTTCACCCGGCTGCAGCGGGGCGGCGCTCGCGTCAACACGACGTTCAACGTCGGCAAGATGCGCATCGGTGAGAACATCGCGGTTTCCCGCGAGCGGAAATACGGCGGGTTGGATGACGACGCGCTCGGCGAAGACAACATCGTCGGCAAGAACATCTTCCAGCAGCCCGTGGTCCCGATCTATGACATCGCGGGCAACTTCGCGTCGGGCAAAGCGAACGGGCTGAGCAACCTGACCAACCCGCTGAAGATCGCACAGAGCAGCAAGGACAATATCACCACGAATGATCGGATCTTCGGAAACGTGTTCGCGGGGCTCGACGCCGGCCGCTCGCTGTCGTTCAACACCCGGTTCGGGTTCAACCTCGGCCAGGGAAGCTTCCACGGCTTCACCGCGGCGACGCCCGAGAACTCCGAAGTCACCGCCATCAATGCGATCAACGAGAACTACAACCTGTTTACCGAATGGACGTGGAGTAACACGCTGAACTGGACGCGGGTCATGCAGCAGCACAATCTGGTCGTGCTGCTCGGGCAGGAAGCGAACCAGAGTCAGAACCGGTTCGAGAGCGGCAACTGCGCCAACCTGCTCAATCCGGGCGTGGACACGCGCTACATCAACGACGCGCTGTGCGACCCGAATACGAAGAACGTCTTCAGCCAGGGGTCAAAAGCGTCGCTGCTGTCGTTCTTCGGGAAGGCCGACTACAACTACAACGAGCGCTATTACCTGAGCGTGACCGTGCGGCGCGATGGCTCGTCGCGACTCGGACCGGAGAACCGCTGGGGCACCTTCCCCGCCGTCGGGCTCGGCTGGCGGCTGTCGCGCGAGGGGTTCCTCGACAACAGCTCGGTGTTCTCGAACGTGATGCTGCGGTTCGGCTGGGGGGTGACGGGCAACCAGCAGATTCCTCCCGGGCGCATCGTCAGCCAGTTCGGCGGTGACCGCGGCGACACCTTCTATGATATCGGCGGAACGGGAACCACGATCCGGCCGGGATCGAAGATGACGTCGATCGGCAACGCCGCGCTCAAATGGGAAGAGCAGCACTCGACCAACCTCGGGCTCGACCTCGAGTTCCTGCAGGGCCGCGCGACGTTCAGCGGCGACGTCTACAACCGCAACACCGAGAACCTGTTGTTCGATCCGCGCGCTCCGGCAACCGCCGGGTCCGCGTCGCCGCCGATCATCAACATCGGCAAGATGAAGAACACCGGGTTCGATTTGTCGATGGGCTTCCGTGGCCAGATGGGCGCGGGGACGGTGTGGAGCGCGACCCTCAACGGCAGTCACTACAAGAACGAGATCGTCCAGATCGACAACCTCGGCACGCAGTCGTTCACCGGGCCGTTCTCGCTGCGTGAGCAGAACCCGACGATCAACATGGTCGGGCATCCGATCGGCGCGTTCTACGGCCTCGTGGCCGACGGCTATTACGCCGACTCGGCGGATGCGGCCGCGCAATGGAACTCCGGTGCCCGCCCCGGGCGGATCAAGTTCAAGGATCTGGACGGCGACGGCGCCATCACCTCGAACGACCGCACGATCATCGGCGATCCGCACCCCGACTTCACCACGGGACTGGACCTGACGTTCCGCCGTGGGTCGTGGGAGCTCGCCGCCACGATCTTCGGCTCGTTCGGCGGTCAGATCTTCAACTCGCAGAAGTACTGGTACGTGTTCCGCTACTTCGACACCAACGTGGTGGACGACCGGATCGCCAACTCGGTCGTGCTGAGCGACCGGTGCTCGCCGGAGCCGGTGCCGGTTGGCGCCCCGCCCGGGACGCAGCCGACGTGGCCGTGCCCCGGCGTCGTGACGAATCCGAACGCCAAGTATCCGAGACTCGACGCTCAGGACGCGTTCAGCCGTCAGTTCTCGAGCTACTGGGTCGAGGACGGCAGCTACGTGCGGATGCGGACGCTGCAGCTGGCCTACAACCTGCCGCCGGCGCTGATCAAGTGGATTCCGGCCGCGCGCGTGTATCTGCAGGCCGAAAACCTGTTCACGATCAGCGGCTACTCGGGCCTCGATCCGACGCTGCCGGCAGCGGCGGCGACGGGCGCGGCGGGCGACATTCGCGACCAGTTCCGCGGCGTCGATCAGGGTTCGTACCCGAGCAGCCGAGTCATCACGCTCGGCATCTCAACCACGTTCTAAGCGATCGTACCTCACAGAGGACGCGAGACAACGATGAAAACACTTCTCAGATCCAAGCTGGTGATCGCGACCGCAGTGCTGGCGACGTTTGGAGCGATCACCTTTGCCTGCAGCGGCTTTCTCGACGTTCCCCCGCAGGGAGCGGTCGAGGAGGTCTCGCTGGCCACACCCGCCGGCGTCGAAGGGGCGCTGATCGCCGCGTACCGGTCGCTGGATTGCAGCAGCAGCTCGGCCGGCTCGTGGGGTTGCGCCGCGAGCAACTGGGTATGGGGTAGCGTGACCAGCGGCGACGCCTACAAGGGGTCGAACCTGGGCGACCAGCAGCCGATCAACAGCATCGAGACCTACGTCTGGAACATCGGCGAGTCCGAGGGCTACCTGAACCAGAAGTGGAGCCAGGTCTACGAAGGCGTGTTCCGCGCCAACGCGACGCTGCGGCTTCTCGAGAAGGTATTGGCGGATAACCCGAATGCCTTCAGCGCGGCGGCGGCCAACAGCATTCGCGGCGAGGCGTTGTTCCTCCGGGCCCACTACCATTTCGAAGCGTACCGGATGTGGGGCCATATCCCGTACTATTTCGAGAACGATACGACGCCCGTCTCCGCCGGCGGGTATCGCAAGCCGAACGACATGACGCTCGACGCCATCGTGGACCAGATCATCGCCGATTTGAATCAGGCGGCGACGCTGCTCCCGGCGACGCCGCGCGGCGGCGACAAGGGCCGCGCAACCTCCTGGACGGCGCGCGCCTACAAGGGCCGCGTTCAGGTGTACGGGGCCGCACTCAGGCCGGCGCTCTGGGATTCGGCGCTCGCGACGTTGCGGGCGGTTCAGTCAGGCGGTCCCTACGCGCTGCAACCGAGCTTCGATCAGGTCTGGACGGCGCGGCTGGCGTACCGCAACGGCCCGGAGACGATCTTCGCCTTCCAGGCGTCGGTGCGGGATGGTGAGCCGAGCGGCTGGAACGCCAACTGGGGCGAGCGCCTGAACTTCCCGCACGAGGGCAGTCACTTCGGCTGCTGCGGGTTCCACCAGCCCTCGTTCAACCTGGTCAACTTCTACCGCGTTGATGCGGTGGGTTTGCCGGTCGCGGCGACCAGTGGTGCATGGAACAACAGTGATTCGAATTTCGTCGCGGGAAACCTGTCGACACCGGTCGATCCGCGGCTCGATTGGACCGTCGGCCGCTTCGGGGTTCCCTACAAAGACTGGACGGTGCCAAAGCCGAGCTGGATCCGCGATGCATCCTACAGCGGGCCCTACAGCCCGAAGAAAAATGTGCACGAACAGGTCGCGGACGCCGAGCACAACGCCGGCTGGCAGACGACCCAGATGAACGATGTGAACATGCATCTCTTCCGGTACGCCGACATGCTGTTGTTGCTGGCGGAGGCGGAGGTGGAATCACCGCTGGGATCGCTGGCAAACGCGACGGCGATCGTGAATCAGATTCGTGCACGGGCGGGCGCCATGGCGCAAGGCTGCGGAACGACGGCGGACACCGCGTTGACCAACAAGTTCCCGGTGTGCAAAGACACGACCGCTGCGGCCCGCGCGTTGCAGCCGATGGCGATTCCGTTGGTGGTGGCGAGTGCCACGCTCGACACGCTGATGACGCCATGGGCGTACTACAAGATCGGGCTCTACCCAACCTTCCCTGATCAAGCGACGGCGCGCCGCGCGGTGCACAACGAACGGCGCCTCGAGCTGGCGATGGAAGGCCAACATTACTTCGACTTGCGCCGTTGGGGGGGATCGGACTCGGTCGTCAACAACTACAGGAGTAAGGAATCAAACCGGATTCCGTACATCGCGGCGGGCGCGACGTACGAGCTGCCCAAGTACAACTTCTATCCGATCCCGCAGACGCAGATCGATCTCAGCGTGGTCGGTGGAGTGCCGCAGCTGGTGCAGAATACTGGTTGGTAGTTTGACGCCCTGACCCACGCTCCCGGGGAGCGTGGGAACGGGTCAACGAGGTCGAAGTAGGAATGCCTGCAGGGAGTCGCCGGTGTTGGCAATCAACACCGCGCTCCCTGCAGGCGTTTTCACGTGCGCGAGTCCCGCCACATCCCTCGGCGCGAGAAACCCGCTTTCGACCGGCGCCACCGGACTGAAACCGCCACGCCCATCGCCTCGCAACCACAGCCCATTTCCCGCATCCGCCGGCGGCGTGTTCGGCTCCGTCGCCGTCAAATTGCCGGCGACGACGAGATCCAGGTGCCCATCGCGGTCCACGTCGGTGGTGACGATGCCGCGAATCGGCGCGATCTGCGCCATCCCGGGCAGCGCCGTCCACGCAAATGTCCCGTCGCCCCGGTTCTGCAGGTAGACGCTCTCGAATGTGTCGGTCTCGAGGTGCAGCGCGCGCTTCACGGCCGCGGGACCGACCAGCTGCTCCACCGTCGCGGCCGCAAACCCCGCGTACGTCGGAAACCGCAGCGCTGCGGGATAGATGATCGGCCCGAGCCGGGCCCGTCCGAACACCGGATACGCTTTTCCCCCGCTCTCCTGCGTCAACACGATGTCGCTCGCCTGCGTCTCGGCGAAATTGCCGGCGTAGACACCGGTGCGGGACTCGGGCGTGGTTTGGAGCATGAAGTTCCGCCCCTGATTGCCCGCGATCAGATCGGGACGGCCGTCGCCGTTGAAATCACCTGTCGCGAGACTCCACCACCATCCTCGCGACGCCGGCAATCCCACTGATTGCAGCTGGAGTCGCTTGCCGTCGTTCTTGTAAAACTCGAGCCCCATCCACTCGCCAGCCGTCACCAGATCGAGCCGACCGTCGCCGTCGTAGTCCACCCAGAGCGCGGCCGTGATCATTCCATGCGGCTGCGCGAGCTCCGGCGCGACCTCGGCGGTGACGTCGGTGAAGCGCCCGCCGTCGTTGCGGAGCAGATAGCTGCGCGCCGGGAACGGATAGTTGCGCGGCGCCAGCCGGCCACCGACGAACAAATCGGGCCGCCCGTCGCCGGTGAAGTCGCCGACGGCAATGCTCGCGGTACACGCCGGCATCGGGGGCAACGCCTGCAGGTCACGCACGAACCGGCCGTTGCCGCGGTTGATGTAGAGCCGGTCCTGGAGGAAACGCGACACCGGCGTGAGCTGGTAGCCGCAGCTCGCCACGTACAAATCGGGCAGGCCGTCCCCATTCGCATCGATGAACGCGGCGCCCCAGTCGTCGAAATCCTTGTCGGCGGCCCACGGCTGGCCCTGCACGCTCTCGGCAAACCGGCCGTCCGCGCGCTGCAGGAACAGCTTCCCGGGCGCGCCGGCGCCGCCGCCGATGAACACATCCTCGCGCCCGTCCCGGTTGACATCGGCGACCGCCAGCGGCGGCCCCTGCCGCGAGAGCTCGTACGGCAGCAGCATCTGGATCTCGTAGTCGACGATGGACCTGACCGGCTGCGCGTAGGCGATGAGATCGACGGCCCGGAAAATGGGGGCTGGGGGCTGGGGGCTAGGGCTTGGGGAAGGACGGCGCGAAGCATCCCCAGCTTTGAGTGTGATGATCTGATCCACACCCACCTGCGTCAGTAGCTGCGAGCGCCCGTCGGGCCACATGACTGCGAGACTGTCGACAATGGTCGCACGGCCCAGCCCCACGTGCTCGCGGTCGTCCATCGTCGACTGATAGCCGCGATAGGGCGAGTGATAGAAATACTGCTTCCGTCCGCCCGCGGTCACGATGAGCGTCGCGCCGATCCCCCGGCGATTGGGCGATTCACCGTCCAGCCGGATTTGCAGGTAGTGCGCCGAGTCGGTCCGGACCCCCTCGTAGATCGACGCCGGCGCGTCCAGGTTGTTCACGACGAGGTCGAGCCGGCCGTCGTTATTGAGATCCGCATACGCCGCGCCGTACGCGTAGCCGGGCTGGTCCATCCCCCACGCGTGCGTCCGGTCGCTGAACGTCAGATCGCCATTGTTGCGAAACAGGTAGTTCGACACGCGATAGCTGGGCACCTCTCGCAGCGCCTGGAGCGCGATCTCGTAGCGGCCCACGCGGCGCGCGTCGATCGCCTTCATCTGATAGTCGAGGTCGTTGGGCGCCTTCGGGTAGCCGTTCGTGATGAACAGGTCCTTGAGGCCGTCGTTATCGACATCGGCGAACAACACGCTCCAGCTCCAATCGGTGGCCGCCAGGCCGGCCTGCCAGGCGATGTTGCTGAAGAGCACGTCGCCGCCCGGCGTGATGCCGTTGCTCAGTTGCAGCGCGTTCGCGTCGTAGTCGATGCGGAATCCGCGCCGCCGCAATTCCTCGGCGCCGGGGTAGCTCTGGTAGCCGCCCATGCGCTTGCGCTGTTCGAGCGACGCGGGCAGCATGTCGACCTGTGCGATGTCGGGCCAGCCGTCGTTGTTGAAATCGGCGATGTCGACACCCATGCCGGCGAAGCTCGAGTGCTTCACCGACACCGCGGCGCGATCGCTGAAGGTGCCGTCCCCGTTGTTGATGTAGAGGACGTCGTTCGGGACGATGTCGTTCGACACGTAGATGTCGGGCCGGCCGTCGCGGTTCACGTCCCCAACCGCGACGCCGAGGCCATGCCCCACCCGCCGCAGAATCCCGGCCTGGCGGGACACGTCGGTGAAGTGGCCGCCGTCGTTTCGATACAGGATGTTGTAGCCCTCGGGGCTGTCGCTCTGCACCCCCATGGGATTCGCATCCGCCTCACCGCGCGAGAAGTCCTTGGGCGAGTTGTTCACCACGAACAGGTCGAGGTCGCCGTCGCCGTCGTAGTCGAGGAACGCGGCCGTGACCGCAAAGCCGGTGTCCGCCAGGCCGAAGCGAGCCGCCGCCTCGGTGAACGTGCGATTGCCATTGTTCAGGAACAGGAGGTTGGCGCGGTCCCGTCCCTTCGAGGTCCTCAGGCCGGTCACGCACACGAACAGGT
>DATMZX010000425.1:0-4332 GCA_035573235.1 Gemmatimonadales bacterium
ATCGCCGAGGCAGGGTTCAAACCGCTGCCCGGAGAGACTCCGATCGTCCCCATAATCGTGGGGGAGACAGCCACCGCCATCAAAATGAGTGACATGTTGCTGGACGAAGGCGTCTTTGTGACGGGATTCGGCTTTCCGGTCGTTCCCCAAGGGCAAGCTCGCGTGCGCTGTCAGCTGAGTGCTGCCCATTCACGCGACGATCTGGACAAGGCCATCGCGGCCTTCAAGACCGTCGGGACGAAGCTTGGCATTATTTAGGGGACGCCTTCATGGAGAAGTACAGAGCAGTCGCACTGGCGCTGGTCGCCACGATAGTCGGTTCCGCGAGCGCGCACGCACAGGCAAACCGGGACTTCGATAACTCCTGGTTCTGGGGTTTCAAGACCGGGATCAACACCTTCGCGGTGCCCGGTCACGGCAACACGGCGACGCCCGATTTCGGCATTGATTGGGTCATCACGAGAACTCACGGTGGTCTCTATGCATCGGCCAACCAGTCGATCTTCGAGAAGGACCTGGAGTTCTTCGATGCGAGCTCCACCACCGGCCAGCGCACGGTCCGCGTGAACGACATGCGCCGGATCAGTGTCGGCGCTCTCGTCTTCCCGCATCACTTCGGCGGCATCACGCCTTACGCCGGACTTGGCTACGCGATCACCGTCCTCGGCAATGCCCGGGTTTTCGTAGATAGCGTCAACACGTTCCCGAGCAACGCGTTCCTCGACGAAGTCGAGAACGAGCGCAGCCGGGCGTCGATATTGGCACTGGGCGGAGTACAGCTCCAGAGCAAGAAGTTCGCGTTATTCGGACAGTACACGATCCTTCCCAGCGAAAGCACGTTCCTTTTCAGAAGCGTTCTTTCATTCATCGAATTCGGTGTTCGACTGAACTTTGGAAGCTCCATCGATCGGGACTAGCAGCTCTCGGCGCACCTGATTGAATGGTTAGCGGCCCTGAAAGGGGCCGCTTTTTTTTAGGCCGACAGCTTTCCTTTGGACACGTACTTGTTGCCCTTCACGATGAACCGCAGGGGCCAATCGGCGGACTTCGTGATGCCGATTCTGGTGGTGATCGCCACGTCTCTGTTCGCCACTGACTGCCCCTCGCGAATCACCAGCGGCTTCCGCTGCAACGGCTTCCCGGTCAGGGAACCTGTAATGGCCAGCGCCTGACACAGCTTGCCGGGACCATTGGTGAGATCGGCGTCGTCTCTTCCCCGCCGCCGCTTCCGCATCAACGGAATGCCCTCCAGCGGTTCCAGCGCGCGCACCAGGACCGCGCTCGGTAAGCCTTCCTCTCGGGTGACGGCGTTGAAGCACCAGTACATCCCGTAGATGAAATAGACGTAGGAGATGCCCGGCGCGCCGTAGAGATGCTCCGTGCGCGCGGTGCGGCCCGCGGCGGCGTGACACGCCAGGTCGTGCTCGCCCAGATATGCTTCGGTTTCGACGATGATGCCGCTGGCGGTACCGTCCTCGGTCTCACACTCGAGGACGGTACCCAACATCTCGCGAGCGACGATCTCGGTCTCGCGATCGTAGAAACTTCGCGGGAGAACCCGCCCCACTACTCCGTCGCTGTCTTGCTGCGACTCTTGCGCGCGCCGCGTTTGGCGGCGGGCTTGTCGCCTGCCTCGTCAGCGGCCGCGGCGGTTTTGCGCCCACGACGAGGCTTGGATTCCTCCGAGATCGCGCGCTTGCGGGTGCTGCGCGGCTTCGGCTCTGGTTCCGAGAGAGCGTCCTCGCCGGTCTGCGGCAAGCCGGGAATCGATTCCTCGACCACTGGGGCCGGTGCAGGTCTCGACGTCTCTACCACCCCGATCGACAGCAGATTGGGTGGAACGACTCCCACGCGGGCGCCGATCGGTCCGCGACCCCGCCCACGTGTGGGCGGAGAACTGCGAGCACCCATTCCGGTCGGAGTGCTTGGCTGTGCGGTCACGACTGGCTTCGACGGCTCGGCGGCGGCGAGCTGATCGCTCACCGGGGCTGCCGCGGCAGCGGGTGCAACCTCGTAGTCAGAGCCGCGACGACGCAGATCGATGATGTCAGCGTCGTGTGCATCCTGGAGAATGCGGATGAAATTCCGCTCGCTCAGACTCTCGCTGTCGCGGCCGAGGAGGGCGCGTGCAGTGGCGCGAGCTTCGCTGGCGCGAACCGGCGGTCCGCCATTGACGCCGACAGCGCGTCTGACCAGATCGAAGGCTTCTTCACGCCTCAGACGCAATCCACCGACGCCGATTCCATTCGCTGCCGGGACTACTTGCTCGCTGACTACATCCTCCGGAGGCGGCAGCTCCAGCTCGGGCGGCGTAGCGGGAATCGCAGCCGGACGTGGTCCGCGTCCCTCGCGACCGCCAACACGATCCCGTCCGCGACCGCCTCTGCGTCCACGGCGCGGACGCTCACCCGATTCTTCTTCGGTGGTGGCGCCGGCGAGACGCGGTGCCGGTGGCTCGATCGTTTCCTGTCCGGCGGGCAGGGTGCGAGCGCCATTGGGTGGCGCGACCTCGAGCTGGCCGTTCTCGAGCTTCGTGAGGTGCAGCAATCCGCGGTGGGCGGCCTCGGTGACGAAGCGCGAGAACTTCGACATGCCGAGGTTCTTCTCGTCGAACGAGGTATCGATCTGCTGCATTACCTGCTTGAGGCGATCGGCGCGCATCACGTCGCCGTTTCGCTTCATGCGGCTGATCGCTTCGGTGACGAGCTCCCACGGATCCTTCTTGACGACTTCCTCTTCGCCCGATTTCACCAGACCGGCGAGGGCGTTGTAGCTGTAGTACTCGTCGCAGTTCTGCACCAGCAAATCGCTCGATGACTCGCGGATGCCGACGCCGATGACGTATTTGCCGTATTCCTTGAGCTTGATGACGAGGCTCGAGAAATCAGAATCGCCCGAAAGCAGGATGAAGGTTCCTATCTCCGGGCGAGTGAATACGAGCTCCAGTGCGTCGATCGCGAGTCGAATGTCGGTCGCGTTTTTCTTCGCGGATCCGTAAGCGGGAGCGAAGATCAAGTCGATCGACGATTCCGACAGAGGCACGATGTACTGGGGATAGCGTCGCCAATCTGCGTAGGCACGCTGGACCGAGACTTTGCCTTTGACGATGTCGGAGGAGAGGAGGTTTTTCAGCTCCGTCTGGAGGTCGGAGCGGATGCCCATCGTGACGTTATCGAAGTCGATGAGCAGCGCGGCGTTTGGCGCGTGGTGGGTAGTTGCCAGTGCCGTTGCTGACATTGCCTGGGGCCCGCGATGAATCGGGGCGATTGCCTGTGGCCCGCGGTGTACCGGGGCGACATGCCGGTGCGCGCCAGAGGGCGCGGACCGATGCGGTCGTGAACTCATTTTTTTTGGGAATTTCCTGTGCGAGGCTGCGTGCCTGCGATTCTTTGTGGGTACCGCGACGGCTGCACGCCGTATTATCCCTGCGACGGACGCCGCAGGCGGTGCGTCTTCAGGTCCGAGCGAGCGCGTCAACCCTCAGTTGACCGGTCGCTGGATCCTCGAAGTCGCGCCGTACGGGTATAATTTATACCCAAACCCCCATGAATCAACTGCGTTTCCGCACGCGACTGGTGCTGATCCTGTCGCTGTTTGCGATTGTCCCCGCGCTCGTCCTCACTTTGCTGTGGAGCGGCACGGTCAGCTCCGTGCTGCCGTTCGTGACCGGCCGCGCGGCGTGGGACAGCGTCGCGGCCAGCGGCGAGCGGGCGATCGCGGCAGCCCGCCAGGCGCCCCTGACGGCGTCGCAGCGCCGGGCAATCGACGCCCATGAGCGCGAGCTGAGATCCTCCGTCGAACAGGCGCGTCGATACAGCTTTCTGGCCGAGCGATCGGTGCGCGTGATCGCGGTCGCCGGCTTGCTGGCGCTCCTCATTCTGACGGGCGCGGCGTCGCGCGTCGCCGGTCACCTCAGTCGTCAACTCAGCCGGCCGCTCGACGAACTGGTGCGGTGGACCGATCTGATCGGACACGGTGAATCGCTGCCGCCGCCTCCGGAGCGGACGGTGGTCTCGAGGGTGGCGAGGAACGGCGAGGATGGGCCGATGATCGAGGTTACCACGAGCAGAGTGCGCGGTGCACCGGAGTTCGAGACGCTGCGCCGCAGCATGCGCGAGATGGTGTCCGAGCTGGAGCACGGCCGGCAGCAGGCAGTGGAAGCGGAGCGCCTGCAGGCTTTCAGGGAGACAGCGCGCAGAGTCGCGCACGAGATCAAGAATCCTCTGACGCCGATTCGATTCGCTCTGGCGCGTCTTCGCGGGCACGCGCCGCAGGAGCTGCAGGAGGATGTCGACGTGATTTCGGTGGAATCTGAGCGCCTCGATCGGATGG
>DATMZX010000426.1:0-9584 GCA_035573235.1 Gemmatimonadales bacterium
CCCGCGAGCAGGGACTGATTCGGAGTGAAGGTCGCGACTACGTCGTGAAGGACGGCGACATCCTGCTCTTCCGGTTCAACGTCTAGCGCGTCCAGATCATCACGAGACCGCACGAGCCCGCGGTCCCTTTGCCGCTGCTCCCACCCATCCAGATCGAAGGCCCCGGCGCTCCGGGCAACGGCTCACTGAGCCCGACCGGCGGCACGCCTCGATACACTTCGACCGCCGCGACCTGCGCCATGCGAATGTCGTCGTACGATTGCTCCTGGAACGGCATACCGTCCACGTTGACCGGGATGGCGCACGTCACGCCGTTGGTGAGCCGGGTCGGCGTGCAGAAGGTGCGGCTGCAGCGCGTCGAGATTCCCTCGAGCGTGAGCAGCGCGCTCAGACGCTTGGGCTTGATGCGGTTGATGTCTTCGCGCGTGAAGAAACCCGCGAATCCGGTGTACAAATCGCGCCGCTCGTAGAATCCGGCGAGGTCGCGCCAGACCTGCGGCTGGCGTACCTCCACGATCGTCGCCCCCAGGTCGTCGAGCGCCGAGTCCAGCAGGATCGCGATGCGTGTGGTGCTGTTCGGATCGAGCGTGAACGCATCGTCGACGGAACGCCCGTTGTAACTGACTCGGATCGCCTGCTTCCCCGCCCGCAAGCCGCCGAGCCAGAAGCCGCCGCTCGAGTCGGTCAGCACCGATTTCGTGACCGCCGTGACCGCCGAGTCCGACCCCGTCTGCGGCCGGTGCTCGATCGCGGCGACGGTCACACCGAGCAACGGCTGGCCGTTGATGGCCGAGCTGGCTTTGCCGCGGATTCCGGAGGCGGAATCACCCGGCGCCTGCAGCGTCGCCGCGAGGAGAGCGAGGGTAACGAAGGTCCCCGGCATAGGTCAACAATATCACGCCTTCCCACGCCTTACTACGCCGTTTATACTTCCCGCTCACATATCCCCTACTCGGTGCCATCCACCGCACCGGGTCACCCATGACCAAAGGGAGGTGGCATGACTCGTCGCTACGAGACGGTCTACATCTTCGATAGTGCGCTGGAAGAAGCTGCCATCAACGACAAGCTGACCCGCTTCCACACCCTTCTCACCAAGGAAGGCAAAGGCACGATTACGAACGTGTCGCACTGGGGCAAGCGGACGATGACGTACAAGATCAAGAAGAAGGACGTGGGCTATTACGTCGTCGCGGAATTCCAGGCGACGGGCGATCTGCTCCCCGAGTACGAGCGCGCCGTGAAGCTGGACGAAGGCGTGCTGCGCTACATGACGGTCGAAGCCGCGCGCGAGCAGCCCAAGCCGGTGGTGACCGCGGCGGTGGCCGCCGACGAAGACGAGCTGGATGAGGAGGAAGCGTGAGACGTCCCGCCAAGACCTGTCCCGTGTGCGAATCCGGCGCGCGCGTGCTCGACTACAAGGATGACCGGACCCTGGGCCGCTTCCTGACCGAGCGCGGCAAGATTCTGCCGAGCCGCTTGTCGGGGATGTGCGCGCGCCACCAGCGGCAGCTCGCGACGGCGATCAAGCGCGCGCGCCAGCTGGCCCTGATTCCGTACATCAAGGGTCACACCGCATAGCGTGAACGTCCCTGCGCCGCAGTCGTGGTGGCGGCTCGGACTCGCGCTGCTCGCGTTCGTGCTGTGGGCGCATCCCAGCCTGGTGGGACTGCCGTTCGCCGCGCTGCTGCTGTTGTTGCCGAGCGCGCAGCGTCCCCGCTGGGCGCAGCCGCTCGCCGGGCTGATCGGGGCCATGAGCGTGTCGCTGCTCGTGCTGACCGCGCAGCAGGGCGCGCGGCTCGCGGCCGTGACGAGCGCCTACGTCGTGATCGTGACGGCGGCGTTCGTCGGGCTGATCCTGATGAAACCCGGGGCTCC
The DNA here is from genome assembly GCA_035573235.1 of Gemmatimonadales bacterium. Classification (GTDB taxonomy): domain Bacteria; phylum Gemmatimonadota; class Gemmatimonadetes; order Gemmatimonadales; family GWC2-71-9; genus 20CM-2-65-7. The sequence goes on from DATMZX010000426.1 coordinate 1,879, forward strand.
GCCGATTCTGCAGCAGACGTTGCGGGCGCTGCTGATCGGCATGCTCGCGACCGGCGCGCTGATTCAGCTGTTCTGGGGCTCGGAGGCGTGGGGCGCGCTCGCGTGGGAAGCCACGCGCGAAGCGGGCGTGACGATGCGGTCGATCGTCGAGGTCGCGCCCGACACGTTCATGATCTACGAGCCGATGGTGCGGTTCGTGAGCCTGACCTGGCCCGGGATGCTGGCGCTGCAGACGCTCGCGGGGCTCGCCCTTGCGTGGCACCTGTATCGCCGCGTCGCGTTCGCGCGGGCGGTCGTCCCCGCGACGAGCTTCAAGGATTTTCGGATGGGCGACGGCTGGGTCTGGGGCATCGTGGCGTGGCTGGGCGTCCTGATTCTACCCGTGTCGAGCGCGCTGCATGTGGCGGGCACGAATCTCGGGCTGATCGCGAGCGTGCTCTACGCGCTGCGCGGCGCCGCCATCGTGGTGACTTTCGCCGAAGCGTTCGGCGTTTCGGTCGTCGCGCTGGTGATCATGGCCGGGCTGGCCGCGGCGCTCGCGGTGCCGCTCCTGTTCGTGCTCCCGGGCTTGTGCACGCTCGGCATCACTGATACGTGGTACCAATACCGGCGCCGGCTCGCGGCCGCGCGCAGCGCCGGCACCACACAATCCAAGGACTGACGATGGAAATCATTCTGCGCGCCGACGTGCAGCACCTGGGCAAAGTCGGGGAAGTCGTGAAGGTGAAAGACGGCTACGCCCGCAACTATCTCCTGCCCAAGGGGCTCGCGTACCCCGCGACCGAAGCCAACAAGAAGCGGATCGCCTACGAGGGCGAGCGCCTGGTGAAGCAGCAAGCCGCCGAGAAGTCCCTCGCGGAAACCGAAGCCGCGCGGCTGGCCGAGGTGCAACTCACCTTCTCCGCGAAAGTGGGCGAGGAAGACAAGCTCTACGGCTCGATCACCGCGAGCGACATTCAGCGCAAGCTCGAGGAGCTCGGGATCAAGGTCGATAAGCGCAAGATCGATCTGGCCGAGCCCATCCGTGAGCTGGGTGAGTTCAACGTCGGGATCAAGATTCACCCCGAGGTGCGGCCGGAAGTGCGCGTCACGGTCGTGAAGGAGTAAGCGATCGTCGCGATCGCGTACGTAGACGGCCCGCGGTTTCGGCGCTCGCTGCTCGCGGCGGCCGACTGGGTGGCCGCGGGCCGCGATGAGCTGAACCGGATCAACGTCTTCCCCGTCCCCGATGGCGACACGGGGACCAACATGTGCCTCACGCTGCGCGCCGTCGCCGGCGCATTGCGGAATCTGGGCGACGGCGGCAACGGTGCGGTCGCGCTGCCCCTGCCCCACGTCGCCGAAACAATGGCCCAGGCCAGCGTGCGCGGCGCGCGCGGCAACTCCGGCATGATGCTGTCGCAGTTCCTGCTCGGATTCCGCGAGGGCATCGGCGATCGGCTGCGCATCAACTCGCGCGAGCTCGCCGCCGCCATCGGCATCGGCTTCGAGCGCCTGCGCGCTTCCCTCGACGAGCCGATGGAAGGCACCATCCTCACCGTCGCGCGCGCCACCGCCGACGAAGCAGGCCGAGCGGGCGCCGAATCCGACATCCGCCTGTTCATGCGCCGGATCGTGACGCGCGCCGAAGAAGCCCTGGCCAGGACACCCGACCTGCTGGCGGCCCTCAAGGTCGCGGGGGTCGTCGACGCCGGTGCCAAGGGGTTCGTGCGGTTCCTCGAAGGCGTCAAACGCCTCATCGAAGAAGGCCAGATCGCCGAAGGCGCCGTGGACCGCGTCGTCGAAGGCTCGAACGCCGCGGCGCAAGCCGAAGTGGAAGCCGACCGCGACTACCGCTACTGCACCGAGCTGATGGTGCGCTCGTCGGCGGGGGCCATGCTGGATCCTGCAGCAGTGCGCAAGGCACTGCGCGCGCACGGCGGCTCTATTGTGGTGCTCGCGACCGGCGATCTGCTCAAGGCGCACGTCCACACCGACGCGCCGGAGGCGGTGTTCCAGCTGGCGAGCGGCTGGGGCACGCTCGAGTCCACGAAAGCCGACGATATGCGGGCGCAGCATCAGGCCCTTCAGGCCCGCCGCCCCATCGCCTTCGTCAGCGATACCGCGTGCGACCTGCCCGATGAGCTCGTGCTCCAGTACGACATCGGGCTGGTCCCGATGCAGCTGATCGTGGACGATCATGTCTACCGGGACCGGCTGGAGCTGACCGCGCCCGAGTTCTTCAAGCGTATGCGGGCCGGCCTGGACGCCAGCACGTCCCAGCCCGCTCCCCAGGCCTTCGAAGACGCCTACCAGGACGCCGCCCGCGCGGGCGACCACGTCATCGCGGTGACCGTGTCCAGCGGGCTGTCAGGCACAAACGCCAATGCTGTAGCGGCCGCGAAACGTTTCGATTCGAACGGCGCCAGGCTGACCGTGGTCGACAGCCGCACCGCCTCCCTAGGAGAGGGCCTGCTGGTGGTGCGTGGCGTAGAGCTTGCTGCAGCGGCGTGGCAGCCCGAGGCGATCGTGCGGGAGCTCGCGCGCGTGCGGGGGCAGTCGGGCGGGTTCTTTACGGTCGACAATTTCGAGCGGCTGGTGCGGTCGGGTCGGATCGGGCGCGGGCGCGCCTGGCTTGGTACAAAGCTCAACTTGAAGCCCGTGATGAGTCTTACTATAGAAGGGAAGATCGAACCGGTCGCGCGGGCACGCGGCCGTGAGGGTGCGCGCAAACGCTTGCTGGAGCTGCTGGATCGGGCGTTGACGCCCCGCCCGAAGGCGTTGCGGCTGGGCGTAGTGCACGGCGACATCGCGGAGTTTGCGGAAACGCTGCGCGCGGAGCTGGTCGCGCGCTATCGGCCGATTCAGTGTTTGGTGACTCCGATCACACCGGTGATCGCGGCACACGCGGGCATTGGTGCCTGGGGGGTTTTCTATCAGAATGAAGACGGAACAAAGTGACGAGTCCGGTACTCACACAAGTCATTGACGCGCTGGTGGATCGGAAGGCTGTAGATCCCGTGGTACTGGACCTGCGTGGCTTGTCGTCGGCCACGGATTATTTCATCATCGTTTCTGGTACGTCGGACGCGCACGTGCGCGGCATGGCAGAACATCTAGTCACGGCTCTCGCGCCCTCGGGAGTGGAACCGCATCATGTGGAAGGATTGCAGCAGGGCCGCTGGGTGCTGCTCGACTATGTGGACTTCGTGGTCCATGTGTTTCACCCCGAGCTGCGGGACTTTTACCAGCTCGAGCGGTTGTGGGGAGATGCGCCCGTTGTCGCCGCGGGCGATGCGGGGGGAGCGAAAGGGTAGGACGATGAGACGCACCTTAGCTGGTCTGCTGCTGCTCGCGGGACTCTGCGCCACCGCCTCACCCGCGGCCGGGCAGTACTTCGTCCAGAATAAGGTCCAGTACCGCCGCTTCGACTTCCAGTCGATTCAGACCGAGCACTTCGACATCTACTACTATCCGGACGAACGGACCGGCGCGCTCGATGCCGCGCGCATGGCCGAGCGCGCGTATGCGCGGCTGTCGCGGATCCTGCACCACAATTTCCAGAGCCGGAAGCCGATCATCCTGTACGCCTCGCAGTCCGACTTCCAGCAGACCAACGTCGTGGACGCGTCGGGCGAGGGGCTGGGCGGCGTCACCGAGTTCTTCAAGCATCGCGCCGTGCTCCCGTTCACCGGCTCGTACGCCGACTTCGAGCACGTGCTGCAGCACGAGATGGTGCACCAGTTCCAGTACGACGTGTACAGCCGCGGCCGCCCCGGCGGCGGGATGCAGACGCTCGTCAACGTCAATCCGCCGCTCTGGTTCATGGAAGGCATGGCGGAGTACCTCTCGCTCGGTCCGATCAATCCCGAGACCGCGATGTGGCTGCGCGACGCGGCGCTCGAGGGCAATCTGCCGACGCTCGAGCAGATGACGCTCGACCCCTACATCTTCCCGTACCGCTACGGTCACGCGATCTAGGCGTACATCGGCGAGAAGTGGGGCGACGAAGTCATCGGCGAGATCCTGCAGTCCTCGGCCTCCTCGGGGATCGAAGCGGCGATCAAGCGCGGGCTGGGCCGCTCGATCGAGGATCTGTCCAACGACTGGCGCGACGCCGTGCAGACGACGTTCCTGCCGCAGCTGGGCGATCACTATCGCGCGCGCCGCGTCGCGCAGCCGGCGCTGACCCGGCGCCGCACCGCCGGCCGCGTGTTCCTCGCGCCCGCGCTGTCCCCGGACGGCAGCGAGATCGCGTTCTTCGGAGATCAGGGCGGATACTTCATCGATCTCTGGCTGGCGAACGTGCAGACGGGACGGGTGAAGGAACGGCTCGTCAAATCGACGCTCAACAGCAATTACGAGAGCCTGCGCTTCATCAATTCGGCGGGATCGTTCGCGCCCGACGGCCGCTATTTCGCCATCGCCGCCAAGCACAGGGATCGCGATGATCTCGTGATCCTGGATGTGAAGAAGCACCGTGAAGCGGCGCGTTTGAGCATCGCGCTGAACGGGATTCAGACGCCGCAGTGGTCGCCGGACGGCACGCAGCTGGTGTTCACGGGCTTCAGCAACGGCTTCACCGATCTCTTCATCATCAATCGAGACGGCACGGGGCTCCGCCGCCTCACGCACGACAAGTACGCGGACCTCCATCCGTCCTGGTCGCCCGACGGGCGCATGATCGCCTTCACCACCGATCGCGGCGGCAACACCGATTTCGATCTGCTGCGCTTCAGCAACCTGCGGATCGCGATCTATCACCTCGACACCGGCACGATCGAGGTGCTCGGCGGCATGGATGCCGGCAAGAACATCAACCCCGTGTGGTCGCCCGACGGGCGCGCGCTCGCGTTCGTATCCGACCGGACGGGCATTGCCAACGTCTATCTGTACGAATTCGACGACGGCCTGATCTACCAGCTCACGAACATGTACACGGGCGTGCAGGGCATCACGCCCCTGTCTCCGGTGCTCACCTGGTCGTCGTTGGCGGACCGGCTCGCGTTCGTGTACTACGAAGACGGCCAGTACAGCGTGTACTCGGTCGACAATCCGCGCTCGCTGCGGCGCGGCCCCTGGCATGGGCCGTCGCATCTGCCGCCCGTGACGCTGCTCGCGGCTGAAGGGCGCGACACGCTCGCCACCCCCGCCGCCGCGCCGCTGCAGTGGACGGGAACCTCCGCCGGACCGACGCTCAGCACGATCGGGACCGGCAGCCCCAGCGTCGGCGCGGACAGCTCCACCAACGGCTCCACGACCGCGGCTCCGGCCGGCGCGTCGATCTACCGCTCCTCCGAAGGATTCCGTCCGTCGGCGTCGCCGCAGCCCGCCGAGTCCGCGGCGGTGCCGGCGCCGCTCACGGTGCGCGCGCTACTCGACTCCGCGACGCTCGCGCTCCCGGACACGACCCAGTTCTCGTTCAAGCCCTACCGCGTGCGGTTCACCGCCGATTACATGGTCCGGCCCACGGTGGGATATCAGCGCGACAACTGGGGCCGCGGCTTCTTCGGCGGGACCGCGATCGCGCTCTCGGACATTCTCGGCAATCACTCGGTGGTGCTGGCCGGCGCGATCAATGGACGGATCAGCGAGGCGCAGTTCCTTGGCGTCTACATCAATCAATCGGGCCGGATGAACTGGGCCGGCGGGTTCTCGCAGGATCCGATGTACTTCTACGGCGGCAGCGACTGGACGCGCATCGAGAACCCGACGACCCCCGGCGACAGCCTCGACGTGTTCACGTCGCGCACGCGCCGCTTCGTGGTTCGCGACGGATTTGCCGAGGCCTATTACCCGATGGACCGCTTCAACCGGATCGAGGTCGGGTTCCACGCGATCAACGTTTCCGAGGCGACGCTCGAGTTTCAGACGCTGTATAACGCGGACGGCGGGTACGTCGATCAGCGGCTCATTTCGGGCGGCGGTCCCACGGCCACGTACGTGCAGCCGACGCTCACGCACGTGCACGACAACACGTTATTCGGGTATGTCGGTCCGTTCGCCGGCTCGCGCTCGCGGATTTCCATCGCGCCCGCGATCGGATCGTGGCACTTCATCTCGGGACTCGTCGACGTGCGGCGCTATGTGCATCTGCGGCCGCTGACGTTCGCGGCGCGCGCGCTCGCGTTCGGCCGCTACGGCCGCGATGCAGACCGCTTCCCGATTTTCATCGGCAACCCGGAGATCCTGCGCGGCTACACCGCGGGCTCGTTGCGCTCGCACGAGTGCGCGGCGAACCCGAGCCAGCAATACGACTGCCCCGAGCTGGATCAGCTGATCGGCTCCAAGGTCGCGTCGGCGAGCTTCGAGCTGCGCTTCCCGCTCGCGCGCCAGCTCGTGCTCGGATTCCTGCCCGTCGGCTTCCCGCCGATCGAGGGCGCGCTCTTCTATGACGTCGCGATGGCGTGGAACGACGCGAGCACGGTGAAGTGGAACCGGATGCCGGGCGATGATCCGGTGCAGGTGCGGCGGCCGCTGCGCAGCTGGGGCGCGTCGATTCGCGCCAACATGCTCGGCATCATGATCATGCGGGTCGACTACAGCAAACCGCTCGACCGGGAGTACCAAAAGGCGTACTGGACCCTCAGCATCGGTCCGACGTTCTAACTCCGCGTCCCTAAAACAGTTGCAATGGCCGAGCCGGTCTTCTATCTTGTCCGGCGAGGCCACTTGCCGATCTCTCGTCTCCTTCTCTTCTCTGCGGTTGCGCTATGGGGTTGTGGATCCCAGGCGCCGCCGGTCGCATCGTCGCAACAGCAATCACCCCAACGAGTTAGCCAACTCCAGGTCCAGGCCAGGATCCCGGGCGTCGCGATCCGGCTAGCAGCCAAAGGCGGCGTCCCGCAGCTCTATCGCCTGCCGCGGCTGACCCTCGTCGAAGGGGTGCTCAAGGGCAAGCTCCCCCCCGTCGAGCGCGTGGTCGGACTCGACCCCGAGTCCGAGTTCCTGTTCGTCTCGACGGCCAAGAAAGAGCTGCTCGCGCTCGACCTCGGCAGCGGGCGCGTCGATACCGTCGCGACCGGCGTCGCGCAGGCCGCGCTCGGCCCCGACGGGACCTTGTACGCCGTCGACACGACGCGTCGCGTGATTTCGCTCTCGCGGCGGACGCGCTTCGCGTGGCCGCAGGCGTTGACGGCACTGCCGCGCGATTTGTTCGGCGCGACCGATCAACATCTCGTCGGCGTGATTCCACAGGATCGCTTGCTCGTCGCCGCCGCCGATCAGCCGCCGACGGTGCATCCGATCGCGGCCGGCGGCGACGTCGCCGCGACACGCTGGGGTGATCTCGTCGCGGTCGCGAGCGACAGCGGCGTGACGTTCTACGATCCGCTCGGCCGCCGCAATCCTGCATTCGTGAAACTCGGCGACGCGCCGCGCGCGCTCGCGTTCTCGCCATCCGGGCATCGCATCTACGTCGCGCGGCGTAACGCGCCCGGCCTCGCCGTCGTCGATCGCTTCGAGCGCAAAGAGATCGACGGGGTCGCGCTCCCGGGGCCCGTCGCCGCGCTGCGACTCGATCCCCTCGGCCGCTGGCTGCTGGCGCGACCTGCGGTCGGCGACTCGGCGTGGATCGTGGATCTCCCGATCAAGCAGCACACCGGAATCGTTCCGACGCAGTGGCAATCGGATTTGCCGGCGATTTCACCCGACGGCGTCTTGATCTATCGCCGGCGTGATGAGGTGGTCGCCGTTCGCCCCGATTCACTCACTGAAGTCGGCCGGGT
>DATMZX010000427.1:0-3174 GCA_035573235.1 Gemmatimonadales bacterium
ATGTCCGCGAACTTCCAGTCGCCAAGGTTGTGATAGAGCGCGTTGGAGCCGCGCGTGCGCGCGAGAAGAATGTCCGCGCGGCCGTCGGCGTCGACATCGGCCAGACACACACCGGCGCCCTGCGCGAGCTGGCGGTTCTCAACCAGCAACGAGTCGCTCACGCTATTGGTGAATGTGATTCCGGTTTGGGAGGGCGACAGCAGCGTGAACCCGGCGCGATCCCCGCGCGCGGGCGCGAGCGAGCGCCAGCGATAACCATCGGCCTGATGCCACGCGGTATCGGTTTTGGAAGTGCGGCCGCAGGCCGCGAGAGCAACAACAATGAGGAGGAACGCCCTCAACGCTTCACCAGCCCTCGCACGAGGGCTGTCGTTCGTTCGGCCGCGCCCCGGCCCGCTTCGACCATCTTCTTGGCAGCGCTTCCCGCATTGCGACGAGCCGCAGGATCGTGATGCCACACCAGCCACTGCGAATGGAGCGGATGGCGCGCGTCGGCGGGTAGCGCGATACCGCCGCCATGGTCGAGCAGCAGCGCGGCGTCGCGGCTCATCCGCCAGTGCGGCCCAAAGACGATCGGAACGCCGAAGACCGCGGGCTCGAGCACCGAGTGCAGGCCGGCGCGATGGAATCCCCCCCCGACGAATGCCGTGTCGCCGAGCGCGTACAGGTCGGCGAGAATGCCGACGCGATCCACGACGATCACGGGCCCGGGCTTCGCGTGCTCGAGCTGCGACAGCCGCACGGCGCGCGGCAGCTTCAGCTGCCGCAGCCGATCCGCGATGCCGGCGAGGTGATCGGGGTTCGGCTCGTGCGGCGCGAGCAGCAGCCGCGCGTTGGGAAGCTGGTGCAGCAGATCGGCGAACGCGGGCAGGATGACCGCCTCGTCCGACGGCCAGGTGGAGCCCGCGACGATCGTAAACGAATCGGCCGCGTCCGGTCCAGAGATCAGACGCGCCAGCGGCTCGCGCGTGCGATCGAGCCGCGACGCGCGCTCGGCCACACTGTCGTAGCGCGTGTCGCCGGTGACCGCGATCGCCTCCGCGCGCGCGCCGAGCAGCTCGAGGCGCTGGCCGTCGTCTTCACTGATCGTGCCGATGCTGTCGAGCGCGCGATAGGCGGAGGCAGCCCACTGGCGCGTGGGCCAGCGCAGCCGCGAGCTCTCGGGCGCAACCGTCGCCGAGATGAGCCCGAGCTTCACGCCGCGCCGCGCGGCCGCGAGGGTCAGCTCCGGCCACACGTCCAGTTTGCTGAACACGAGCGCCGTCGGTTGCAGCGCTTCGAGCACCGCGGTCACGTCGGCGTGACGATCGATGGGCAGGTAGTCGGCGATATCGACGGGGAGATTCTTCGCGAGGCGCTCGGCGGACGGCGAAAAAAACGTAAACGCCAGCTGCCAGTCGGGCTGCTCGGCGCGCAGCGTTTCGAGCACCGGCTTGGCCTGCAGCCCTTCCCCCACCGATGGGGCGTGCATCCAGATGAGCGGACGCTTGGGATCGCGCGATGCCGCGGCCCAGGCCGCAAGCCGATCGGTCAGGCCGCGGCGGCCGTCGAGTCCACGCGCCACCTTCTTGTCGAAGCGGGCGATCAACGGCGCCGCGCGCGTGGCCATGTGCACGGTCAGCCGGTACAGCAGCGGTGGTTTGGAGGCCGAGCTCACTGCCTTGGGGGGTGGGGGCGGGTTCTGGCCGCGTATACCGAGTCGAGCATGTGGCGCATGGGGTCGGGAGTATAGGGAGCGCCTTCCAGCAGGCCACCTTCGATATAGAAGGAAGGAGTCGCGCGTGCCCCCGTGCGCGCGGCGCGCTGCGCATCCAATTCCACTTCGGACCGGGCGGTACCGCCATTGACGCACGATACGAGCTTGGCCCGATCAGCGCCGGCACGCACGGCAAGTCCGATCAACGCATCCCGGGGCTCAGCCAGCTTGGCCCAGTCATCCTGCTGCTTGTAGAAGAGGTCATGGATCGCCCAGAACTTCCCCTGGCGGCCGGCGCAGACGGCCACCTCGGCGGCGGCCATCGCGTTCGCATGAATCGAGATCAGCGGCAGGTTGATGAAGACCCAGCGGACCTTGCCGGTCTCCACGAATTCCCGCTCCAGCGTGGGGAGGACGTTTGTGGCAAACATGCGACAGGCGGGGCATTGGAAGTCCGCCATCTCGTAGACCGTGACCGGGGCATCGGCTTTCCCCTTGGTGCGGGAATCGAGGGGGTCGGCTTGGACCGCGGCCGCGGCCAGGAGGGCACCCACCAGTATGGTTCTCACGCGACCAAAATACACAAATGCCGCTCTTGCGGACCCCTGTATCGAAGTTCAGTATTACCAAGAACCTCGCGCCGTCTCGCGACGACGTTCGCCCAAGCCGTTGGGCGTCGACTCGCGTAGAACAGCATAGATGAAATCGAAGTCGTCGTCGTAATTCCTCTATCGCGGGGGAGGGCCGCTTTATGAGAATTTTGTGTCCGCTGCAGTACTCGCTGCGTCCTGCCGGTATTTCACCAAATACCCATTCCCCACCGTCCTAGCCGTGTTGCGGCGCTTGTTGTCGAGCGCCGCGTCGTGTGTTGGGGGGGATCGCGATAGTCATGAGCCGTTCCACCTGAGATAAGGGGTCTCTCGTATGAGCCGTCTTCAGTCAGTGCCCCGACCTTTCGGTTGGGTCTTATTCGCAGCGGCGCTCGCGCTGTTTCCGGCGCGCCTCGTCGCGCAGGAGCCGGTGACGATTACCGGTAAAGTCACGGGCGCAACGGGTGAAGCGCTGCGCGATGTCAACATTACGATTTTCGAGCTGGGCATCGGCGTCTGGACGGGCGCGGACGGCACGTATCGGTTGAACGTGCCCGGCGCGCGCGCCAGCGGCCAGCAGGTTCGTGTCACCGCGCGCCTGATCGGTTTCCGCGCGCAGTCGAACATGATCACGCTCGCCCCCGGCGCGACGCTCGAGCAGAACTTCCAGCTCGCGGCCGATCCGCTGCGGCTCGAGGAGATCGTCGTCACCGGCGCGGGAACGGAAACCCGGCGTGAGCGGCTCGGCACGTCCACCCCGAGGGTTGACAGCACGACGCTCCAGCGTGCCGGCGAGAGCAACGTCATTCAGTCGCTGGCCGGCAAAGTGCCGGGCGTGCTGACCAACCAGGGCAGCGGCGATGCCGGCGCGTCCACCTCGATTCAGAT
>DATMZX010000428.1:0-27738 GCA_035573235.1 Gemmatimonadales bacterium
CTCGGATCATATGACAGCTCCCGTGGCGCTCCGCCCACACTCACCGTCTCGATCAGCGCGCCGCTGCCCGGATCGAGCACTTCCACGAGCCCTTCGAATACGCATCCGACCACCAGGAAGCCGGGGATCCGCACCAGACCATAGGGGCTGCAGCCCGGCGTCGCGTAGGTCGTCACGAGCGAGTTGCTCGCTACGTCCCACACGATGATGCCGCCGTTCTGCGCGGCCACGAACAGCTTGCTCCCGTCGGCCGAGAGCTGGATGCCCTGCGCGCCGCCGCCGGTCTCGAAGGTCCGCAGGTTGGTGAAGCTGTTCGGATCGATCTCGAACACCCGCCCGCCATCGAACCCGCGCTGCGATGCGTACAGCCGCGTCCGCGCCGCGTTCCACTCGAAGTGATATCCGGCCGCGACGGGGAAATCGATCCGCCCGAGCACCGTGCGACCGCGCATGTCGATCTTGAAGACCGGTCCATTCGTGATGCCGAGAAAGACCGTGTCCCCTGCCGGGGTGTTCGTCACGCCGTAGGCGTCCTCGCCGTGGTCAGTGGCGAACACGGTGTCGACGCCGGCCAACGTGGACGTGTTGATCGACATCACCATCGCGTTGCTGAAGAACGTCGGCACGTAGATCCGGCTCCCGTCGCCGTTCGCCGAAACCTGGACCGGGAGCGGTCCAGCGCCGGTCGAGCCGGTGACCATCGCCGTGTCGCCGGAGATATCGAGCCTCGTGACCAGCCCCGAGTTGGGCTGACTGACCCACGCAATCCCGGGCGCCGACACGGCCGATCCGAAGGCGCCGGCGCCGCTGAGCACGACGCGCCCGAAGAATTGCGGGGGCGTGGTCTGCCCCTGCACCGTCACGTGCGCGCTGCCGGACGTCATCCCGGTCGTGGCGGTGATCGTCGCTTCTCCGCTGGCGACCGCGGTGACGGTGCCCGTCGAGTTGACCGTCGCGACCGACGGATCGCTCGAGCTCCAGCTGAACAGCGCCTTCTTTTCATGGCCGTTCTGGAAAAACTGCGCACTGAACTGTTGTGTCCCGCCGGGCTCGAGCGTCGCGCTGTCCGGTGTGACCACGACGCTTTTCCCAGCGCCCATCGCGGCTGCGATCGGACCGATCGGCTCGCGCGCCGTACAACCGACGAATGCAACCGACATTCCCGCGACCAACGACAACACCAGCCGTTTCATGACGCCATCCCCGTTCGGAAAGGTGTAGAACGGCTAGCGCCGGGTGACACGCGCTGGCAAGGGCGATCGCCCCAAAAGTCATTTGGGCGCGCCATGAGTCATATTTTTTGGTCGGAGAACGCGCGTCTAGCGGACCAGATCCACCCAACCCGCTTCGTTGGCGACGAGGATCGCGTTGCCGTCGGGCGCGTTCGCGATGAGCCGCGGTCGGCCGCCCGTCGGGATGGAGGCGCGCTCCACGAGTCCCTGTCGCTGCAGCACGAGCACGCGGCCGCCGCCAAGCAATCCGACGTACAGGTGCATCGCGTCGGTGCTCAGCGCGATCCCGAGCGCCGCAGTGTCGAATTCGATCGTCGCCGTCCGCCGGCCGCTGGGCAGGTGAATGGCGTCGAGCCAGCCGGCTTCGTTCGCGGCATACAGCATCTGACCGTCGGGCGAGACCACCACGTCCTGCACGATGCCGCCGACTTCGAACCGCCGCGTGACTTTCATGCTCGCGGCGTCGACTTCGACGATGACGCCGGCGCGCCAGCACGGCACGAGCACCCACTGTCCCGATGGATGGGTCGTGATCTGGGGAATTCCGAGCGGGATCGCGGTCATGCCCACGACGGCGCGCTGCAGCGTCGAAATCGCGACGAGCTTGTCGTGGTTCGTGGTGACGTACAGCGTGTGACCGTCGGGAGACAGCACGGCGCCCAACGCATGGCCCGGAACGGGGATCGACGCAATCCGCTGCCCACGCTGCAAATCGATCACGGCGACCGCTTCCGCAAACTGGGTGGTGACGTACGCCAGCTGCCCTCCAGCGAGCGTCGTGCCGTTGGGGATCACGCGCGCGGGCACCGGCCCGACGGGAATCGTCCGCGTGACCCGCATCGGATTGAATTGCAGCACATCGACCGCGGCGGCATGCGCGCGCGTCACGAGCGCGTGACCGGATGCCGCGAACGCCACGTCGAACGGCGCGCCGTCGATCGCGACGCGCTCGCTGATGGTCTGCACCACGCGGTGGCCCGGAGCCCGCGAGATGACGGACGGCGAGCGTCCGGCAAAGTTCCTCTGCGTAAGGCGAACGGGGATGCGCGGCGCTGGGACCGGAGCGCCCTGGCCGACGGCCATCGGGAGTGTTGCCGCTGGCGACGCGGCCTTCCCGCAACGATCGCGGAACCGCAGCATCGTCACCGCAAGGCCTTCGCGACGGACCTCGGACCAGCGTCGGCCCGTGACCCGGCGGACCAGCCGGTACGCGACGGCCGGATCGAGACGCTCGCGCTCGGCGAGCTCCCGCAGCGACTTCCCCGAGTTTTCCGCTTCGGTCATCCAATACAGTGTGCGCGCCCACCCGCCCATCACCTCGAGCGACGGCAATCCTTCGCGCCGCAGCGCGCGCGCGAGCTGATAACGGTCATGAAAGCCGAGTAACGTGGCGAGCTGGTGGGAACCGGAGGGGTGGCCGTTCAGGCAGCCGAATGCACTGAGGATGGCCCGTCCATTTTCGGACAGGTGAGGGAGAGCCGTTTGGAGCACGCTCGTCAGCCGCAACAACGGCATAAGCAAACCCCGAAGTCGGACGTCTCTGTTACACTATGACACTAATTCTGTTGCAGCAAGGAGCTAGACGCGGGGATTTCCCTCGGAGCGCAGCCGTTCGACATCGCGCTCGAGCGTCCGGAGCTCCTCCCGCATGCCCGCGAGCATCTCCCCTATGAAGCCGAAGCCAAACAGCGCCACGCCGGAGATGACGAGGACCATGATCAGGTCCAGGAGTGGGCGAAAGCCTACATGGGGTGGCCCAAAACGGAGATAGAGCGCGACCCCACCCACGATCAGCCCCAGCAGGAAGAGCACCGCCCCGATGACGCCGAAGAACAGCATCGGTTTGCGCCCAAAGCGCAGCTGGAACCAGACGGACATCAGATCGAGCACCCCCACCGGAATGCGCCCGATCCCGAACTTGGAGCTTCCGGCGCGGCGCGGATAGAGCGGCACCGGCTGCTGGGCGAGCCGGAATCCCTGCGACGCGGCGATCACCACCATGAAGCGGTGCCAGTCGGGACGAGTCGGCACCGCATCCATCACCTCGCGCCGGTACGCCTTTACCGAGTTGAGGTCGGTCACCCGGACACCGAACAGCCAGCGGCACAGCGTGTTGTAGATCCCGGACACGAACCGCTTCTCGTACTTCCCCTGTTTGGTGCCGGTGACGATGTCGGCGTCCCCCGCCAAAATCGGCGCGACGAGCGACGGAATGTCCGCGGGCAGATACTGCAGGTCGGCGGGATAGAAGACGAGAATGCGGCCGCGCGCGACGTCCGACGCGGATCGCAGCGCGTCCGCAATGCCGCGCTGCGTGCGGTGGGTGACCACGCGCACGAAGGGGTGCTTGGCCTTGATCTCCTCGAGCACGTGCGGCGTGCCGTCATGGCTGCCGTCGTTCACAATCACCAGCTCGCACGCGTACGGCAGCGGCAGCAGCGCCTCGCGGGTGAGTCGCACGAACTCGGCGAGATTCTCGGCTTCGTCCTTGGCGGGGACGAGTACGCTGACCTCGGGATGCGTCGAGTTGGTCGCGAGGCTCACAGCCGCTTGCGCATCCGCGCGGGCAGAATGCCGAGCTGATCGCGATACTTGGCGACGGTGCGGCGGGCGATCCGCACCCCCTTGCGCTCGAACATCTCGACAATCTGTTGATCCGTCAGCGGATTCTTGGGCGGCTCGTCGTTCACCATCTTCTGAATCTGCGACTTAATCGACCGGGCGCTCGCGTCTTCGCCGGTCGTGGTCGACAGCCCGCTCGAGAAAAAGAACTTGAGCGGCAGCAGGCCGCGCGGCGTCTGCACGTACTTCTCGTTCGTCACCCGGCTCACCGTGCTCTCGTGCATGCTGATCACGTCGGCCACCTCGCGCAGCGTCAGCGGCTTCAGGTGATCGATGCCCTTCTCGAAGAACTCGCGCTGCCGGTCGACGATGAAGTTCATCACTTTGAGCATCGTCTGGCGCCGCTGCTCGATCGCCTGAATCATCCAGTTGGCGCTGTTGAGGCGCTGATTGATGAACTCCTTGCTCTCGTTGTCGTACTTCTTCTTGTCGCGCGCGATTTCCTGGTAGGTCTTGGAAATCCGCAGCCGCGGCAGCCCGCTGTCGTTCAGAAATACGAGGTACTTGTCGTCGATCTTGTCGACGATCAGGTCGGGGATGATGTAAGCGTCGTTGCCGGCCGAATACTGCAGCCCCGGCTTGGGATCGAGCCGCGCGAGCTCGTCCGCGGTGCGCTGTACCTCGTCGGGCGCGAGGCCGAACCGTTTGCCCAGATCGCTCCAGCGGTGCGCGATCAGGTCCTCGAACGCTTCTTTCACGAGCCGGTAGACCAGCGTGTTGGTGCGCTTCTGATTCTCGAGCTGCAGCATCAGACATTCGCGCAGGTTGCGGGCTCCCGTGCCGGGCGGATCGAGCTGCTGGATGACCTTCAGCATCTCCTCGACTTCGGCGACCGTGAACGCCGGCACGTTCAGATCGAGCTCCGATTCCGCTTCGTGCTCTTCCAGGAGCTGGTTCGCGCCCTTCAGAATCTCCTCGACCGTGTGCTGGAGATAGCCGTCTTCGCCGATGTTGCCGAGGAACTCTTCGGCGAGCAACTGCTGGCGCGGCGTGAGGTCGAGCATGCGGGTCTGGTCGCGCAGATGATCGATCAGATCCTTGCCCTCGACCGTCACCGGCTCGACGTACTCGCGCGCGTCGCTGTAGGAGCCGCTCGGCACGCCGTGCTCGGTGCGGTCCTCGAGCAGGATGGCCTCCCAATCGGGCTCGTCCTCGGCTTTCGCTTCTTTCTCGGGCTTGTTCTGCTGCTGATCCGCGGCCGTCGCCTGCACTTCCTCCTCGGGCTCCACCATTTCGAGGAAGGGGTTGCCGAGCAGCTCCTGTTTCAAGTGCTGCTCGAGGTCGAGCAGCGGCATGTACAGCAGATCCATCGCCTGATACAGGCGCGGATTGATCCGCAGGTCTTGCCGCAGCGCGGTATGCTGATGCAGGCCGGTCTTCATGCCGCGGTCGAGAGCCGCGCGCGCAGGCGCGACGTGAGCGTGGGGCCGAGATACAGGTCGGCGACGCGATCGTCGAACACGAGCTCGCGCACCGTGCCGGCGACCTGGACCTTGCCCTCGAACATGATGTAGGCGCGGTCCACGATGTCGAGCGTCTGCTCGACGTTGTGATCGGTGATCAGCACGCCGATGCCGCGATGGCGCAGCCCGGCGACGATCGTCTGGATGTCGTTGACGGCGATCGGGTCGACGCCGGCGAACGGCTCGTCGAGCAGCAGGAACTTCGGCTCGGTCACGAGCGCCCGCGTGATTTCCAGCCGGCGCCGCTCGCCCCCGGAGAGCTGATAGGCCTTCTGTTTGCGCAGGTGCTTGATCGCCAGCTCGTCCAGCAGTGTCTCCAGCCGGCGCTCACGCTCCTCCTCGTCGATGTTGAGCGTCTCGAGGATCGCCATGACGTTGTCTTCGACACTGAGCTTGCGGAAAATCGACGGCTCCTGCGCGAGATAGCCGATGCCGGATCGCGCGCGCTGGTACATCGGGAGCTGCGTGATGTTCCGATTATCGAGCAGGATCGTGCCTGCGTCGGGCCGGATCAGGCCGGTGATCATGTAGAACGACGTCGTCTTCCCGGCCCCGTTGGGTCCGAGCAGCCCGACGATCTCGCCCTGCGCGAGCTCGACCGACACGTTGTCGACGACGCGACGACCCTTGTACGCCTTGGCCAGGTGCTGCGCCTCGAGCCGCGCGCCACCCCGCACCACCGCGCGGTCGGCGCTCACCGCTTCGCTGCGGTGCACCGTGTCCTCGGCGAGCTGGAGGAAGTACTGCGCGGCCTGCGCCCGGTCCGACGCCATGCTGGCCCAGACCTCTGGCGCGAACGCCACCGGCACGTCGCCCCACAGCGCGCCCATCGGGTACACGATCATCTTGAGCATCGCGAGGCGCGGCAGCACGGAGGTGGTCAGGTACTCGCGGGCATCATCCACCGACAGGGTGCCCGTGTCCTGGTCGTCGCCTTTGGAATGCGCCAGCAGCTTGAGGAACTCGTCGCGATACGCGACCGCGAGATCGCCGAACGGGGCGCGACCCTGGTCGTCCGCGATGTGGGCGAGCGCCGCCACGGCGAGCGCCAGCGACGAATCGCGAGTCGCGAACAGGTCCTTCAGGCGCTCGATGCTCATGGAGTCGGCGTTTTCGTGCTGTCCGGCTTGGCGACGGCAGGCCGAGGCTCGAGATGGACGCCGTCCGCCTTGCCGGCGACGACGACGTTTTCGATGCGGTCGCGCCGCATCAGCAGCGTGATCCGGTTGCCGCGCGAATAGTTGATCGACGACGTCTTGACGGTCGAATCGGCCGGGTCGGGCGGATGATGGGTCAGCGCCCGCGCATGACCGCGCGATACCAGCTCGCGCAGGCGCGAGTGCGTGGCCTGCGTCGCCGAGTCCTGCTCCTGCACGAACCGGATCGTGAGCGAATCGCCCGTGATCCAGTCGGTCTCCGCCGCGCTCGTCGCCGAGTCACGCTTGGCGGTGGAGAACGCGTCACCGAACGCGCGCGACTCCTTGAGGACCTCGGCCGGCGAGTCGATCGCGAGCGAATCCGCCTGAATCGTGTAAAGCGTCGAGACCGCGTGCGGGCGCAGCGAGTCGCCCCAGGCAAAGGTCTGCTGCAGCAGCTTGTCCTGGATGTGGAGATCGATCGTGTCGGCGGTCAGGATCCAGTCGGAGCCGGTCGCCTGGCCGTGGCCCAGCGCTTTCACCGCGCGCACGTCGCGCTGCGCCAGCGCCAGGTCGATGCGCGTGCCCACCAGCGTGTAGCTCTTGCCCGTTTCACCGCTCCCGTTCTTGCCGCGTCCTTCCACGCTGGGCGTCCCGCCGATCAGCGTGCCGAAGCCGCTGATCTGATCCATCATCATCGAATCCGAGCGTGCGGCGAAATCGCTGCGATCGACGGTGACTTTCCCGCCGGCCCAGATGCGGTCATTGCCCTTCATCCGGAAGCGATCGGACACGATGACGTACGCCTCGGTGGCGGTGCTGTCGCCGGCGTCCTGCTGGCGGTATTCGACCGTCGGGCGCTGCGTCGCGTACATCTCGACCGTGTCGCGCACGCCGGGGACGGCGCGCCAGTAATTCAGATTGGGCCCGCGCAGTGTCGACCCGGTGATCTTGTTGATCGCGACGACGTTGTTGTGCGCCTCGAGCCGCTCTTCGCGCAGGTAGTAGCGCGCCAGCTTGGCATCGAGCCAGAACCCGACGTCCCTGATCTGCACGCGGCCGATCAGGTCGAGGCGTCCGACGCCGCCGTTGTGCGTAAAACTGTCGGCCGAGATCGTGGTGCCGGCGCCGATGCAGTGCGCGAGCACGCCGCCGCCGCCGTAATACGTCTTGCTGCCGTCCGGATTCGTGACCTCGAGCGTGTGCCCCACGGAATCGACGGCGACGGTGCAGGGCCGTCCCACGGTCGTGTCCTGCGCGGGGGTCCCCTGCACCAGCAGCAGCGCGGCGATGAGCGGCATCATTGGTTCGGCAGCACGAATTGACCGCCCGTCCCGTGGGGACGCTTCGTGGCGATCTTCTTGAACTCGGGATCGGAGGTGAAGCCGTCGCCTTCCATGTGACGGCCCGGCTCATCCCACACGAATGCCTTCTCGGAGCTCACCTCGTTGCGGATCTGGCTGTAGTCCATCACTTCGGTGCGCAGCGTCGCCCCATCCTTGTTGCGGACCACGACGACGTTGCCGCGCGCTTCCATATCCCCCGTGCGCCAGTGGTGCGTGCCTTCCTGCGACGTGAGCGTCGACGTCGCCTGGCCGGCCGCATCATAGAAGGTCACGTGCACCGTGCGCAGCTCGGCCTGCTGCGTGCCGGAGAAAAAAAATGCCGTGTCGGCCTGCACGCGCGCGCGCAGCACGCCCGATTCGGTGACGTAATGGCTCATGCCGATGAGCACCTGGTCTGCGCTGTCCAGGGCTGCTTGCGTGGCGGTGACGGGTGTCCCGCTCTTGCAGCCTGCGAGAAGGAGCTGGGAGATGGGAGTTAGGATCAGGGGGATCATGACACGGATCCCCCAACTCCCAAATCCCAACTCCCATCTCCTCCTCATACTGCCCCTGCCTTCATCAGGTCGTGGAGGTGGACGATCCCCACGACGCGCTTATGCGAGTCGAGCACGGGTAGCGCCATGATCCCGTGACGCTCCATCACGCTCACCGCGACGCTCGCCAGCTCGTCGGTGGTGGTCGATTTCGGGGTCCGCGTCATCACGTCGCGCACGGGCGTGTCGAGGAAGGTGTCGGTGCGCTCCATCAGGCGCGTGAGATCTCCGGAGGTGATCACTCCGCTCAGCGTCCCCTTCTTGTCGACCACCGCGACGGTGCCGCGCTTCTCGGCGAGCAGCACGACGCACTCGCGCATCGGGCGGTCGGCGGTGAGGGTCGGGAGATCTTCCTTGAGCATCACGTCGGCGACACGCAGCAGCACCTTGCGCGGCAGCGCGCCGCGCGGGTGCAGCAGCGCGAAATCGTCGCGGCTGAAGCCCTTCTCCTCGAGCAGCGTCACGGCGAGCGCATCGCCGAGCGCGAGCGCCACCGTCGTGCTCGACGTCGGCGCGAGGGTCTCGGCGCACGCTTCGTGCGTGACCGACGCGTCGAGTACCACCGTCGCATAGCGGGCGAGCTGCGAGGCGGGATTGCCGGTCAGCGCGATGATCTGCACGCCGAAGCGCTCGAGCTGCGCGATGAGGTCGAACAGCTCGTCCGACTCGCCGCTCTTGGACAGCAGAATCGCGACGTCCTTGTTGCTGACCCGTCCCAGGTCGCCGTGCAGCGAGTCGACCGGATGCAGGAACGACGCCGGGGTGCCCGTCGAGGTGAACGTCGCGGCGATCTTGCGCGCGATCAGTCCCGACTTCCCCACCCCGGAGATGATGATCCGGCCTTCGGCGGCCTTGAGGATCTCGACCGCGCGCGCGAACTCGGCGCCCAGGCGGTCGGCGACGCGCTTGACCGCCGCCGCCTCGAGGTCGAGCACTCGCTTGCCGCGCGCCACGAGCTGGCTGGACCCCGTCTGCGGCTTTGCCGCGCGAGCCGGTTTACGCACGGACCGGCTCCGCCCCGCGCACGCGATGCCACACGTCGATCGCGAGCGCGACGATCGCGGCGAGCTGATCGAGCGGCACCATGTTGGGGCCGTCCGACGGCGCGCGCGCCGGATCGGGATGGGTTTCGAGGAAGAAGCCGTCGGCGCCGGCGGCCGCGGCGGCATAAAGAAGAGGGGGAATGAAGGCGCGTTGCCCGCCGCTCGCGCCATCCGCACCCTGCCCCGGCTGCTGGACGGAGTGCGTCGCGTCGAAGATCACCGGAGCCTTGCACGCTTCGCGCAGCCGAGTGAAGCTGCGCATGTCGACGACGAGGTCCCCGTAGCCGAAGAACGTGCCGCGCTCGGTGACGGCGACTTCCGGCGCGCCGCCGGCGCGGATTTTCTCGACGGCGCCGCGCATCTCTTCGGGCGCCATCCACTGGCCCTTCTTGATGTTCACGGGACGCCCGGCTTTGCCGGCGGCCACGAGCAAATCGGTCTGGCGGCAGAGAAAGGCCGGGATCTGCAGCACATCGGCCACGCGCGCGGCGTCGCGCACGTGGCCCGGTTCATGAACGTCGGTCAGAATCGGCAGCCCGGTGGCCGACCGCACCCGCTCCAGCGCGCGCAGCCCCGCTTCGATCCCGGGACCGCGCGGCGCGTTCAGGCGCGAGCGATTGGCCTTGTCGTACGACGCCTTGTAAATGACGCCGATGCCGAGCTTGACCGAAAGCTCCGCCAGTGCCTCGCCGATGCGGACGTTGAGATCATCCGATTCGACGACGCACGGACCCGCGATGAGGAACGGGGTGCTCTCGGTCCCGAAGCGCGGCGCCATGTCAGTCGGTCAGCTCGGCCAACGCGCGCGACACGTCCGTGCGCGGATGGAGTTTGTTGTAGTCGACCGCGGCGCCCACAAACCCCGCGAACAACGGATGCGGGCGCATCGGCCGCGACTTGAGCTCGGGGTGGAACTGGCAGCCGATGTACCAGGGATGGTCGGGCAGCTCGATCATTTCGACGAGCGAGCCGTCGGGCGAGAGGCCCGAGGCCCTGAGCCCATATTCCGCAAGCACGTCGCGATAGGCGTTGGAGACCTCATAGCGATGGCGGTGCCGCTCGCTCACCTCCGCCGCGTTGTAGGTCTGCGCCACGCGCGAGCCCGCGCGCAACCGGCAGGGATAGGCGCCCAGCCGCATCGTGCCGCCCATCTCCTGAATCCCTTCCTGCGAGCGCATCAGCGCGATCACGGGATTCTCACACTCGGGCGCGAACTCGCTCGAGTTGGTGTCGGGAATCTTGCAGACGTTGCGGGCGAACTCGATGATCGCGGTCTGCAGGCCGAGGCAGATGCCGAAGAACGGCAGCTTGTGCTCACGCGCCCAGCGAATCGCCTCGAGCATGCCCTCGACGCCGCGCACGCCGAAGCCGCCGGGCACGAGCAACCCGTCGTAGCCCGCGAGCAGCTCGCCCGCGGTCTCCTGGTCGGTGAAGCGATCGGACGCGATCCACTGGATCGAGACGCCGGACTCGTTCGCGATCCCGCCGTGCACCAACGCTTCGTGGATGCTCTTGTAGCTGTCGGCCAGCTCCGTGTATTTGCCCACCACCGCGATCCGCACCTGCTGCGGCGGATGCAGGATCTTGTCCACCATCGCGGCCCAGGCGCGCAGGTCGGGCTCTTTCGTTTCGAGATGCAGCCTGAGGCAGACTTCCTTGTCGAGGCCCTGCTCGTGGAGCTTCAGCGGGATTTGGTAAATCGATTTGACGTCGGGGCTCTCGACCACGCAGCCGAAGTCCACGTTGCAGAACTGCGCGATCTTGCGCTTCAGGTCTTCCGACAGCGGCCGCTCGGTGCGGCAGACCAGAATGTCCGGCTGAATTCCGATCTGCATCAGCTCGCGCACGGAGTGTTGGGTCGGTTTGGTCTTCAGCTCCGCCGTCGCCGCGATGAACGGCACGAGCGTCAGATGGATGAAGAGGGTGTTGTCGCGGCCGACTTCCTGGCGGAACTGGCGAATCGCTTCGAGGAACGGCAGCGACTCGATGTCGCCGACCGTGCCGCCGATCTCGGTGATCACGACGTCGTGATCGGGCCCCAGGCGCCGGATCGCGCCCTTGATCTCGTCGGTGATGTGCGGAATCACCTGGACCGTGGAGCCCAGGTATTCGCCGCGCCGCTCTTTCGTGATGACCGACAGATAAATCCGCCCCGTCGTCACGTTGTTGACCTGGGACAACGAGCGGTCGATGAACCGCTCGTAATGGCCGAGGTCCAGGTCGGTCTCGGCGCCGTCGTCGGTCACGTACACTTCGCCGTGCTGGAACGGCGACATGGTCCCCGGATCGACGTTGATGTACGGATCGAATTTCTGGATGGTGACCTTGAGGCCTCGCTCGGCCAGCAGCCGGCCCAGTGACGCGGCTGCAATTCCCTTCCCGAGCGAGCTCACTACACCGCCGGTGACGAAGATGTATTTCGTCGAGCTCACGGAGTGGCCCCCTTCAAGTGTCTCGTGATCTCCGCTTCTGCCCATGTGAGATCGGCCGGTGTGTCGATGCCTGGCGCTGCCGGACCGTCGAACAACGTCACGCCCATCGGAATGCCATGCAGCAGCGGCCGCAGCTGCTCGAGCCGCTCCCACGTCTCCTCCCGCACGGGGGGAAGCCTGACCCATCGCTCCAAGGCGTCGCGCGTGTATGCGTACACGCCGACGTGCTGATGGTAGACCACCGCGCCCGTCCCTTCGCGATCGAACGGAATAGGCGCGCGAGAGAAGTACACCGCGTGCCCCTTGGCGTTGATGACGACTTTCACCCGACTCGGATCGTCGACGAGCTGCGGATCGAGCGAGCCCGCCGCGGTGCCGAGCGGATCGCCGCGCTCGAGACATGTGAGCGCGCCGCGCACCGCCGCGGCCGCGACGAACGGCTCGTCGCCCTGCACGTTGAGAATGAAGGTGAAGTTGCTAAACGATGATTTGGCAATGACTTCGGCGACTCGCTCGGTGCCCGACTGATGATCCGGCGATGTCATGACGGCCTCAAAACCGGCCTCGCTGACCGCCGCGGCGATCTCCCGCGCATCGGTCGCCACCACGAGCCGGTCACAAATACCGAGATCGGCGATGCGGCGAGTGACGAAGGTGATGAGGGGTTCGCCAGCCAGCGGCAGGAGTGGCTTGCGTGGGAGCCGGGTCGAGCCCAGTCGTGCAGGAATCACGCCAAGGACGGGCACGGGGGAACATACAAAATCTGTGCCGTGGAGTCTAGCCCGAGGCTACCACCTTGCCCTGCGGTCTCTTAGGTCCACATGGACAAACGGGCCGTGGGCCCGCGTAGCCTCATACTTCCCCATCCCGCCGGCGCCCTGAGTCTCGTCGAACAGGCGGTACAGGACCGCGGCGTCGGCGGCGTCGCTGCGTCCATCGCGGTTCAGGTCGTCCATGCGGCCGTCGCCGTTTTCGTCGAGGAAAATGTCGGCCGCCGAGCCGAAGGTATGCCGGCTGTAGGCGACGTTGCCGAGCGAGCGATTGTACGCGGGCGTGCGGTACCCGCTCATCACGTGGAACGTGCTCGCGTGATAGCCCGATGCGTTGGCGAGCGCCAGCAGCTGCTCGAGCCGCTGCACGAGCCCTTCGTTCAATACGATGTACTTGGGGTAGCTGCCCGACTGTTTGCAGATGAATTGCTTGAGCTGAAAATGCGGCGAGACGAATGTGTTTTCATTCTCGCGCGTCACTTCGAGGAATCCGACCGGCGGGCGGTAAATCGCCAGGCCGCGCAGCGCGTGATCGGGATAACGGCCGATGCGATAGCCGTTGAGGTACTCCCCTTTCATCCGGCTGGACGGCACGAGCACGAACGCCTGGATCCGAATCGAGTCCCGGCCGTCGTTCGAGACGACGCTGATCGGATACAAGCCGGGCGTGAGCGGCGCGGTCCAGGTCCGCGTCTGATCGAGCGCCTGCAAGGTCACGCGCTCGCCGGGCATTGCGGTCAAGGTGCTGACGGGCGCGTTGAAAACCACGCGACGTTCTTTCGGGGGCGCCGCCAGTACGGCGAGCGCGGCGCAAGCCACGGGGAATGCCCTCATTCCCTGCAGCGTACCGAATTAGCCCCCTGGCCCGCAAGGGATTAGTCCTTTTTTGCCAGCGCCCGCGACAACGGCGGATCGACGCCGTTGATGTCTTCACGAAACTGAATCGTGCCGTCTTCGTCCGCCCAGGCCGTGAAATACAGGAGATGAATCGGGATCGGTCGCGGCAGGTAAATCGACCGCTCCGTGCCTTCGTCGAGGGCGCGCTCGATCGCCTCCTGATTCCACTTGCTCTTCTTCATCAGGTAGACCGCGAGGTCGGTCGGCTGCTCGATCCGGATGCAGCCGTGGCTGAAGTCGCGCTGCGTCTCTTCGAACAACTGCCGCGACGGGGTGTCGTGGAGATACACGTCGTAACGATTCGGGAACATGAACTTCATCTGGCCCAGGGCGTTCAGGCGGCCGGGGTCCTGGCGCAGCCGATACGGAAAATTCTCCGCGGTGATTGAGTTCCAATCGACCGAACGGGGATCGACTTCCTTTGAGTCGGGGCCGATCAGGTGCATGCCGAAGCGCTCGAGATACGTCGAGTCTTTCTGGATTTTCGGAATCAGCTCATCGACCGCGATTGTCGCCGGCACGTGCCAGTTGGGGTTCAGCACGATGTAGCGGACGGTATCGCTGAAGACCGGCGTGCGCCGGTACGCCTTCCCGACCACGACACGCATCTGCAGCGCGACTTCATCGTCGTCGATCACCTGCATCTCGTAGGCGGCGATGTTCACCTCGATCCGCCGGCGGCCCAAGTCCTGGGGCAGCCAGCGCCAGCGCTCCAGATTCAGCTTGATCTGGTTGACGCGCGCCTCGGCGGTGACGTTCAGCTCGGCGAGCGTCTGCGCGTCGAGGGCGGCGCTTTGCACGAGGCCATGGCGCCACTGGAAATGCTTCAGCGCGGTGCGGAGATCTTCATCGAACTCCGCCCCTTCCTTCTTCTTGAGATCGCCCTCGGCAAAGAGCCGTTCGCGCAGCAGCGCGACGCTCGGATTCTTCGGAAGCACCGGCCAAGCGCCCGACTCGGCGAACGCGCGCTCCCGCGCCAGAGCCGCCCGCAGCCGTTGATAGCCTTCATGGATCGGCGCGAGACGCTGCAATGCGCGCGAGATCTTGCGGTTGTCCAGGGCGTCTTCGAGCAGCGTGCCGAGATCGGCGCCGCGCGGGCTCGCCTCCCATAGCGGATGCAACGATTCGGGATCGACCCGCCCGCCCAGCAGGTGCGAGCCGTACAGCAGGAACGCATCGGTCAGCAGCAGATCGAGATCGGCGAGGCGCGCCGGCTCGGGAGTGCGGCCGCCGGCGGCGGCGAGGCGCACGTACGCCAGCAGCGACCCGATCTCATCGACGTGATAGTCCTCGGGGGTCATGCCTTCCAGATCGGCGCGATTGAGCGTCGCCAGCAGATCGTCGGCGAGCCGGTTGGGCCCATGCTCGTTGGCCCAGGCGGGTCGGAAGGCGCGGCGCGCGTAGAAACCGAGGACCGCGGCACGGCGCTCCAGCGGCAGCTCGGACGATTCCTCGCGCAGCCGGATCTGCTCGGCCAGGATCTCGTCGGGGGTGCGCGGAAGCGCAGCGGGTGCCGCTCGTTGCGTGAGGGCAACGAGGAGCAACAGCCCTACCCCGCCCATCATGTCAGTGCGCTGGGAGACCGCACGACGCGAAGGAAGTTCTCCAGAATACGCTTCCCGTGTTCCGTCCCGATCGACTCGGGATGGAACTGCACGCCATACGTCGGATGATCACGATGCTTCATTGCCATGATCTCCGATGCATCTCTCGTGCCCTGAGGTCGATCCGCGCTCATTGCGGTCACGACCAGCGAGGGAGGAAGCGACGCGGGCTCTACCACCAAAGAGTGGTATCGCATCGCGGTGAAGGGGCTGGGAATGCCGTCGAACAGCTCGTCGTCGGTATGGACGATCGGGCAGGTCTTGCCGTGCATCAGCCGGTCGGCGCGGACGATCTTTCCGCCGAACGCCTCGCCGATCGCCTGATGGCCGAGGCACACGCCGAGGATCGGGACCTGACCGGCGAGCGCGCGCACGAGCGGGACGAGAATACCGGCCTCGGCGGGGGTCTTGGGCCCGGGCGACAGCACGATCGCGGTGGGCTTCAACGCTTCGACATCGGCGACACTGAGCGCGTCGTTGCGGTACACGAGCGGCTCCTCGCCCAGCTCACCGAGATACTGGACGAGGTTGTAGGTAAACGAGTCGTAGTTGTCGAGCACGAACAGCATGCCCGGAATCTATTGAAAAACCGCTAGCGCGTGACTCGGCGCTTCTCGATGATGACGGCCCGGCTCTCGACCCCGAGGGTGTAGGCCGCACGGAAGGTGCCCTCGACGCCGACCTTCGCGCCTTTCGACGGCGCGCCGCCGCCCTCGACCACCACGGGAATCGTCGCGGTGTTGTCCTTCACTTCGTAGGCGCCATAGCCCAGTGCCCCGATGGCCTGCTGGACATCACCGGTGATGCGCACGGTTTTGCCGTCGTACTTGCCGGGGTCATTCAGCAGCGTCTGAATCGAAGTCGTCTTCTCGTTGCACGCCATCACGGCGAGCGCGGCGACGAAGAACAGCAGCCCTCCGCGCTTCGCAATCCTGCCGGTCATTGCACTGTCTCCTGGTGTGGTGTTAGCGAGCGCGCCGGGCTGCGGCGCAGGCCGCATCCAGCAACTCGGCGGCGGTCGTCCCGTCGCGTCCGAGGGTCGCCGTTCCTGCGCGCACCGCCGGTGGGGTGAGGCGATCCGTACCGTGATGCAGCTCGAGCTCGCCGATCGCCTGGCGAATCTCGTCGATGCGCTGCGCCGTTGCCTCGGGCGTCGAATCGAGCAGCAGCACGAATTCCCTGGCCGAGTACCGTGCCGCCATGTCACTCTTGCGCAGGTGCTCGCGCAGCACTCGCCCGACTTCGCGCAGCATGGCATCGGGTTGTTCCTGATCGAACGCGAGCGCCGTGATCGTGACGGGGGTCTTCGCGCGCGTGGCGCGATGCAGCTCGCGCGGGAGCGAGTCTTCGAAGTACCAGCGCGTGGCGAGCCCGGTGGTCTCGTCGCTCGTCTCGCGGTCCGTGCTGCGGCGCGGCGCGCGCTTGCGCGTACTCGCTTCCCGGGCGCGCTCGGTGTCTTCCGCCTCGCGCTTGATCCGATCGGTGACGTCGCGAACGATGCACTGCGCGAACGGCTTTTTGTCGGCGAGAAACAGCGTGCTCACCAGCTCGACGTGGCGGATTTGCCCGTCCTTCGTCTCGATCGGAATACCGTCGTAGCGCAGGTGCGGTTGGCGTACGAGATCGCCGAACTGATTCTTGGTCGCGGCCGCGTTCTTGAACGCCGGAATACTCCACAGCGGCTGGTCGAGAATGTCGTGCGACTCATATCCAAGCATCTGGCACAGGCAGGGATTGACGTCGACGACCACACCCGTCTCGGCGTCGAGCACGAGAATGCCGTAGGGAGCGGTCTCGAACAGGCGGCGATAGCGGATCTCGGAGGTCTTGAGCGCGCGATCGCGGCGCTGCAGGTCCGCCGCGGGCGGATCGAGGTGGACGGCCGTCCGGCCCTGGAGTCGTCCGGCATTCTCGGTCACCAGGTGGGACTTGAGGGCGTCTCGCATGTCCTGAAGGCTAGGTTCTCTAGCCTCCAGGATGCATCGGCCCAAGTAATGAACTGCGGGGCTAATCCTCTGGAACGAGAGGCTTATGCCCTCCCCGGCAGGTCGGCAGTGCAGAATGCGCACTTATTCGCCTTGAGCGGAATCTTGGAGAGACAGTAGGGGCAGTCCTTGGTCGTGGCCGGGGCATCGGCCTTCTTCGGGCCGAGCCGGGTGACGGACCGGATCATCAGGTACACGACGAGTGCGACGATCAGGAAGGTCACGATGTTCGACAGGAACATGCCGTAATTCATGGTCACTGCCCCGGCGGCCTTTGCCTCGGCGAGCGTGGCATAGGGAGGGCCTGCCTTCGTGCCGTCTCTGAGCACCACAAAGAGATTGGTGAAATCCACCTTTCCCAGCAGCAACCCGATGGGAGGCATGATGATATCCTCGACCATCGAGTTGACGATCTTGGTGAAGGCCGCGCCGATGATTACGGCAACCGCGAGGTCGAGTACGTTCCCGCGCATCACGAAATCGCGGAATCCCTTGAGCATGGAAGTGGCTCCTGTTCCTGTCTAAACGGTGGACCGGCCGCCGGCATCAAAAAGAAGAGACGGTTTTGAGATACACCAAAGTCCGAGGGAGGCAACTCATGCTGAAGCTCGTATCGGTGTTAGCCGCGGGGTGGGTCGGGATGGGTGGGTGGGCCGTCGTGACGATCCAGGAGTTACCGGAGTATTTCGTCGCCGGACGTCCCTACACGATCGAATTCAAAGTTCGACAGCACGGTCACAATTTGCTCAGCGATCTCGAGCCCACCCTGATCGTCAGGAACGGCTCGAACGAGCAGCAAATTGCCGCCAAGGCCAAGTCGCCGGGGACGTACGCCGCAACCTTCACGGCGCCGGCCGGCGGTCCTCTCACGCTGACCATCAAGAGCGGCTTTGGAGCGAGCAACCTGCAGCTCTACCCCGCCCCGGTCGTCGCCGCAGGCGCCAGGGCGCCGACCATTTCGGCCGTCGATCGCGGCCGCGCGCTGTTCATCGCGAAAGGCTGCAACGCGTGCCACACGAATTCGGATCTCGTCGATCGGCCGGACAATCAGCAGATCAAGGTTGGACCGGAGCTGGGCGCGCGCGGGCTCGCGCGCGACTACGTGATGCAGAAAATGAAAAACCCCAAATCAGAGATCATGCCTGATTTGGGACTGAATGATGCCGAGATCAACGCGATCGCGTCGTTCCTGACCGCCGGCGGAACCGCCGCGACGGGGGGTGGCGGCCGCTAAGTCTGGCAGCTCTCGACGCGGCCGGACTCGAGGCCGCGCCGGAGCGCTGCCTCGCGCTGAGCCGACGTGCCGTGGGTGAATGACTCGGGACTCACCGTCCCGGTCGACATCTTTTGCAAGCGGTCGTCACCCACGGCCGCCGCGGCACCGAGCCCTTCATCGACGTCTCCGGGTTCGAGCACCCCTTCACGGCCCATGTGGTAGCCCCACACACCGGCCAGACAGTCGGCCTGAAGCTCCCGGCGCACCGAGCCTTCATTCGACGTCCCGAAACGGTCGCCGAGCAGCGCCTGCACGTGGTGTCCCACTTCATGTGCCAGCACGTACGCCTGCGCGAAGTCGCCCGGCGCGCCGAGGTGGCGCTGCAGCTCTTCGTAAAAGCCGAGATCGATGTAAACCTTCGAATCGCCCGGACAATAGAATGGACCGGTCGCCGCCTGCGCGAAGCCGCACGCGGAATTCACCGCGTCGCGGAACAACACCAGCCTCGCGTCCTCGTACCGCCTGCCGCTCTGCGCGAACACCTGGCGCCACGTCGCCTGGGCCGTATCGAATACAAACGAGACGAAGTCGACGAGGTGCTCTTCTTCCGGCGTGGATGCGACTTCTCCCGCCGTGGCCGGTTGGCCGCCCGAGAGCAGGCTGAAGAAATCCTTCTTGAAGATCAGGCTCAGCACGAGAAGGATGACGATGCCGCCGATGCCCAGGCGGCCGAGACCCATGCCGCCAAAGCCGCCGAAGCCGGCGCTTTCGCCGCGACGGTCCTCGAGATTGGAACTGCGATTGCCGATGCTCCAGCGCATATCGTGACTACCCCGGCCGGGCGCGCGGGATTCTGTGCGCCCACGCCGTTCCGGAGCTAATCCCTCAGGACCAGTTGACGATCTCGATATTCCCGAGGTCGTCGATGATCAAGACCGAGCCGGTACGGCTCGCAGGTGCGAACGTGTCGAACGTTGCCGGGGGTTGCGCCGGGACGCCCACACCGACGGCGTATCCGTCGGGAAACAGGTTGGCCCAGTGAGTCGCTGGAATCGTGGCGCGGTTCCGAACAAAGATGACGGCATACTGCGCGGTGACGCCGATGACTCCGGTGGGCGGCGATGAGCTCGTAATGGAATCGCCGGCCTGCACGGACTGGTCTGTCGTGGCGATAATCAGTCCCACGCCCAACGCATTGGAATTCAGCGCTTCGCTGGGCGGTGGTTGGTCGAACCGAATCTCAAAAGTTCCGGTGGTGCGATTGATTGTGCCTTCACCGAAGACATAACTGTAATCGGGACTGCCGGAGACGACGTTCCACACGCCAAGAATCCGTGTGTTCGCGGGAATTGCCGTGCCTGTTCGGTTGTCGATGTGACCAGTGACGGTGAACGAACCGGCCGGATCGGTGGTCTCTTTACAACCGGCAACAACGACAGCGACGGTGAGAAGGCCAAGCGCAGATCGGTTCATGCAATCCTCCTGACCCCCGAACCATATGCGCGGAGCAGCGAAGGTGTTATGACGTTTAGAGCGCTGCCTCGAACACGACGCTGCAACAGGTCACCCCGCCCTCGGCCTTGGCGATTTCGGTGCTGGGCACCGGAATGACCCGCACACCGGCGCGGACCAGGCGGTCGGCCGTGGCGGGATAGTGAGCCGGGTAGATCACCGCGCCCGCGACAAGCAGCGCGTTTGCGCCATCCGGCTCCGCGGGTGCGACGGTGACGAAGTCCATGTCGCGAAAACTCGCCGGCCGCACGTAGCGGTCATTCAGCAAGAGCTGTCTCTCCCCGATCTGTGTGACCGCGCTTTTGAGATGCAGGCATCCGTGCACGGGGACCGGCACCACTTCGTACTCCCATTGGCCGAGCAGCGTCGCGAGCTGCGTGATCGCGTCGGGATTGGTGCGGGAAGAGAGACCGACGTAGATCGTGCGTCCCACGCGCAAGACGTCACCGCCATCGATCGTCGCGGGCGACTGAATCCGGGCGAGCGGTTTGTAGGAGCCGAGCACGCCCGCCATCGACTCCGTTTCCCGCCGCCTCGTCGCGGCCCCCGGTCGCGTGATCACCGCGACTTCGTCCAACGCGATTGCGGTGTCTTCCACGAACACCGCGTCCGGCAAATCGGGCGCGGCCGGCGCGCGAATCACCGTCGCACCGACTGAGCGGAGCGCGGCCTCGTACGCCGCATGCTCGGCCATCGCGTCCGCAACGCTGATCGGGTCACGCGGGCGATGCGTGAGCTCGCACTCGGCCAGCGTGGGACTGACGGCGCGCGTGATCGCGATCAGCATCTAGGCGCCGAGCAGCTGAGTGACGGCGCGATCGGCTTCGCGGATCGAATTGCGATGATCCATCGCGCCCGCGAGGTCGGTATTGGCGAACGCGATGCGGCCGTGCGGGGCAGCGCGCAGCACGTCGCGCGGCGCGGGCTGGCCGTTGGCGCCGAAGAAAAAGCCCGGCTGCGGATTCACGTACGCGTGGCCCCAGCGATTCAGAATGATCCCGGCGATGTCGCGCCGCGGATCGAAACCGCCCGGCGCGAACATGTCGCCGAACTGCTCACGAAAGCCGCGCTCATACTGCGCGAATGAGGTGCCGAGCAGCTGCGCGCGGCCGAGACTTCCCTGCTCCCCGACGGGCAGGCCCGGCTGCGCGAACAGGACTTTGATCGTCAGCACGATCGGGGAATCGGGTCCCAGGGTCGGCTTGATGCCCCCGACCCTCGCCTGCCGGCGCACCGAGAGATAGTTGCCCAGCCCGCCGAACCAGCGACAACCGGACAGGCCCATCTTATAGAGGAAGCGCCAGTGCCGAACCGCGATGTTGGCCATCAGGCACGGCGAGCGGTAGAACTGCGCGTAGGCGGCGCGATGGCTGTCGGGCAGATCGGCGACGATGTGCTTGGTCGTCCAGCTCCCACCTGCCATGACGACGGCCCGTGCCTTTACCCGATACAGCCGCCCACCCTTCACGTAGGTGACGACGACGTGCGCCGCGCTGCCGGGACTGCCGGCATGCTCGACGCGCACGACCGTCGCATTCAGCCGAATCCGCGTCGCCTGGCCGGTGCGATCCAGCGCGCCGAATTGAATGCGATTCTGCCACACGGCGTCGACGGTGCGGGGCCCGGGGAAGACGTCGGGGATCAACGTTTTCACCATCAGCCGGACGAACCCGGAATTCCCGTCCGGAAACATCTGATCGCCGAGCGCGTCGTCGCCGTCTTCGGGAAATTGCGTTTCGATCGCGAAGTTACAGAACGCGGAGAGCGCGTCGGGGCCGAGGCCGTAGCCGCCCCCGGCGACGGGCGAGAGAAAGGTGCGCACCGTCTCGCGGGCGATCTTGTGGCGGGCCATCAGGTAGTCTTCGAGCGTGATCGTGTCGAGCTGGCGCGAAACGGCATCGCCTTCGGTCTGCGGGATCGGTCCCGGCTCGGCGACTGCCTGCGAGCGCAGCAGATCCGCCTTGACGTCGTCCGAGAGCGGCGCTCCTTCGAGGCGGCGTTCCCATGGATTCATGACCCACACGCCAGGGGTCTTCCCGAACGGCGGTCCGAAGTAGAACCCGTAGTTCTCGGGTTCGTCGTACGGGCTATGCGAGAGCGGCATCTCGGCGCAGCTCTGATAGTCGAATGCAGAGCGGTCCATCCCGATCAGGTTGTAGAACGTGTCGGTGTAGCCGCCCTTCTTGGGGACGAGGAAGATGGCCGAGGCCTGGTGGGCGACGAGCGTCTGGCCGTCGACGTCGAACTCGTTGCGGCGCGCTTCCCCGCCGAAGATCGCGTGGTTGTCGAGGATGAGGCAGGAGCCGCCGCGTCTTTTCTGAAAGAAGACTGCCGCGGCCAATCCGCTGATCCCGCCGCCCACCGCGATCAAGTCGTACATCTCGCCGGTGTCGATGGCGCCGGCAACAGCGCGCTCGAACTCGCCGTCGCGCATGCGATGCGCGGTGATCATGTCGTCGTACATGTTGCCGTGCGCGCGCGCGTAGTCGCCCACGCCGCCGTAGCCGTTCCAGGCGTCGGCGGGAGAGACGTGCAGACGCGGGCCGAGCACGAGTCCGGCGCCCGCGAGCAGCGTACCGTTCAGGAAGTCGCGCCGGGTGATCGGCACGTTCATGCCGAGCCGGCGACTCACGGGCGAAAGGCGGCCGGCAGCGAAGTGTGATCGACGCGCAGTCCCGCTTCGTCCATCATGCACACGTACTGACGCATCGGCGGCATCCCGACGGCGGCGCGGCGAGCATCGAGTTTCGTGGTGTCGGCGAGCGGGGCGAATGTGAAAACGCCATCAGGCCTCGCCGTGAACTGCGAGCCAAGTCGCTGCGGCTTGCCCTGGTGCACCAGCACGCGGTCCTCCAGGATGGCCAGCTTTTCTGGCGAGATCTGACCCCGGGGTGCCGACTTCGCTATTGCCAGCACGCGCTCCTGCAATGGCCAGTTGTGCTGCACGATCAGCATCGCGGCATCCGATCCCTCAGGACCCACCAGCGATTTCGTCGGAAGGCCGTACCGCTCGAGAATCCCGCTCATCGTCGCGGCCAGTGACGAGTCCAGGCTTACCAGCCGGCGAATGTAGGTGGTATCGGTGACTCGAGCGCCGAAGCCTTCACGCGCTCCCTGATCCCGTTCGACCAGCTCGAGCAGTACACGACGCAGCGAGTCGTTGCTCCAATGCAAACCCGCTTCGTTTGACCACGCCCGGTTGACCTGCACCCAGATCGCCGTCGTGTCGATCTCCGGACACTGACCTGATTGAGCGGTCGTCGTCCGGAGGGGAGCGAGGCATAGTACCAACAGGACAGTCCTGAACGATCTCACACCGAAGACTAACGAGTATATTCGACCCCGTGAACAGATGCGTGAAGCTTTCCGTGGCGTGCTGCTTCGTCGTTGCTTCCCCGCTGCTGGGACAGACGCAACAGCCGCCCAGCCATCTCTACGACCGCCTCCAATTCACGGTCTCGGGCACGCAGGTCTGGCTCGGCTCCAACGTGCGCGTGGATGCAAGCGACGGGTCGCCGGGCACGGAGTTCAGCCCCGACGACGTTGGCGCGTCGAAGCGCACCTGGGAGCCGCGGTTCGCGATGCGCTGGCGTCCCGGCCGTCGCCACGAGCTGGAGGCCGGCTATCTGTTGGCGCGCAGCAGCGGCTCGCGCGTCCTCCGCGACACGATCTACTTCGCCGACACCAGCTTCGCGCGCGGGATGGAGATACACTCGAAGCTCAAATCCGACCAGGCGTTCCTCACCTATCGCTACGCCTTCCATGCCGCGCCGCGCAGCCAGATCGGTCTCGCGCTCGGCCTCGGCGCGCTGCTCATCGACATCGGCCTGCGCAACTCCGACACGGCGCTGGTGCCGGTGTCGGGCTCCGCGAACGTGGTTGGTCCCACGGGCTCCCTGGGGTTGTTCGGGCGCTGGCAGGTCGGTAATCAGTGGTATATCGAAAGCGACGCGCGCGCATTGTATGCCAAGATCGATCGCATCAGGGCAACCGTGTACGAGGGGGGCGCGGCCGCACGCTACTTCACGTCGCGGCACGTCGGTTTCGAGCTGGGTTATGGATTGACGTCGATCAAGGTGACGCTCGATCCGCGCTCGAGCGGCGGCGGGTTCTCCGGCCGGCTCAAGTATTCGCTGCAGAACGCGCGGTTGGCGCTGGTGCTGACGCCCTAGCCTTACAGCTGCCCGGCTTTCCTCAATTCACCACACGTCACCGCATGCCGGTCCGCTCGCGTCGCCTCGAGCGGTTGCCGCGAGTCGACGGCACTCGAGTCGGCGGCGGTTCGCGCTGCCCTGTAGGCGGTCTCGCAATCACGGCGTTCCAGCAGGTTCATCGGGGCGCGCCGCATCTGGATGAACCAGATCACGATGACGAGCACGATGAAGACGCCGACGATCTGCCCCGTCCAGGTACGCTGCTGAGCGGCCACTACAGTGGCTCCGACCCGAAGCGCAGCACGTGTCCGTCAGGATCTTCGATCTGGATCTCGAGCGCCCAAGGATGATTGACCGGACCCTGCCGGATCCTTGCACCGCTGGCCTGATACTCTTCGAAAAGCGCCTGCGCGTCTTCCACGCCAACCCAAACCCAAGTACCGGCGCATCCCTGGGCGTCGCGGCACAGGTAAATGGACGCGCCGTCGCGCGCGACGGATGTGAACTCGTCCGTGCCCCAGTCGGCGTTGCGGAAGCCGAGTACGTCGACGTAATAGCGCAGGCTCGCCGGCATGTTCGACACGCGCAGGATGGGCTCGGCGTGCTCAAAGCGAGTCTTGGGCTTCATGGTGTGTCGACCTGATAGAAAACATCGGTGCGAATCTTGGACGGATCGGCGTTCCACTCGGGCTGCCAGTGACCGTAAATCTCCCAGCTCGGACCGCTGAGACGATGTTGGTGTGTGCGACACCAATTCTGCACCGCCGAGTGTGCCGCGCCGAGACCGCCGTACGGACCAAAGTGCGTTACCGCGGCGACCCAGCCACTCGGGGTGGCCGAACGCACGACGTCGCCCTGATCCTGAAAGGGGCTCAGCAGCTCGACGCCGACTTCCAGTCGAATGCTGCCATCCCAGTAGAGGGCGACGTGCCGCCCGCCCCGCGCCCCTTGAGCTTTCACGGCATTCCAGACCAAGCCGCAGCACTCCGGAACCACGCGCGACAGCTCGGCCGGCTTCGCTGTACGCCGGATGACGGCGAGGTGAATGCTGGGGAGTTGCTGCAGGTTCACCTGGAACATCCCGTATTCTACGCGCGCGATCGCGCGCCGTCAGCTTGTCAGCTGGGCTGCAGTAGCGCGGTCAGCCTCACGGGGATGACATTGCCGCACGGGCCCTTCCGAGTGACCTGCACGCTCGTGCGGATCCAGTCATGATAGCCTGGTCGCTGGATCGTGATCTCGTAGGTGCCCAGCTGGTCTCCGCCTTCGAGCACGCCGTCAAACGACAGGCGCAGCGAGTCCACGTAGGCGCCGCTGTGCACGACGCCGTGCGCGCCGGTTGCTACGGACGCCTGCGTGACCGAGTCGACGGGTGTGACGAGGACCGCAATCGAGCGAGGGGCTGTGCAGTACGCGATGGGCGATGTCGAGCCGTTCTGACAGGCGGCGATCAGCGCGAGAGCTGGAATGAACCGGAACGTGCGCATCAGATAGGAATACCCGTCGCGAGGGCGACTCGGTCACATTCCACTTCTCAACCCTTCGGTTCCCACAGCTCGACCTTGTTTTCGTCCGGGTCCATGATCCACGCGAACTTCCCGTTCTCGGCCGCCTCCGGGCCTTGAACGATCTTCACGCCGCCGGCACGGAGCTGCTCGACCAACTCGTCCAGATTGTCGACGCGGTAGTTGATCATGAACGACGAGGTGCTGGGGCTGAACCACTTGCTGTCCTTCCCCGCCACGTGCCAGACGGTCTGACCCTTGTCATCGGCCTTGTCGTCCGGCCATTTGAGGATCGCCCCGCCCCAATCCTCCAGCGTCAGGCCCAGGTGTTTCTTGTACCATGCGGCCAGTGCCGCATGGTCGCCCCTGCTCTTGAAGAAGACGCCGCCGATTCCGGTGACTTTGGCCATCAGTGTCCTCCCTCGAAGACCACGCGCGTGATGCGTCCGCGGGGGCCGACTGCCCAGCAGACATTGTGCGCGGTACAGCCCACGGCCCAATACGCTGCGCTACTGAGGCTCGTCCAGACACTACCGTCGTTCCCCGTCCAGTCCAGTCCTTTGGGGCCCGCCACGATGTAGGCCCCGCCCGGCATGCCGGAAAGTGTCGCGGAACCATACACGGCGCCGCTGAACGTCGGGCGACTCACGAGGGTCCACGTTGCACCACCATCCGTCGTCACCGCGGCCACGCTGTCGCTGCGGTCGTCCGGCTTGAGCAGGCGCCCGCCCAGCGCGATGCCGTGCAGATCGTCCCGGAACGCCAGCGTGGCGACGCCGGCGGCTTCGCCGGAGACAATCGGCATTTTCACCATGGACCAGTGCTGGCCGCGATCGCTCGAGCGATAGACGCGCGCCTCCGGCTCCGTTCCGAACCAGGCGCGCATGCTGCCGTGCACGATGAGACAGGTGCCACCTGCCGCGGGCGACCCTTCCGTCGGCACGGCTGCCGGCATCCCGTCCTCGGCGATCGGACTCCAGTGCTCGCCGTCCTCGGTGCGAATCACGATCATCTTGCCGTGCGCGGCGTCGCTCACCGCAATGCCGTGGGTCGCATCCCAGAAGCCGAAGCAGTCGTAGAACGCCGCGGGGTCGCGGTTGATGAATTGCAAATGCCAGCTCTGCCCCGCGTCGGTGGTCTTGTAGATGCGCGAGCTGTCGCCGGGTCCGGCGGCGAGCAGGTACGCGGTCGTGGCGCTCACCGCCTGCACGTCGCGGAACTGGAGGATGGAATCGGGCCCCGTCATCGCGCCCGCAACCCAGGTGCGGCCACCATCAGTCGTGCGCGCCCAGGTTGCATGGTGGCCGGATACCCAGACCACGTTGTCGTTCACGGCGCTCACCGCCTGCAGCAGCGCCGTCGTGTGGCTCTGTTGCTCCGCGGTGTCGGCCACGGCGGGACGGGTGTCGGCCGGTGCGCGGCTGCGGCCGGCGCAGGCCGTCGCCGTCAGTGCCGCCAGCACGACGCGCCTGTAGTTCATGCGCGCTGCAACTTCACCGCGGTACCGTAGCACAGGACTTCGGTCGCGGATCCCTGGCGCCCGACTTCCGAGCTCTCATACTGGATTCCCACGACCGCGTCCGCATGGAGCTCGCGCGCATGTTGCAGCAGCAGCTCGAACGCTTGCTCGCGCGCCTGCTCACACATCTCGGCATAGGCGCCGATTTGCCCGCCGACGATCTGCTTGAGCCCGCCGAGAATCCCTTGTCCGATGGTTGGTGACCGCACGACGATTCCGCGAACCAGGCCTTTGTACTCGCTGATTCGATACCCTTCAATAGACATCGTTGTGGTGACGAGAAGGCTGTCTGGCATTCGTTCTCCTTACAGGGCCCAGTGAACAAGTTCGAGCAGCAGGAAAAGCAGCGGAGCCGTGCCTTGAATGAGTGCACCGCGCTTCATCTGCGGCGCTGATGCTGCCAACACCACGGCCGCGCCGAACATCGACAGGCAGCTCCACGTCGCGAGCGTCAGCCCCGCGCCAGGATGGCCGGCCAACACCAGGGCGAGCCCCGCGAACACGCCGAGGGCCAAAAACAGATTGTAGAAACCCTGGTTGAACGCGAACAACCGGTTTGCGTCCGCCTGCTCTGCAGACTGACGAAACCGCGCACGCACCTTCGGGGTCGTCCACCACAGGCTTTCCATGCAGAAGATCGCCACGTGAATGACGCCCGCGAGTATCCCCGCGAGCCACATCAGCACCAGCAGCGCGCTCATCAGCGCGGAATCACGGGCAACGTCACGTGCGTCGGATGCGCGGCGTCGTGCAGTACGCGCTGGTGCGC